>CAIYDT010000067.1 GCA_903924985.1 uncultured Acetobacteraceae bacterium
GCGACGCAGCCGGCGACGGCGAGGATCATGCGGTTGCCGGTCGCTTCCTTCATGCGGCGCAGGCGCCCGAGCTCCGAAAAGACCTTCTCGGCGGCGTTGTCGCGGATATGGCAGGTGTTGAGGATGACCATGTCGGCGCCGTCGGGTTCGGCGGCGGGGGCATAACCGAGGGGGGGCCAGCACGTCGGCCATCCGCCCGGAGTCGTACACGTTCATCTGGCATCCCCAGGTGATTACGTGCAGGCGCTTGCGCGCTGTAGCGATGGTGACTGCTTCGGCGTCCATCAGAGATCGCGTCCCGACCAACCGCACCGGACCAGCCCGGCTTGGAAGGGGGGAGGAATCGTCGGGATAGCGGGCGGGGTCAAGCGTGGCAGTTTGGTTGGGTCTCCGGTTCGGTGCGGGAGTATGGCAGGGGGGGCGGGCGTCGTGTCAATAAGGTTGACGATGACGGTTTAACGCCTTCTGGCCGCCGCGTCAGGCGAACGCCGCGTCCCCCGCCCCCACCAGATCGTCGCCCGGCGCATCCTCGACCTCCAAGGGCCGAGCCGGCCGGTTCTGCCGCAGCGTCGCGGCGCCGTCGGCGACGGTGCGCCACACCGCCTGCGACAGCGCCTTGCGGTCGGCAAACCGGGCGGGATCCAGCGGCGCGTGCAGCAGCACCGTCACCCGCAAGCCCCGGTGCTGCGCCAGCCGCCAGGAGTGCGACGCGATGTCCATATCCCCGTACCACGCGAACACCGGCCGGTTGGCCCGGCCCGCCGGCAAGCCGCCCAGACGGTCGTAGACCACCGACACAGGCTGGATGATCGGCCGCGCGTCTCCCTCGGCGATGGAGAAAAACGACGACCGGAACGGCAAGACCCGCGATCCGTCGGAGCTGGTGCCCTCCGGAAACAGGATCAAATTATCCCCACCGGCCAGCAAGGCGCGCATAGTGTCGCGTTCCCGCACGGTGGAGCCGCGCTGGCGGCTGACGAACACCGACCGGCCCAGCCGCGCGATGGTGCCGATCACCGGCCACCCCGCCACGTCGCCCTTGGCAACGAAACACCCGTCCAGCACGCCGCCCACCACCGGGATATCCACCCAGGACGAGTGGTTGGACACGAAAATCACCGGCCGGCCGGCCGTTCCCGAGGCCAACTGCCCGATCACCCGCACCTTCAGCCCCAACAGCCGCGCGAACGCCGCCCAATAGAGTCTGGCAAATGCCACCTTCGGCCGCCCCGGCAGCACCACGCACACCGTCTGGATCAGGATGCTTGGCAGCGTCCAGGCGAATATCAGGCCCAGGCGCCGCATGGCGCGCAGCCGGCTGGTGACCGAGGTGTGGGTCATGGGGGCGGTCATATCCATCGCCCCGCCGCTATCGCTGCGATGGAACAAACGCGGCCGGCGAGCCAGGTGGCCAATCTGCTCGGGCGGGAGTCGCTTTGTGGATTCGGGCATGCGCGGTGGATACAGCCGCCGCTGGGGCGAAACAATGGCGCTCCGGTGACAGTTCGGCGAATGCTAAATGACGCCTACGCCCCAGGCCGCAAATCGTTGTTGGGCCGGTGGTCCCCCGCCATCCAGCGTTTCAGCTCCGCATGCGCGTCGGCGCGGCGGATGGCATCGATGCGGGCGGCGTCCGGCGGGTCCACCGTGAACTCCATGATCAACCCGTCGGGGGAGGTGCAATACATCGACTTGCAGTAGCCGTGGTCGGTGACGCGCACCTTCTCCCCGGCGGCATTCAGTCGGCCAACGAGTTCGTTAAATGTGGGGTCGTCCACTTTGAACGAAATATGGTCGAAGCTGCCGATCTCCGCCGGTTTCGCGGCCTGGGTCTTTTGGTAGACCTCCTCATCGGCGAAGGAGAAGAAGGCCAGCGCCCCGCCGTCACCCACGGTGTAGAAAGTGTGGCAGAATGCGACCTCCCGGTTGACCCAGGGGCTGTGGTGGCTCTCGCACCAAGTGGCGGCCAGGGGGATGCCCAGCAGATCCTCAAAGAACTGGCGGTTCCGTTCCTGGTCCTTCACGACAAACGCGTGGTGGTGCAGGCGCTCGGGTGGGCGGGACAGCAGCTTGGGCATGGGTTCATCCTCCTGGGCGTCAATTTGCTCCGCGCCCGCCGCTGCCGCAAGTTATGCGTGAGCAGGAGACGACGGATGGTTCGGCAGTTACGGATAGCAATTATCGGCGCGGGGATTGGGGGGCTGACGGCGGCGGCGTGTCTGCGGCGGGTCGGCATCGACGTGCGGATTTACGAGCAGGCACGCGGCTTCACCCGCCTGGGCGCCGGTATCCAGCAGGCCCCCAACTCCATCCGGGTGCTGCGGGCGCTGGGGCTGGAACCGTCGCTGCGCGCGCTGGCGTTCCAGCCGGACATCAACCGCAGCCGCGACTACGACACGGGCAACGTGACCAACACCCAGACCCTCGGGGCCGAAATCGAGGCCCGCTACGGCGCGCCCTACTTCCTGATGCACCGCGGCGATCTGCACGCGGCTCTGGCCGGGCTGGTGCCGCCGGAGATCATCCACCTCGACCATAAACTGGAGGGTCTGTCGCAGCGCGGCGCCACAGTCACCATGACCTTCACCAATGGCGCCACGGCCGAGGCCGACGCGGTGATCGGCGCCGATGGGGTGCACTCGGTGGTGCGGGAGATTCTGCTGGGTGCGGAACGGCCCACCTACACCGGCCGCGTCGCCTACCGCACGGTGTTCCCCACCGCCCTGCTGAACGGGTTGGAGGTGGAGGCTTGCTGCAAATGGTGGGGCCCGGACCGACACATTGTCAGCTACTTCACGAACCCTCGCCGCGATGAGCTGTATTTCGTCACCAGCACACCCGAGCCCGACTACGGAATCGAATCCTGGTCCTCCAAAGGCGATCTGACGGTGCTGCGGGAGGCTTACAAGGATTTTCACCCTCAGGTGCGCGCCATCCTCGCCGCCTGCCCGGACGTGCATAAATGGGCGCTTGTCGTCCGCGACCCCCTCCCCCGCTGGGGCGAGGGCAACATCGTCCTGCTCGGAGACGCCTGCCATCCGATGACGCCCTATATGGCGCAGGGTGCGTCGACGTCGATCGAGGACGGCGCCGTCCTGTCCCGTTGCTTGGAGGGCGTCGACCCCGATGGCGTCGCCGCCGGGTTCCGGCGGTTCGAGGCGACTCGCAAGCCGCGCACGTCGGAAATCCAGCAGACCTCGGCGCAGAATACCTGGCTGCGGGGATCGACCAACCCGGACTGGGTATATGGCTATGACGCCTGGACAGTACCGCTTTCGGACTGAAAGGTATCATTATGGTTCAGCAAGAAAGCCAAAATGCTGAAATATTTACTGACAGGGGCCGTTACCCGCCGACATTCAGAATGTTACGATATTCTCCAGCGGCGTGCTGACCCGTGCCGCGGCACCGGCCGCGGACGCGGCGATCAGGAGAAATGGCATGGAGCCTGGGCGGCCCTGAACAAGCCGCACTTACTGTGGGCGTGAGAAGGAAACCCGAACGTGAAACACGCTGTTGAAGCCAGGGCGCTGGTCTCCCGCGCCGTCCAATATGCCTACCGGGAACTGGTGCCGGGGTTCGAGGTGGCATCCGGCACCAAGGTCGTCACGACCTGGTCGAGTACCGGCGCCATCGTCGAACAGGTTGCCTCGGACGAAGCATTCGACTTGGTCATCGCCGGTGCCGGCACCATCGACCGGCTCATCGCGGCCGGTGCCGTCGTGCCCGGCAGCCGCGTCGACCTGATGAAGTCGGGGATCGGGGTCGCGGTGAAAGCGGGCGCGCCGAAGCCTGACATCGGGTCGGGGGAGGCCGTCAAACAGGCGCTGCTCGCGGCGCCATCGATCGGCTACTCCCAGGGACCCAGCGGGGTGTATCTTCTGGCGCTGTTTGAGAAGATGGGCATCGCCGAGCAGGTACGGGCCAAAGCGACGCAGAGCACGCCGGGGATTCCGGTTGCGCATTATCTCGCCAGCGGCGCGGTGGCGCTCGGCTTTCAGCAAGTCAGCGAGTTGATCAACGAGTCCGGGATTACGCTGTTGGGGCCGTTACCCGCCGATATTCAGAATGTCACGACGTTCTCCAGCGGGGTGCTGACCCGCGCCGCCGCCCCTGCGGTGGCCAGGGCGCTACAGGCGTATTTGTCAGCCCCTACCGCGGATGGGGCGATCAGGAAGAACGGTATGGAGCCGGGCCGGCTCTGACTATTTTTGATTGAACGTCAGGCCATTCATGATGGTGTCCAGGTCCTTTTGATACATCTTGTCCCCCTTCGGGGAGGCCCATTCGGTCAGCATCAGCTTCCAGCCGGACGGCCAGCCGGGATCGACCAGGAGATATTGCACCACCGTGCGATCGCCGTTCCATGTCGCTGGCACGTCCAGCATCTTCATGCTCAAGCCGTTCACCGTGCGCGTGTCGGTCTTGATCTTGCCGGTGATGGCCACGCCCTGTTTGCCGAAATAGTTGCCGTGCTCATCCATGATCTTATCGACCTGCGCTTCGGTGTAGGCCTCGGCCCAGACGTAGACTTCCTCGTCCACAGTTTTCGCTTCGAGTCCCCGATCGATGTCCGAGACGTCCCAGGACTTCGGGATGTCGATTGTAACGGACCCTTTCCCGAGGGCGACCGTATAGTTGCGTGCCTGGCTTCCGGCGGTCGAGGCAATCAGAATGAGCAGGGCTCCGAACGTCAGGGTGGCGAGACGGGCGATCATTTGTTTGTTCCGGTTGTGAGAGACATGGTAATTATCGCTCGATCTGATCGTAGGGGTAAAGGGGGCCGCGCCAGTACGGCGGCAGCACCGCGATAGCCGCCATGAGCGCCGCGCGCCGGACGGTCGGGTCGGCGGCGATTGAGCGGCCGAGCCATATCAGGCCATCGCGGTGGCGCCGGTGGCGGATCAATTCGCGGCCGATGGTCCATTGGACCTCGGCATCGGCTTGCCGGCGGAGGGCGGCGCGCTTTTCCGGTGAGAAAAGGGCGGCGAGCGCGGGATGGCCGTGGATGGCGTCGAGGCAGGCGGTGAAGGATGCCGGGTCGGTGGCCATGCGCAGGTAGGCGCCGCTGGGGCGTTCGCGGACGTGCAGGATGGGGCGGGGGGCGGGGGTTGGGGTGATGCGCCCCAACGTCATGGCGGGCGAAAGCCCGCCATCCACATCTTTCGGTGTCGTTGCTGAGCAAAGCCGTGGATGGCGGGCTTTCGCCGGCCATGACGTTGGAGATAGTGCCAACCGCACCCAGAACTCCCAATCCTCCCCGTATCGCAGGTCCTCCCGGAAGGGCTGCACCGCGCCCCGCTGGATCAGCACATGGCCGCCGTTGACGAACAGGTTCCTTACCAGCAGCCGCTCCAGGATGTCCCCCGATGCGGGCGCATAAACCCGGCCGCCCCGCTCATAGGGTCCCACGGCGGCAACGGCACAAGGCGCATCGGCCAACGCGTGCGCCAACGCCTCCAGCGCGAAAGGCGCCAAGCAGTCGTCCCCGTCCAGGAACAGCATCGCGTCGCAGTCCAGCGCCACGGCGCCGCGATTGCGGGCCGCTGAAACGCCGGCATTCACCTGGGAGATCAGACGCAGGCGCGGATCGCGGAACGCCCCCACCACAGCGGCGGTATCGTCGGTGGACCCATCGTCCACCGCGACCATCGTCCAGTCCCGGTGCGTCTGATCCAACACCGACCGGATGGTTTCCCCGATATAGGGGCCCACATTGAACGCTGGAGTGACGATGCCGATCCGCACTGGGCCTCACCACGAAAAAAGGGGCGGAGCCGACGCTCCACCCCTTTCTTACAGCGGAAAGGTTAACGAAAGGTTAAGAGCCAGCCTTTACCGGCACGCCGCTTTCGGTCAGCAGGGTTTCCAGCTCGCCGGACTGGAACATCTCGGTCACGATGTCGCAGCCGCCGACAAACTCGCCCCTCACGTAAAGCTGCGGCACCGTCGGCCACTGCGAAAACACCTTGATGCCCTCGCGCAGCTCGTCGTCTTCCAGCACGTTGGCGGACTGGAAGGGGACGCCCATGTGGGTGAGTATCTGGATGACGCGGGCGGAGAAGCCGCATTGCGGGAACATCGGGGTCCCCTTCATGTAGAGCATCACGTCGTTGCCTGTGATTTCGGTCTGGATGCGGTCGTCGATGGCGGCCATGGTGTGAACTCCTCGATGATATCGGTTATTCGGGGGCGGAGGTTTGCAAGGCCAGGGCGTGCAGCTCGCCCCCCATGCGGCCGCGCAACGCGGCGTAAACGATCTGGTGCTGCTTCACGCGCGACAGGCCCTTGAACGCCGAGGACACCACCTTGGCGCCCCAATGGTCGTTGTCCCCCGCCAGATCCTGCATCGTCACCTGTGCGTCGGGCAGGGCGGATTTGATCAACGCTTCGATTTCGCTCGCGGCCATCGCCATGCGTGTTAGCTCCTGTTGTTGTCCATCCACGCCGGGAAGAACGCGGCGTTCTCGGCGCAGAGGGACTCGACGGATATTGTACCGCCATCCGGCAGTGTCAAATCCCCACCGCCTGACGTGCCGAGGCGCATGGCTGGGATGCCGGCGGCATCGGCGGCGCGGATGAAGCTGGCGCTGTCGGGCACGGCAACGAGGTAGCGGGCCTGATCCTCACCGAACCAAAAGGCGTGGCCGGGGATTTCGCGGGGATGCGCCGACAGGCGGGCGCCGACGCCGGTTGCCATCGCCATTTCCGCGATCGCCACCAGGATGCCGCCATCCGACACGTCGTGGCAGGCGCGAATTTCACCGGACAGGATGCGGGCGCGGACGAAATCGCCGTTGGCGCGTTCTACGGTCAGATCGACGGGCGGCGGCGCCCCGTCCTCCCGGCCGTTGACCTCCCGCAGCCACAGGGATTGGCCGAGCCAGCCTTTGGTCTGGCCGACGACGACGATGTCGAGCCAGGGGGTGAGGCCGATACCCACCGCTTGCGCGGCGTCGTCGAGCACGCCGAGGCCGCCGATGGCGGGGGTGGGCAGAATGCCCTTGCCCTCGGTTTCATTATACAGGCTGACATTGCCGGACACGACGGGGAAGTCCAGCGCCTCACAGGCGGCGGCCATGCCGCGGATGGCAGCGGCGAACTGGCCCATGATTTCCGGCTTTTCCGGGTTGCCGAAGTTCATGTTGTCGGTGATCGCCAGCGGACGGGCGCCCACGGCGGTCAGGTTGCGCCAGGCTTCCGCGACGGCCTGCTTGCCGCCCTCTTCCGGGTCGGCGAGGCAATAGCGCGGGGTGCAGTCGGTGGTCAGCGCCAAACCGCGCTTCAATCCTTCGAGCTTCACCACAGCGGCATCGGCGGCGCCGGGGCGCTTGACGGTTTGGCCGCCAACGGTGCTGTCGTACTGGTCCCAGACCCAGGCGCGGGAGCACAGGTCGGGGCAGGCGATGAGCTTGCGCAGCGCGGCGGTGAGGCCGAGACGGTCCTCGATGCGGGCGGCGCTGAGTTGCTCCTGCTTGGGCGTTTCCTCGGTCGGGCGGGTGTAGAGCGGTGCCTGGTCGTTCAGCGGGCCCAGGGGGATGTCGGCTTTGATTTCACCTTGGTGCTTCACCACGATGCGGCCGGTATCGGTGATGTGGCCGATGACGGAGAAGTCCAGGTCCCACTTTTCGAAGATGGCACGTGCCATGTCCTGCCGGTCCGGCCGCAGCACCATGAGCATGCGCTCCTGGCTTTCCGACAGCATGAACTCGTAGGCCGTCATGCCGGTTTCACGGGCGGGGACGTGGTCCAGGTCGAGTTCGATCCCGACGCCGCCCTTGCCGGCCATTTCGACCGAGGAGCTGGTCAGGCCGGCGGCGCCCATGTCCTGGATGGCGACGATGGCGTCTGTGGCCATCAGTTCGAGACAGGCTTCGATCAGCAGCTTCTCGGTGAACGGGTCCCCGACCTGTACGGTCGGGCGCTTTTCCTCAGAATTGGCGTCGAACTCGGCGGATGCCATGGTGGCCCCGTGGATGCCATCGCGGCCGGTTTTGGATCCGACATAGATGACGGGGTTGCCGATGCCAGCGGCGGCGCTGAGAAAAATTTTGTCGGTGGCGGCGATGCCGACGGTCATGGCGTTGACCAGCGGGTTGCCGTTGTAGGCCGGGTGGAAATTGATTTCTCCGCCCACCGTGGGCACGCCGACGCAATTGCCGTAGCCGCCGATGCCTCTCACGACGCCGTCGACCACCCGCTTGGTGCGGGGGTTGTCCGGGCTGCCGAACCGCAGAGCATTCAGGTTGGCGATGGGCCGGGCGCCCATGGTGAACACATCCCGCAGGATACCGCCCACGCCGGTCGCCGCGCCCTGGTAGGGCTCGATGAAGCTGGGGTGGTTGTGCGACTCCATCTTGAAGATCGCGGCCAGCCCGTCCCCGATCGCGACCACGCCGGCGTTCTCACCGGGACCATGGATCACCCACGGTGCCTTGGTCGGCAGCTGCTTCAGCCACACGCGGGAGGATTTGTAGCTGCAATGCTCCGACCACATCACGCTGAACACGCCCAGTTCGGTGAAGCTGGGGGTGCGGCCCATGATGTCGAGTACGCGCTGGTATTCTTCGGCGTTCAGCCCGAACTCGCGGGCGAGAGCCTGGTTGACGTCGCGTTCCATCAGGCAGCCGCCAATGCGTCAAAAAGAGGTTTGCCGTCGGCGCCGCCCATCAGCGGGTCCACCAGGTCTTCCGGATGCGGCATCAGGCCGAGTATGCGTTTGTTGTCGCTGAATATCCCGGCGATGGCGCGGGCACTCCCGTTGCGGTTGGCGTCGGCGTAGCGGAAGGCCACGAGGCCCTCCCCTTCCAACCGGTCCAGCGTCGCGTCATCGGCGAAGAAATTGCCGTCGCCGTGTGCCATCACGGCCCTGAACGTCTGGCCCTTTTGGTAGTGCCGCGTGAACACGGTGTCGGTGCGTTCGACGCTGAGGTGGCAGTCCATGGACAGGAAGCGTAGCGCGGCGTTGCGCAGCAGCGCCCCAGGCAGCAAGCCGGCCTCGGTCAGGATCTGGAAGCCGTTGCAAACGCCCAGGATATAGCCACCACGTGCCGCGTGATCGTGAATGGCCCCCATCACCGGGGAGCGCGCCGCCATCGCGCCACACCGCAGGTAGTCCCCGAATGAAAAGCCGCCGGGGATCACCACCAGGTCAACCCCTGAAAGATCGGTTTCCTTATGCCAGATCATCCGCGGCTTCTCGCCGAAGGATTGCTCGAGCGCGATCGCCATGTCGCGCTCGCGGTTGATGCCTGGGAAGACGACGATTCCGGGTTTCATGGGATCCGTGGATGTGGTGCGGCGCGGTAGATAGCTGGGTTTGGCGGGGGGGACAATGAAAGTGTCACGCGATGGGCTTGGGGGGGGAGCGCACGTCGGAGAGGTTCTCGAAGTGTCGGCCGCAGGTCAGCAGCTCGGCGTCGTGGGCTTGGGCGGTCGCGAGCTTGTGGCGCGTGCCGAGCCAGGCAGCGGAGACCGCGATGTCGGTGTCGAGGGGGACGACGGCGCATTCCGCCTTGGTGAACGCGACAATTTCGTTGGCCTTTTGGGCCCCGGCTTCACGGATGGCCCATTTGACCAGCTCCTACTGCACGACGGTCGGAACCAACCATTCTGACTGTTCTGGCAATTCGGCTCCGAACGCCCGACCGAGAGAGGAGCCCCTGAGCCACCCTATCTAGGCCGAGGTATCGACGACGCGCATCAGCAGTAATAGTTACGATATCGATAATATTTGCCATCGGTGCCACACATCGAACCCGCGAGTTCATCCCGCGTGGGAACGGGAACCAATATGTACCGCCCCCCGTCTCTCGGGACGAATGCGAACATCTGTCCCGGCTTCCAGTGCTTGGCGTCGCGGACGGATTTCGGGATCGAGATCTGGTGCTTGCTGGACAGGGTAGTCACATCTAGCAACCTGTCGGACTTCCGGCAGTTCCTGCTGCGTGGGCTGGACAAGGTGCGCGGCGAGTGGAGCCTTGTGATCATGCGTGGGACCTGAAGCGGATGTTCGTCCTCTGCGCCGCCCAGTGAGGCGGGGTCGGGGTATTTTTGCGTAAAACAGGGGGGTGCGGGGCGAGGAGCCGTGTCACGAGCGCCTAACGGGGCGTGAGGCGCCTGATGCAGTATGATTCGGGGGTGCTGGCGGCACCGACGGCGGGCGCGGCCATGCCGCGGATTCAGTGCGAGACCCGAGTCCGACACGCTGCTAGCGAACTGCACCGCGAAGCCTGAGCCCGCACCGGTCGTGCCGCCGGATTGGTTGATGACCGACCCGCCCGCACCGGGCCGAGGCGGGCGGTCCCAGGTCATTTCACGTATCCTGACCCGGCCTTATTCGCTCGCATCCAACGCCCCCTGCAGCATCCAGGCCGCGGCGGCCCGATCAACCGCCTCGGCTCGCCTCTTTCGGGTCAGGTCGGCCTCGCCGATCAGAAACCGGTTGACCGCCGCGCTCGACAGCCGTTCGTCCCACAGCGCCGCCGGCAGCCCGGTCGCCTCCGACAGCGCCAGGGTCCAATCGCGGGCCGCCTGAGCCGCCGGCCCGGCCGTCCCATCCATCGACAGCGGCAGCCCGACCACCAGGCCGCCCGCGCCCTCCTTCCTCGCGATGGCCGCGATCTCCAGCGCGTTCGCCTTCAGCTTGCCGCGCTTCAGCGACCCATACGGAGAAGCCAGCATCAGCCGCACATCCGACAGCGCAACGCCGATGGTCTTGCTGCCCGGGTCCAGCCCGATCAGCCGCTGGTCGCGACCCAGCAATGCGCGTAATTCCCTTAGGTTGAAGAGTGCCATGGGCGTCGTTATGGTCCGGCCCCTCATTCCAGCCAAGGCAGAACATGGCGCTCGACCCCACGACCATTCGCCGCATTGCGAACCTCGCGCGTATCCGCGTGGAGGACGACCAGCTTGAGCCGCTCAGCCACGAGTTGAACGGAATCCTCGGCTGGATCGAGCAGCTGAACGAGGTGAACGTGGACGGGGTGGAACCGCTGACCGGCGGTGCCCAGATGGCGATGAAGATGCGCGACGACGTGGTGACCGACGGCGGCTACCCGGACAAAATCCTGTCCAACGCTCCGGACCGGCATGGGCGGTTCTTCGCCGTGCCGAAGGTGGTCGAATAATGCTGACGGACCTGACCATCGCCGAGGCCCGCGACGCCCTCAAAGCGAAGAAATTCTCCGCCGTGGAGCTGACCGAGGCCCATTTGCTCGGCATCGACGCCCTGAACCCGCGCTTGAACGCCTTCATCACCGTCACCCACGTCCAGGCGCTGAAACAGGCGAAAGCGGCTGACGAAGCCATCGCGCGCGGCGAGATGAAAGCCCTGACCGGCATCCCTCTGGCGGTGAAGGACCTGTTCTGCACCACGGACGTGCGCACCACCGCCGGCAGTCTTATTCTCGGGCCTTTCGTTCCCCCGTACGAAAGCACCGTCACCGCCAATCTGCTGAACGACGGCGCGGTGTTTGTGGGCAAGACCAACCTGGACGAGTTCGCGATGGGCTCGTCCAACATGACCTCGGCCTTCGGGCCGGTGGAGAACCCGTGGAAGCGGCGGCAGGACGAGAACGCTATTTTGGTTCCAGGCGGCTCCTCCGGCGGATCCGCGGCGGCTGTGGCGGCTCGGCTTGCTATGGGCGCGACCGGCACCGACACGGGCGGGTCCATCCGCCAGCCGGCATCCTTCTGCGGGCTGGTGGGGGTGAAGCCGAGTTATGGGCGGTGCTCCCGTTGGGGCGTGGTGGCCTTCGCCAGCTCGCTGGACCATCCCGGTCCCTTCGCCCGCACGGTGCAAGACGGTGCCATCCTGCTGGGATCGATGGCGAGCCACGATCCGAAGGACTCCACCAGCGCCGACCGGGCGGTCCCCGACTACGAAGCCGCTTGCAAGCGCGGGGTCAAAGGCCTGCGCATCGGCGTGCCCAAGGAATACCGCGTCGACGGCATGCCGGCGGAGATCGAGGCGCTGTGGCAGCAAGGCATCGGCTGGCTGCGCGACGCGGGCGCCGAAATCGTCGATGTGTCTCTGCCGCACACCAAGTACGGCCTCGCCACCTATTACATCGTGGCGCCGGCCGAGGCGTCTTCCAATCTGGCGCGCTACGACGGCGTGCGCTTTGGGCTGCGCCGCGATGGTGCCGAGCTGGCGGACATGTACGCCAATACCCGCGCCGCCGGGTTCGGGGCGGAGGTGCGGCGGCGCATCCTGATCGGCACCTACGTGCTGTCGCATGGCTACTACGACGCATACTACTTAAAGGCACAGAAGGTGCGCGCCCTGATCCTGCGCGACTTCACCGAAGCCTTCCAGAAGGTGGACGCGCTGATTACCCCTACCACGCCGTCCGCCGCCTTCGCCCATGGCGAAAAGATGGACGATCCTATTCAGATGTACCTCAACGACCTGTTCACGGTCGGGGCCAATCTGGCCGGCGTCCCCGCGATCTCCGTCCCCGCCGGGTTGGACGTCAACGGGCTGCCGCTGGGCTTGCAGATCATGGGCAAGCCCTTCGACGAAGAAACCGTGTTCGCGGTGTCGACGGAAATCGAGCGCGCCGCCGGCTTCACCGCGCTGCCGCGGATCCGAGCGGGAGGGTAACGAAATGGCTTACGCGATCGAAGGTACGACCGGCCCGTGGGAAGTGGTGGTAGGCCTCGAAGTCCACGCCCAGGTCATCAGCCAGTCGAAACTGTTCAGCGGCTCATCCGCCGCGTTCGGCGCGGAACCGAATACGCAGGTCAGCTTCGTGGACGCGGGCTTTCCCGGCATGTTACCGGTGATCAACCGCGAATGCGTGACGCAGG
This sequence comes from uncultured Acetobacteraceae bacterium, assembly GCA_903924985.1. Lineage (GTDB taxonomy): Bacteria > Pseudomonadota > Alphaproteobacteria > Acetobacterales > Acetobacteraceae > Rhodopila. The sequence continues at coordinate 12,814 of CAIYDT010000067.1, forward strand.
CGGTGCGTACCGGCCTCGGGCTGAACGCCGTCATCCACAAGGTCAGCCGGTTCGACCGGAAGAACTATTTCTACGCGGATATGCCGCAGGGCTACCAGATCAGCCAGTACCAGCACCCGGTCGTCGGAACCGGCGTGATCGAGGTCGAACTGTCCGACGGGTCGGTCAAACCCATCGGCGTGACCCGCCTGCATCTGGAGCAGGACGCCGGCAAGTCGCTGCACGATCAGCACCCCACGAAAACCTTCATCGACCTCAACCGCTCGGGTGTGGCGCTGATGGAGATCGTGTCGGAGCCGGATATCCGCTCCCCTGAAGAAGCCGGCGCCTATCTGCGCAAGCTGCGGTCCATCCTGCGTTATCTGGGCACCTGCGACGGCAACATGGAAGAAGGCTCCATGCGCGCCGACGTGAACGTTTCCGTCCGCAAGGCAGGCGAAGAGTACCGCACCCGCTGCGAGGTGAAGAACGTCAACTCCATCCGGTTCGTGATGCAGGCGGTGGAGGCCGAGGCCGCGCGCCAGGTCGAAGTCTGGGAGAGTGGTGGCGTAGTGAAGCAGGAAACCCGCCTGTTCGACAGCAACCGCGGCATCACACGCCCCATGCGGTCGAAGGAAGACGCCCACGATTACCGTTACTTCCCCGACCCAGACCTACTGCCCCTGGTGCTGGAGGACGACTGGATCGCCGCGCTGAAGGCCTCATTGCCGGAGCTGCCCGACGCCAAACAGGCCCGCTTCCGGTCCGAATATGGGCTGACGCCGTACGATGCCGCGGTGTTGGTGGCGGAAAAGGCCACCGCCGATTTCTACGAAACCGTCGCCAAGGGCCGCGACGCGAAAATCGCCGCCAACTGGGTCACCGGAGATTTCTTCGCCGCTCTGAACCGCGCCGGGACAACCATCGAGACCTCCCCCGTCTCCGCCGCCAACCTGGGCGCGCTGCTGGATCTGATGGCAGACAACACCATCAACGGCCGCATCGCCAAGGACGTCTTCGAAGCGATGGTGGAAACCGGCAAGGACCCCGGCACCATCGTGGAGGAGAAGGGCCTGAAGCAGGTCACCGACACCGGTGCCATCGACGCCGCGGTGGATGCGATTATCGCCGCCAACCCCGACAAGGTCGCCGAATACCGGTCGGGCAAGGACAAATTGTTCGGCTTCTTTGTCGGCCAGACCATGAAAGCCATGGCCGGCAAGGGCAACCCGGCGTTGATCAACGAGACGCTCAAGCGGCGTTTGGGGTAACTCTTGCCGGCAACCTCAGGTCCCGGCGGGTGCTGCTGGGGCCGGTGCGGCTACGCCGGCTGGGCACCCACGGAAATGCCTTTCGCGAGATTGGGGTTCTGCCACAGCACCTGTGGTAAGCGTCGCCCCGCCCCCACATAGCGTTTCGCCCCCGGTCTGTGGTCCCCTACGTCCATGATGATCGACAGCGAATACACCCTGGCGGTTGCGGAGCCTTTGCCTGATCGGAGCGCTCATACGACCGCTCCTATGAGC
>CAIYDT010000068.1 GCA_903924985.1 uncultured Acetobacteraceae bacterium
CGCCTTCCGGTCGGGGCTTCGCCCCTTCCTTCAGGCAGCGCTGGCGGACGCCCTAACCGGCCAAGATAATTGTCGGTGAACCGGCCACCTTAATCGTCGCCGCGCAGCCAGCCGCCCTGCGGCATCGGCGCGGTCGCCAGGCGCCACCACTCCCCCCCGATAGGCACGAGGTCGGGATTCAACGCCCCAAACGCGACTAGGTCCGGAACCCTGATGTCGCTCCCGCCGCCGGTCGAAAGCCGTGCGCTGCCGAGTTGGGCGAGAAAGACGAAGCCGAGGAGGAGCAGATGCCGACGGTCGTCCGAGGCGTTGACCGACGCCCTTCGGCCACGGTTCTATCGACGGGCAGCGGCATTACAGTCCCAACCGCGCGACTGCCTCGGCACCATTGCGCGCCCCGAGCGCCATATAGGCCTGCGAGAGCCGAACCTTCACGGCCCCGATGCCGACACCGAGTTGGCGGGCAATCTCCTTCAAGGCATGCCCTTGGGCGAGGAGCTGCATCGCCTGCCGTTGCGGCGGCGACAGGTGGGAGGGCTCGCTCGCTAGCCCCGATCCCTCGATCGGGCCGGCTTCAGCATCCGATCCTGCACCCGGACGCCGGCCTCGCGGCTCTTGAGAATCCTCCCTCATCCAGATCGCCAACCAGGCGGGAACCGCCTCGACAGGCATCGGACGTGCGAAAAGATAGCCCTGGAGCATGCCGACATTCATCGATTCGAGCAGCGCCGCGGTTTCTTCCGTCTCGATACCCTCCGCGACCGACTGCATTTCCATATTGGCGGCAAGATCGACAATCGATTTGACGATCGCCCGCGAATCGCGGGAAGTCGCCATATCGTGGACGAATGACTGGTCGATCTTCATTTCCGAGAACGGCGTCTGCCGCAGCATTTTCAAGGAGGAATAGCCGATCCCGAAATCGTCGATGGAAAGTTGCATACCCTTAAGACGTATGCGGGTCAGAATGTCCATTGCCCGGAGTGGGTCGCTGAAGGCCGCGGACTCGGTGACCTCGAGGCAAAGATGTTCGGCCGGGATACCAGCTTCCCGCAGCCGCTGTTCGAACCGATCCGGCAGTGCGATATCGTGCAGGTTTTGGGAGGATATATTGACACCGATTGGCACACGGATGCCAAGCTCCGCGAGGATCAGGTAGGCTTCCACGAAGGCGCCGATGACCCATTCGGTCACGGTGTCGATGACGGGCGTATCGGCCTCCGCGCCAGGCAGGAAATCGCTCGGAGGAAGGCGCCCAAGCGCCGGATGATCCCAACGGACCAATGCCTCGAGTTTCTTCAACGTTCGAGGATGTCGGGTCACGACCGGCTGAAAGTCGAGGCTCAGTTCACCATCGCGAATGGCCTCCAGCAGGCGATCGGTCGATGGTATGGTTTCCGCGGCCTTTAGTCGCGAAAAGAGTTGTTCCAGTTCCGCGACCTGAACCGGTTTTTCCAGTGTGGCCTCGATCTTAAGGCCGAGACTTTGCGCAACCCGATTGGCCGTGTTGAGCACACGAGCGTCAAACCCACTCATCAGGACGAGCGACCCGGTAAACCGATCGGCGGCGAGCCCCCGCAACTGCTCTATGCCGTCGGTAGCGCCGAGCTGGAGGTCCAGCATGACGATGTTTGGCGTTTCATATTGCATTTGCTGTTCGAAGGCGGCGGCATCGCTCACCGATACCGCGTCCAAGCCTGCCATCTTGGCGACCCTGACGACCAGCCGTCCGATTGCGGCGTCATCGTCGAATACAAGCAAACCCTTCGTCATGCCGGCCTCGTTTCAGTTTCACGATCCGTGTGGGTGCCGGTGGCCGCCGCCGGCCGGTTCTCAGGCCCGCCGTCCAGTGCCGCCGGGGCCTCCTCCCGGTCATCCAGCGCCGCCCGCACCGCCTGAGCCAGTTCATGGTAGATATACGGTTTGCGGAGCAAGCGGAATTCGGGGACCAGCAATTGCTGATCGGTGCTGGATGTTCTCGGGAAACCCGACGTGAGCAGCACCTTGGTGCCCGGATGTATGCGCGTCACCTCCCGCGCCAGTTCGAGCCCATGCATGGTACCGGGCATCACCACATCGCTGAACAGCAAATCCACTGCGCCTTCGGTGGCGAGTATCTGGAGGGCCGCGGCCGCGTCTTCCGCCTCCCTTACCCGATAACCGAGAGTTTTCAGTTGCTGTACTGCTATCCGCCGCAACGGTGCGATGTCCTCGACCACCAACACCGTCTCATTGCCACCTTGCGGGGCTTCCCCTCTGCCACCCTCCAGGGCCGCAAATCTGGCTGCGACGTTTGCCTCGGTGGCGCCGGCCTGGGTCCGTGGCAGATAGAGCCTGAATGCGGTGCCCCTGCCGACTTCGCTGTTGACGGTTATATGGCCGCTCGACTGCTTGACGAATCCGAAGGTCATCGAAAGCCCGAGGCCGGTTCCCTTGCCTTGCTCCTTGGTGGTGTAGAATGGTTCGAAGATGTGGCTGACGATTTCCGGAGGAATACCGGCGCCGTTATCGGAGACCTCGATCACGACGTAGTCGCCGGGCGTCACCTCCGTGCGCGGCGACGATTAAGGTGGCCGGTTCACCGACAATTATCTTGGCCGGTTAGGGCGTCCGCCAGCGCTGCCTGAAGGAAGGGGCGAAGCCCCGACC
>CAIYDT010000069.1 GCA_903924985.1 uncultured Acetobacteraceae bacterium
ATAGGGACGGGCGAGTTGCGCAGGATCCAGCCGCGGATGTTGTGGATGTTGCGGCCGGTCGAAAGATCCATGACGGTGTCGGAACCCCAGCGGATCGCCCACACCAGCTTTTCCACCTCTTCGGCGGCGCCGGAGGTGACCGCTGAATTGCCGATATTGCCGTTGATCTTCACCAGGAAGTTGCGGCCGATGATCACCGGCTCCAGCTCGGGGTGATTGATATTGGCCGGGATGATGGCGCGCCCGCGCGCGATCTCGGAGCGGACGAATTCCGGGGTGATAAAGGCCGGGATCGCGGCGCCAAAGCTTTCACCGTCGGCGACGCGGGCTTCCGCGCCCTCGATCATCTTCGTGCGGCCCATGTTTTCGCGATGGGCGACGTAGATCATCTCTTCGGTGACGATGCCGGCCTTCGCGTATTCATACTGGGTGACCAGTTGGCCGGGCTTGGCGCCGTAAATGGCGATTTCCGCCGGGCAGGCGGGCACGGCCTGGGCGGCGCCGACAAAGCCGTTGTCTTCCGGCTTCACCGCACGCGGCGCGATCTTGTCGAAGCCGCGCTTGGCGATCCACTCGGCGCGGATCGGCGGCAGGCCGGCTTCCAGATCGATGGTCACACCGGTGTCGGTGTAGATGCCGGAGCAATCGTAGGCGCGGTACGGTTCCTCGCGGGCGGAGGGGTCGAGCGCGATTTCGCGGAAGGGCACCCGGATGTCGGGCCTGCCTTCAGGGCTCGTGTAGACTTTCCGCGAACCGATGATAGGGCCGGTGGTGACCGTATTCGGGCGGGCGGCGGACTTCGACTGGACCGTCATAGACCTCTCCTTCGCATCGTCTGCGGGCTTATGGCGGACGGACGGGGGGTTGGAGCGATCCCCGTCCCTACGCCGGCATGACCCGGATCAGGTTCAAGGGTCACCGTGCCGCCGGTCATCCGGCTTCTACGGTCTCTCAGCCCCCATGGCGGGGCACCCCTCGGTGAATTGCGATAGTGCGGCGGGTTTGGGGACGGTGTCAAATGTCTCGGCATGATCGGTCTGGACTTTACCCGCTCGACGGAAGCCGCCGAAGATGCGCTACGCTCCGCCATTCAGGATGTGATGCGCGCCATCCCGGGCGCCACGTTGGTGCAGGCGGGGCCGGATCTGGTGGGTCTGACGGCCATGGCCGAAATCTTCGGGTTCAGCCGGCAGAACATGCGCAAGTACGCCACTGGCGCCGGCGCGGGCAAAGCGGCCTTCCCCGCGCCGGCGCATTTGGGTGAACCGAGCCTTTGGCACCTGGCGGAGATCGTGGCCTGGTTAAGGTCCAACACGGGCGTTCAGCCGCGCGATGACGTGTTCGAGGTGTCCAAGGCCGCGGCGAAGATCAACTTCGAAACCGAGCAGCAGCGGGTCGGGCGGATTTTGGCGCTGGCTTAGGCGGGTCGAAACCGATCTTCTCTCCCCATCTTCGCGCCGGGCAGTCCCGTGCTATAAGGGTCGGGATGGATCAGAATCGCCCCCCAAGCTGCCCCTTCCCGCGTTCGGCTGCCAGCCGGACCGCACTGGCTTTCATCCTGCTGCTGCCGCTGCTGGCCGGCTGTGGCGACTCCAAGGAGGAAGACGGGTCCAATGTCCCCGTCGCCCCGGTGGAGGACATGTACAACAACGGGCTCGATGCCCTGAACACCCGCCGCTTCAGCACGGCCGAGGACCAGTTCGCGGCAGTGCAGTCGAATTACCCCTATGCGACCTGGGCGGTGAGCGCGCAGCTGATGCAGGGTTACACGCAATATCTGCGCAACCACTACACCGATGCGATCGGCACCCTGGACCGGTTCATACAGCTGCACCCGGCCCATCGTGACGTCGCTTATGCCTACTACCTGCGGGGGCTGTCCTACTACGAGCAGATCGCCGACATTCAGCGCGACCAGCACGGTACCGAGCAGGCGATGAACGCGCTGCGGGATGTGGTGAACCGGTTCCCTGAATCGCCCTATGCCCGCGATGCCAAGCTGAAGATCGACCTCTGCATCGACCATCTCGCCGGCAAGGAGATGGAGGTCGGCCGCTGGTATGAGAAGCAGCACCTGTACGAAGCCGCGTTGGGCCGCTTCCAGAAGGTGGTGGACGATTACCAAATGACCAACCACGTGGCTGAGGCGCTGCATCGCCTGACCGAGGTCTATCTGATCCTCGGCCTGAAGGATGAAGCCAGGAAGACCGCCGCCGTGCTGGGTCACAACTACCCCGGCAGCGAATGGTATTCGGACAGCTACGCGGCGCTGGTGGGCGACAATGCCGTCGCGCCGGGCGACGACATATCGTCCGCCCCGAAGCGCGGCTTTATGTCCCGCGCCTGGCACTCCATTTTCTGACAGGACTGGCGCGGTCGCCGCATGCTCACCGCGCTATCGATCCGGGACGTGGTGCTGATCGAACGGCTCGATCTGTCGTTCGGTGCTGGCCTGACAGTGCTGACCGGGGAAACTGGGGCGGGCAAATCCATTTTGCTGGACAGTTTGGGCTTGGCGCTGGGCGCCCGCGCCGACGCGGGGCTGGTGCGCGCGGGCACCGAACAAGCCAGCGTCACCGCCTGCTTTGCCCCACCCACCGATCACCCCGTTTTGGCATTGTTGTCCGAACAGGGGCTGCAGGCTGAGGATGATGTCGTCCTGCGCCGTATCGTCACCAGGGACGGGCGCTCCCGCGCCTTCGTGAACGACCAGCCGGTGGGGGTGGCGCTGCTGCGCCGCGTCGGAGCGTTGCTGGTGGAAGTGCAAGGGCAGCACGAGCAGATGGGTCTGGCCGACCCGTCCAGCCATGCCGGGTTCCTCGATCAATTCGGGGTGCCCCCGGCGCTGCGGGAGGCTGTGGGTTCCGCTTGGCGGGAGTGGCGGGGCGCACTGACCAAATTGAACGCAGCCAGAGCAGCGATTGAATCGGCGGCGCGCGATGAGGAATGGCTGCGGCACGCGGTCGACGAGCTGGCGAAGCTGGCGCCTCAGGAAGGTGAGGAGGATCGCCTCGCCGCCGAACGCCAGCGTTTGCAGCTAGGCGAGCGCCGGGCCGAGGCCATTGCCGCCGCGCTGTCGGAACTGGCGCCGCGCGACCGGCGCAACAGCGGGCCGGCATCTTCGCTGCGGTCTGCCTCGCGGGCGTTGCAACGGCTGGTCCCGAACAATCAACCCGATGCCGTGAACCCGGCCGCCGATGCGATGGCCGCGCTGGAGCGCGCCGAGGAAGCCCTGGCTGAGGCGGAAACGCTGCTGACCCGACTGGCGAATGAAGCCGATGCCGACCCACGCTTGCTGGAGCAAGCCGAGGAGCGGCTATTTGCCCTGCGTGCCGCTGCGAGGAAGCACGCAGTGCCGGTGGTGGAGTTGCCGGCGTTGCTCGACCGACTGTGCGTCCGACTGGCAGCGCTGAACTCCGGTGAGGCCGAAATCGCGGAACTGGAGCAGGCCGCCCGAGACGGCCGAGCGCGCTATGCGGCGGCGGCCGAGGCGCTGTCCAAGGCACGTCAGGCAGCGTCGGCTCGGTTGGACAAAGCGGTGGCGAAGGAATTGCCTCCGCTGAGGTTGGACAAAGCCCGCTTCCATGCCGAGGTCGCGCCGGTTCCGGAGGGCGATTGGGGTCCATCCGGCAGCGACGCGGTACGGTTTCTGATCGCCACCAACCCGGGCCAGGAGCCGGGGCCGCTGGCGCGCATTGCCTCGGGTGGCGAGATGTCGCGGCTGATGCTGGCGCTGAAAGTCGTGTTGTCGGCCGGATCCGTGGTGCCGACCCTGGTCTTCGACGAAGTGGACTCCGGCATCGGCGGCGCCACGGCGGCGGCGGTTGGGGAGCGGCTGGCGCGTGTGGCCGAGGGGTTGCAGGTGTTGGTCGTCACCCACAGCCCGCAGGTGGCGGCGCGCGGCATTTCGCATCTGCGGGTCGCCAAGGCGGCGGCTGGCGGTCGGTCGGCCACCAACGTGGAAATTCTGGACGTCGCGGAGCGGCGGGAGGAAATCGCCCGTATGCTCGCCGGGGAAAAGATCACGGCGGCGGCCCGAGCGGCGGCGGACGATTTGTTGGGGGTGGTGGGATGACCGAAATTCCGGTGGCCGACCTGACAGAAGATCAGGCCAAAGCCGAGCTGGCCAGGCTGGCAATGGAAATCGCCTATCACGACCGCGCCTACCACCAGCATGACGCACCCGAGATTACCGACGCGGAATATGACGCTTTAAGGCGGCGCAACGCGGCGATCGAGGCGCGGTTTCCGGCCCTGGTGCGGTCGGATTCTCCAACCAACCGAGTCGGCGGCGCGCCGGACACCGGCTTTGCGAAGCTGCGTCACCGCGTGCCGATGCTATCCCTGGACAACGCCTTCGACGCCGAAGAATTCGCCGAATTCTGCGCTCGGGCACGCCGGTTCTTGGGGTGGACAGAAGCGCTGGCGTTTGTAGCGGAACCCAAGATCGACGGCCTGTCCATCAACCTGACCTACGAGAACGGCGTGTTCGTGCGCGGCGCCACACGCGGTGACGGGACCGAGGGGGAAGACGTCACCGCCAACCTGCGCACCATGCGCGATGCGATCCCGCAACGGCTAAACGGACCGGCCCCGGCGTCCATCGAGATCCGTGGCGAGGTCTTCATGACCAAGGCGGATTTTCTGGCGCTGAATGAGGCGCAGGCCGCCGCTGAGCATAAACTGTTCGCCAACCCGCGCAACGCGGCAGCCGGGGGGCTGCGGCAGCTCGACTCGCGCGTCACTGCGACCCGCCGCCTGTCGCTGTTCGCCTATGCGATGGGTGAAAGTAGCGAACCAGTCGCCGAGACCCACGCGGGCTATCTGAAACGGCTGCGCGGGTGGGGCTTCGCTGTGAACCCGTTATCGCGGCGCCTGAAAACCGAAAACGAAGCAGCGGCGTTCCAGGCCGAAATGGGCGCGCGGCGTGCCGGGTTGCCGTACGACATCGATGGCGTCGTCTACAAGATCGACGATTTGGCTTTGCAGCGCCGGTTGGGTTTTGTAGGCCGGGCGCCGCGCTGGGCCATCGCCTGGAAGTTCCCCGCCGAGCAGGCGACGACCGTTCTGAATGATATCCGCATTCAGGTGGGGCGGACCGGCGCTTTGACGCCTGTCGCCGAGCTGGAGCCGGTCAACGTGGGCGGCGTGTTGGTGGCGCGGGCCACATTGCATAACGAGGACGAAATTGCCCGCAAGGATTTGCGCATTGGCGATACCGTCGTGGTGCAGCGGGCAGGGGACGTGATCCCACAGATCGTCTCGGTGGTGTTGGACAAGCCGCGCGGGGCGGAACCCTACAAATACCCCGACATTTGCCCGGCCTGCGGTAGCCACGCGGTACGCCCGCCCGGCGAAGCCGTACGCCGTTGCACCGGGGGACTGATCTGTCCGGCCCAACGGGTCGAACGCCTGATCCACTTCGTGTCCCGCAACGCCTTCGACATCGACGGGCTCGGCGAGAAAACGATCCAGGAATTCTACGCCGAGGGCTGGCTGCGCGGCCCCGCCGACCTGTTTCATCTGCCGGAACGCGAGGCGGAAATCGCCGAACGGGAGGGCTGGGGCAAACTGTCGGCCAGCAATTTATCCCGCGCGATCCGTGCCCGCCGCGTCATCGCACTGGAACGGTTCATCTTCGCCCTGGGCATCCGCCGCATCGGCGAGTCCAACGCCAAATTGCTGGCCCGTCATTACGGCAGCTACGCGAACTGGCGGGCGCAGATGCTGGCGGCGACGACCATCGGGTCGGACGAGCGGCTGGCGCTCGGCAGCATCCTCGGCATCGGGCCGGCGATCGCCGAAGAACTCGCGGATTTCTTCGGGGAGCCGCGCAATCGGGGCGCCCTGGACGAATTGGCAGCCGAACTGACGATCGAAGACGCCGCTCGGGCCGAGGCTGCGGATAGCCCGGTGGCTGGGAAGACGGTGGTGTTCACTGGGACCCTGGAAACGATGACGAGGCCCGAAGCCAAGGCGCGCGCCGAATCGCTGGGGGCCAAGGTCACCGACAGCGTATCCAAGAAAACCGACATCGTCGTTGTCGGGGCGGATGCGGGGTCCAAGGCCCGCAAGGCGGCGGAACTGGGTGTGAAGACCGTCACCGAAGCGGAATGGCGGGAACTCGTCGGGGGGTAGTCGCGGCGGCGCCTCGGCGTTACGGAAAGGCCGCCATCTGCAGGACACAAGCCCATGCCCATCCGTATCCTCGACGTGCGCGAGGTCACCAAGCCGATCAGCTCGCCCATCCGCAACGCCTACATCGACTTCAGCAAGATGACCTCTTCCCTCGTCGCCGTGGTGACGAATGTGGAGCGCGACGGCAAACGGGTCGTGGGGTACGGCTTCAACTCTAACGGCCGCTACGGCCAGGGCGGGTTGATCCGGGAGCGGTTCGCGCCGCGCATACTGGAGGCCGACCCGAAGTCGCTGCTGGACGCAACCGGGGAGAATCTGGACCCGGATCGCGTCTGGAAGGCGATGATGACCAATGAGAAGCCGGGTGGGCACGGCGATCGCTCCGTCGCTGTCGGCACGATCGATATGGCGGTGTGGGACGCAGTGGCGAAGATCGCCGGCAAGCCGCTGTTCCGGTTGCTGGCGGAGCGGCACGGGGTGACGGCGGACCCGAACATCTTTGTGTATGCGGCGGGGGGCTACTACTACCCTGGCAAGGACGACAGCGCGTTGCGTGGGGAAATGCGCAGCTACCTCGATCGCGGCTACACCGTCGTGAAAATGAAAATCGGCGGCGAAAGTCTGGCCGAGGACTCCCGCCGGATCGAGGCGGTGCTGGCCGAACTCGACGGCAAGGCGCAGCTGGCGGTGGACGCCAACGGCCGCTTCGACCTGGAAACCGCCATCGCCTACGCCAAGATGCTGCGGCAATATCCCCTGTTCTGGTATGAGGAAGCGGGCGACCCGCTGGACTACCAGCTTCAGGCCGCGTTGGCCGAATTCTACCCCGCCCCGATGGCGACCGGCGAAAACCTGTTCAGCCACCAGGATGCGCGCAACCTGATCCGGCACGGCGGCATGCGGCCGGACCGGGACTGGCTGCAATTCGATTGCGCCCTGTCCTATGGCCTATGCGAATACCAGCGCACTCTGGCCATGCTGAAGGACGCCGGCTGGTCGTGGAAGCGCTGCATCCCGCATGGCGGGCATCAGATGTCGCTGAATATCGCTGCCGGCCTCGGCCTGGGCGGTAACGAGAGCTACCCGGATGTGTTTCAGCCCTACGGTGGCTTCCCCGACGGCACAAGGGTGGAAAACAGTGTGGTGAGACTACCGGATTTGCCCGGCATCGGGTTCGAGGGTAAGGCCGATCTATATAAGGAAATGCACGATCTGGCCTCATAGGGCCGTGGGAGAAAACGATGCGCCGGTTTGGGACACTGCTGGGAGTACTGTGCCTGCTGACTGCGTCCGCACGTGCCGAGGAAATCGCGGTGGCGCAATACGGCAACGCCGTGAATGCGTTCCCCTACGCGGTCGCGCTGGACAAAAAATTCTTCCAGCAGGCGGGTGCCAACATCACCGCCGTGATCGGCTCCAACGGCGGCGGTGGCGATGTGCGCAATTTACTGGCGGGTGAGTTGCCCTACGTGGAAACCGCCCTACCGCCGGTGATCGCGGCCATCCAGAAGGGCGCGGACCTCGCCATCGTCAGCGACAACGTGCTCAGCGCGGCCAGCTTCGCAATCGTGGCGATGGCGGACTCTCCGATTGCCTCGATCAAGGACCTCAGGGGCAAGCGGGTCGGCTTCTCCACCGCGCAATCCACCACCCAGGCCTTCGAGATATGGATGATGGACCGCGCCGGCTACAAACCCGGGGAGGTCACGCTGCTCGCGACCGGCGGCTTCGGGCCCGGACTGACGGCGCTGGAGAACAAGGGCGTCGACGCCACCGTCGGCACTTTACCGGCGATCCTGTCCAACCCCGGCAAATACCGCGTGGTGGCGCGCGGCAAGGACACGCTGCCGCCGATCTGCAACACGGTCGGCGTCGTGTTGCGATCCAAGGCGCGGCAGAACCCCGAACTGGTGCGCGGCATCATCGCCGGGCGGCGTCTGGCGGTGGCGTATATGAAAGATCACCGGGCGGAATCCGCCGCGATCATCGGCAAGGTGTTCAAGCTGACACCGGCGGTGGTGGAGGAAGCCATCCGCCAACTGGTCGATGAAGGCGCGGTCGAGGGCATTCCCTACTGGGGCGAGGGCAATATCCACTACCCCGGGATCGAGAACATGATCCACGCCTCCCGCCTGAACGGCATGGTGGAAGGCATGATCGACGTGCACGCCATCGTGGATGAAAGCTATTTGCCGGCCGATCTCAAGGGCAAATCGCCTTGAAACCAGCCACCATCATCCGCATCGGATTAATTGTTGTCTGCCTGCTGGCGGTCGAGGCGGTGTGCCGCCTGGGCTATGTCTCCCAACTGACGATGGTGCCGCCGAGCGAGATGGTGGTGGGGCTGTTTGGGGTGTTGGGGATGGCGGATATGCGGGCGGAGGTCGTTACGACTCTGACTGGCATTGTCTGCGCCGCCACGTTGTCGGTGTCCGCCGGCTTCCTGCTGGGGTGTTTGTTGCGGGCGTGGCCGCGGGCTCGGGTGGCGGTGGACCCGTTGCTGGCGACCTATTACTCGGTCCCGACGTTTATCTTTTACCCGATGTTCATCGTGTTCTTCGGCATGAACCGCATCCCCATCGTGGTGATCGGCTTCATGTTCGCATTCATCGCCATGATGACCAGCACCATGAACGGGCTGGACCGGGTGCCGGCGGTGCTGTTCCGCACGGCGCGCATGCACCGCATGAGCCCGGTCGAGACCACCTTCCGCATCGTCCTGCCTGCCGCCGCGCCGCATCTGTTCACCGGGGTAAAGCTGGCGATCGCCTATTCGTTCGTCGGCGTACTGGGTGCCGAGTTCATCCTGTCGGGCAGCGGCGTCGGCTACCAGATCGCCTTCGCCTTCAACGGCTTCGACAATGAGCGGATGTACGCCCTGATCCTGCTGGTGGTGATCGTGGTCAGTTCCGTCAACACCCTGTTGCTAAGCTGGGAGCGGCGGTTGCAGCGCCGGATCAGCCGATGATCGTGAACCGGCGGATGACCGACAGCCTGATTTTGCTCGGTGTCGTGCTGTGCGTTTGGCAGGGCCTGTTTACCATCGTCGGTTCGGTGGCCCTGACGCCGCCACTGGCCACTGTCGCGAACGCCTGGGGGCTGCTGGTCGATGCCGATTTCTGGCCGAACGTTGCGAATACATTCAGGTCTCTCGGATTGGCCATCGTCTTCGAGGTGGCGTTTGGCCTGCTGATCGGCGCCGTGCTCGGGTTGAACCGTTTGGCGGGGGAGGTGATGGAGCCCCTGATCATGGGCTTCTACGCCGTGCCGAAAATCGTTTTTTATCCCGTGGTGCTGATGATGTGCGGCATCGGCGTGACCTCGGTCGTTGTCTTCGCGGTGATGCACGGCATATTGCCCATCATCCTGTTCACCATGAACGCGGTGCGGGCGATCAAACCCATCTTCCTGCGCACCGGGCGGGCGCTGCGGCTGACGGTGGCGCAAACCGTGTGGAGCATTGCCCTGCCGGCGGCGATCCCCGAGGTTTTCACCGGCCTGCGCATCGGTTTCGCCGCGACGATGCTGGGCGTGCTGCTGAGCGAGATGTTCGGATCGAAGAACGGGCTCGGGTTTCTGCTGATGAACGCGATAGGGCTGAACCATGTGAACGACATCATGGCCCTGACGCTGCTGCTGGCGGGGTTCGCGGCAGCGGTGAACTTGGGGCTTTTGGCGGTGGACCGGCGGTTGCACCGGGTTTGATTTAGAGCCGCCGTGATCCACAAGAACTTTGTGTCACCCGCGACCGCGGGAAGTGACGGTTGGAAGCGCCTTCTCCGGCTCCACCTCGAGCTATCCTATTTAACCGACGTGATCGCGTTGCGGTTCTGCGACCACGCATCCTCGTTCGAGCCAAGCGCGGTGGGGCGTTCTTTTCCGTAGCTGATCGTGAAGATGCGGTTGGCGGCGATGCCTTTGCCGATCAGATAATTGTTGGCGGTATGGGCCCGTCGCTGGCCGAGCGCGAGGTTGTATTCTTCTGTGCCGCGCTCGTCGCAATTGCCGGCGAGTTGGACGTTGTTTTTCGCATATTGCTTCAGCCAGGCGGCCTGGCGATCCAAGGTCGCGATATTGTTCGCCGTGCGTGGCCCCGATCCTTTCAGGGCCGACCGGTCGAAATCGAAGAAGACCCGGTCGCCGACATTCGCGACCAGATCCTCCTGGCTTCCCGGCACGACATTGCTGGGTGCGGCGGCCGATGGCGCCGATGGCTGCTCTGTCGCACATCCCGCGAGCAACGCGAGCAGCGCCAAAGCGGGAGTCAGATGTTTGGTCATGGCAGGTTGTCCTTTCACGACGGGCAAAGGACACCGTTAGCCCATGCTTTGGAGCCGCGCATTGACGCACGTCAACTCAAACCGCTTCGGCAAGCACCAACCGCCGCCGTGCCACCGCCCTTACCGGCATCGCCGCGTAAACATCCTTCACCGCCTCAACGATGGTCACCCCGGCCAGCGCCGGGACCATCCGCCGGCCGGCGCGCTCGATCAGGGGCGCGGCGCGCAGGACCAAGCGCATCCTGGTGGGCGGCATCCACAGTGCCGCGTCGTGCCGTTCCGCTCGGAACAGCCCGGCCGCCAGCAGGTGGTCCAATTGGCGCACCGAATAAGGGTGGCCATGGCCGAACGGGGTGCTCTCCCAGTAGGCCCACATGCCGGTGCGGTTGGGGGCAACGATCAGCACACGGCCGTCGTCTTTCAGGACGCGCCAAACCTCCCGCAGCATGCGGCGGGCGCTTTCGGCGGACTCCAGGCCGTGCACCAGCAGAATGCGGTCGAAGCTGAGGTCGGGGAAGGGCAGGGCGTCTTCCTCGGACACGCAGGACAAATTCGGTGCCCCGGCTGGCCAGCGGGCGGCGCCCATTTGCGCCGGGGTCAGGGCGATGCAGCGACGGGACCGCTCCCGCCACGCTCTTAGGTAGGGTGCAGTGTGGCCGATGCCGAGCACGGACTCGCCGATGAGGCTGGGCCAGATGGCGGTGAGCCGCTCCCGCAACAGGCGCGCGGTGACGCCACCCCGAGCAGAGGTGTAGAACTCGGCTGTCGCTTGCGCATCGGCTGCCATGCCGCGATGCTATAGCACAAAAGCCGGTTACCGGCGGTACCATGAAGGGCCAAGACCATGACAATATCCGCGCAATCCGTCCCTATCCTGAAGGACAATTACGCCTGGCTGCTGAAGGACAGCGAGACCGGCGCGACCGCGATCGTGGACCCGGCCGATGCCGCCCCCATCATCAAGGCGATCGAAGCCCAGGGCGGACGCCTGGACATGATTCTGCTGACCCACCACCACGCCGACCACACCGCTGGGGTCGATGAGGTGCGGGCGCACTTTAAGTGCAAGGTCGTGGGCGCCGCCGCCGACGCGCACCGGCTGCCCAAGCTGGATGTGGCGGTAAAGGAGGGCGATACGGTGGCCCTCGGCAATGCCAAGGGCCAGGTCATCGACACGCCGGGCCACACCCGCGGCCAGATCAATTTCTTCTTCCCGGAGGGGCCGGTGCTGCTGTCCGGCGATACGCTGTTCAGCCTGGGGTGCGGCCGGCTGATTGAGGGCACGGCGGGGGAGATGTTCGCCAGCCTCGCGAAGCTGGCGGCGCTGCCGGGGAACACCAAGGTCTGCTGCGGCCACGAATACACCGAGAGCAACGGCAAATTCGCTCTGTCGGTCGACCCCGACAACGCTGCGCTGAAGGCGCGCATGGCCGAGGTTCATAAGCAGCGGGCGGCTGGGCAGCCGTCGGTGCCGTCGCTGATGTCGGACGAATGTGCGGCCAATCCCTTCCTGTTGGCCAGGGACGCCGGCAGCCTGGCGGATGTGCGCGGCAAGAAAGACCGGTTCTGAAGGAGCTGAGACGA
Organism: uncultured Acetobacteraceae bacterium; assembly: GCA_903924985.1. Taxonomy (GTDB): domain Bacteria; phylum Pseudomonadota; class Alphaproteobacteria; order Acetobacterales; family Acetobacteraceae; genus Rhodopila. The sequence goes on from CAIYDT010000069.1 coordinate 12,003, forward strand.
TGAAAATCTACTACTCCGGCACCAGCCCCTACGTTCGCAAGGTCATGGCCTGCGCCATCGTGCGGGGCCTCGACGGGCGGATCGAGAAGCACCCGTCCAACCCGCATGCTTCCCCGGCAGATCTGCTGGCTGACAACCCGCTGTCGCGGGTGCCGTGCCTGGTCACCGACGATGGTGTGTCGCTGTACGACAGCCCCGTCATTTGCGAATACCTGGATAGCATCGGCGACGCCCCGGTGCTGTTCCCGCCTGCCGGCCCCGCGCGCTGGCGGGCGCTGAAGCTGCAGGCGATGGGCGACGGTATTTTGGACGCCGCCGTGCCCTGCCGCGGCGAGCTGACCAAACCCAGGGAAGACGCACGAGACGGGCTGATCGCCCGCTACAAGGCCGCCATGTTCCGTACCGTGGACGCGCTGGAGGCCAACTTGCCCGGAAACGCCCTGGATATAGGTACCATCGCCGTGGCCTGTGCGCTCGGATATCTGGACTTTCGCTATGGGTCGGAACCGTGGCGCCCGGGCCATCCCAAACTGACCGCCTGGTATGAGGCTTTCGCGCAACACCCCGCGATCGCCGTGACCGCGCCGAAGGAATGACCGACCTTCGCGATGCCGGGGCCGATCCGGCCTCGGTCATCCGCGCGCTGGGTCTGCAGCCGCACCCCGAGGGCGGCCATTACCGCGAAACTTGGCGCGACTCGCCAGCCAGCCGTGCTCGGGGTGCCGGAACCGCGATACTTTTTCTGCTGACGGCGGGCGAAGCAAGCCGTTGGCATCGGGTGGATGCCGCGGAATTATGGGTCTGGCAGGCCGGCGCGCCGCTGTTGCTGCACATGGAGCCCGATACAGCACACCGGCTGGGCCCCGACATCGCGGCCGGGGAGGCGCTGCATGGCCTGGTCCCGGCGCACGCATGGCAAAGCGCCGCCAGTCAGGGCGCCTGGACACTGTGTACGTGTGTGGTGGCACCGGCTTTCTCGTTCGCGGGCTTCGAAATGCGCCCCGAATCCGAGGTAAATGGCCGAGATGCCGAATCCTGAATCCAGGCGCTTGACTCCCCGGTGACCCGCAACTAGTTTCCGCGCCCTCGGCCCACCCCATGTTCTTCAAGGGTGGTCGCCGGATCGCAGGCCAAAGATGCAGGCGGCGCCGCTTCCCCCCAAGGGCTTACCAAGGGGGGGTGCCTAGGCCGGTTGCTTCAGGGACCCCGCGGGGTGGGACATTCCCACGCCGGCGGGCTTTGTCTGTTATCCGCGGCCACGTCCGGAACACTGGGGCGGCGATACAGAATTGGGAATCAGGCTCCATGCCGACCATCAACCAGCTCATTGCCCACGGGCGCGAGCCACAGAAGACGCGGAACAAGGTTCCGGCGCTTGAAGGCTGCCCGCAGAAGCGCGGCGTTTGCACGCGCGTCTACACGACCACCCCGAAGAAGCCGAACTCGGCGCTTCGTAAGGTCGCAAAAGTGCGCCTGACGAACGGCTTCGAGGTCGTGAGCTACATCCCCGGCGAAGGGCATAACCTTCAAGAGCATTCCGTGGTGTTGATCCGCGGCGGCCGCGTGAAGGATCTTCCCGGCGTGCGCTATCACATTCTGCGTGGCGTTCTGGATACCCAGGGCCTGCCCAAGCGTCGTCAGCGCCGGTCGCTGTATGGCGCGAAGCGGCCGAAGTAAGGGAGCGATCGCATGTCTCGTCGCCGCCGCGCCGTAAAGCGTGAAATTCTGCCGGACGCCAAGTTCGGCGATGTCGTGCTCAGCCGTTTCATGAATGCGCTGATGTACGATGGTAAGAAGTCCGCCGCCGAATCGATCGTCTATAACGCTCTCGAGGTGCTGAAGCGCCGCGGTGGGCCGCAGGCCGACCCGATCCGCATGTTCCATGAGGCGTTGGACAATGTGAAGCCGGCCGTCGAAGTGCGCTCCCGCCGGGTTGGCGGTGCGACCTATCAGGTGCCGGTCGAAGTGCGGACGGAACGCCGACAGGCGCTCGCGATCCGGTGGCTGATCGATGCCGCCCGCAAGCGCGGCGAGCATACGATGCAGGACCGGCTTTCGAACGAACTGCTGGACGCGGTGAACAACCGCGGTTCGGCCGTGAAGAAGCGGGAAGATACCCACCGGATGGCGGAAGCCAACAAGGCTTTCAGCCACTACCGCTGGTAAGACACTACAGGCACTCAACGGACCATCACCTGGATCCCTGGAGAATACGACGATGGGTAAGGCGAAATTCGAGCGGGATAAACCGCACTGCAACATTGGCACGATCGGCCACGTCGATCATGGCAAGACGTCGCTGACGGCCGCGATCACCAAGGTGCTCGCGGAAACCGGCGGCGCCACGTACACGGCGTACGACCAGATCGACAAAGCGCCCGAGGAAAAGGCGCGTGGCATCACGATCTCCACGGCGCACGTGGAATATCAGACCGCGGCGCGGCACTACGCGCACGTCGATTGCCCCGGCCACGCCGACTATGTGAAGAACATGAACACCGGTGCGGCGCAGATGGATGGCGCGATCCTGGTGGTGTCCGCCAGATC
>CAIYDT010000070.1 GCA_903924985.1 uncultured Acetobacteraceae bacterium
GGCGAAATCAGGAATGCGCGCAGCCGACGCCGACGGGTTCACAGGTGCAGGGTTTACGGAGCTGGCCGCATGCGCGGTCAGGATGGCAGCGCCGGACAGCGTGCTGCCAGCGAGCAGCACAGCCATGAGACGCAGCCGCAGACGGGTCGGGTTTGCCATGAAATCTCCACATTCTGAAAGGCACCGGGGTGGCGCCGTTGACCATGCAGATTTAACCCGGGGTAGATGACCGTTCATCCAGCGCAACGCTTAAACCGGCTTCATCGGCGGTTACATAGCGCTGTTACAATTTACCGGCTGGTAGGAACCGGACGGCGATCTTTACCAAACTTCATTCCGAGCATTGAAATTGAGGCCGGAAGCTGGGAAACCACTCTTCTGAGTGGCCGGGTTCGCACAGTGGTAGTGCAGCGGTTTTATAAACCTAAGCGGGCTTTTCCGACTACCTCCCCTCCATCCTGCCTTAGGGAAACAGCCATGGCGGACTAAAGATTTCGGCGGCTGTTCCCTCGCCTCAAACCCTTTCCTTCCAATTTGAGTGGCAAATTGGGTGGCAATCAATCCAGGCCCGAAAGCCAACCCTTCTGAAAGGCAGCGATGGACCTTCTTCGCATTCCAGGCTCTCGCATCGTCGAGGTGAGCCGCCTCGCTTTCGCCACGCCGGACGTCGATTTTCTCTGCTTTGGCGAATCGGATCAGCCCAGCCCATCAACGGCCCATAAGGCCGCGGTGGCGGCTCTGGCGGAAGGGCAAACGAAATATTCTGATGTCCGCGGGTTGCTGCTGTTGCGCACCGCCCTCGCCGCATATCTGACCGGACTGCATGCGCATCCGGTGTCGGAGACACGTGTGCAGGTTACGGCATCGGGGATGACGGCCATGAACGTGGCCCTGGCGGCGATCGTGCGCGCCGGCCAACGTGTCGTCCTGCACGAACCGGCCTGGCCGAATGTCCCCAATGCCGCGCTGGTGCGCGGTGCGCAGGTGGAAGCGATCGATTTGATCGCACTGGAGGACGGGCGGTTCCGGCTGGACCTTGACCACCTGGATCAGATTCTGACCGGCGCGCGGGTATTCATCCTGAACTCCCCCAATAACCCCACCGGCTGGACTGCGAGCCTGGCCGAGTTGCGGGCGATCCTCGAAATTTGTCGTCGTCGTAGCGTGTGGCTGATCTCCGACGAGGTCTATTCGCGGCTCGTGTATGACGGATCCGCGGCGGCACCGTCGTTGCTGGATATCGCGACACCGGAGGACCGGGTGATCGTGGTCAACAGTTTCTCAAAAACCTGGGTGATGACCGGCTGGCGGCTCGGCTGGATGGTCCTTCCCGAGGGCGCGCGTGACGGGATCAGCGAGATTGTCGAGATCACCCATTCCGGTGTGGCCCCTTTCGTTCAACAGGCCGGCGTGGCTGCGGTCGCCGATACCGACGTGGTCGCGGCGTTCCGAGCGCATTGCACTCGTGGGCGGCAATTGGCCGGCGAGGCGCTGGCGGGTCTGAACGGCCTTCATTACGCTGCTCCGGACGGTGCGTTCTACGCCTTCGTCGGGGTAGAGGGACTGCGCGACTCCTTGTCCCTGGCCAAGCGTCTGGTGACGGAGCATGGCGTGGCCGTCGCTCCCGGGGTTGCGTTCGGCTCGTCCGGCGAGGGATATTTGCGCGTATGCTTCGCTCAGTCTCCGCAACGGCTGGAACGGGCGATGTCGCGGCTGCGCGACGGACTGCTGCAGGAGTTGTCGGCGCGTTGATGTGTCGCCCCCTGCCCCCATGACGGTTCCGGCGCCTCGCGCATGCGGGGTCTGCGGCCATCCGGCACCGGCGCCGCACCGTGCGCCGACCGCCGAACTGGCGCCGGACCTGGACCTACGCCCTGGGGAGCCGGCCCGCTCTACCCTGGCGCGATGGATGCTGACCTGCCGCAACTGCGGCGCCGCCGCTGCGGATCTCGCCGCGTTGACCCCGGATGACCGACCGGTCATCGACGGCAGGGAGTATCAGGCGCTACGCGGCACCGGCCGCCGGTTTCGCCGTTACGCCGCGATCTGCCGGGCGAACGGCCAGGCCCGGGAAGCCGGCAACGCCATGCTTCAAGCCGCCTGGATGGCCGA
>CAIYDT010000071.1 GCA_903924985.1 uncultured Acetobacteraceae bacterium
CGTCGGTCAGGCGGATGTTCTTGATCAGGGTGCCGCGCTTGAGGGTGGAGGATGTGCCCTTCACCTTCAGATCCTTGATGACCTGAACGGAATCCCCGTCGGCGAGGGCGGTGCCGTTGCTGTCCTTGGTGGGCATGGTTCAGGTCCTGTTCTGCTGGTCCGGATGGTTCGAAGGCAGACCCGTTAGCGCTTCGTGCGCGGTCCGGCCATGGGTTTCAGAACCATTCTAACAGGAGAGGCGCCATACCCATATCGCAGGACATCCGCCTCAATTCCGTGCCGCAACCGGCACGGCGCTAACGGACACATCGACATAAAGGCCCTTGAAATCATTCGCATCGCCGAAATACCCGCCCGATACCGGCAGCGCCTGCTCGGCGGTGCGGGTCACGCCCACACGGATCAGGTTGGCACCGGCCAGCAATCCGTTGGTCGGATCGTACTCCACCCAGCCGGCCCCGGGCAGGTAGACGCTGCACCAGGCATGGGTGCTGCCGCCGCCGCGGGTCGTTCCGGACATGTCGTCGTACAGGTAGCCCGTGACGAAGCGGGTCGCCAGGCCGAAGCTGCGCAGCGCCTCCATCATCAGCACCGCGAAATCCCGGCAGGTGCCCGATCCGAGTTCCAGGGTCCGGGCCGGGGTCTGCGTGCCTTCCTCGTAGCGGGCACGATACTCGAATTCGGACTGGATGGCGCGCGTCATCGTCTCCATCACCTTCATCGTGTGGGCGTTCCCCAGGCCGGTGATGAAGCGCCGGGCCCAGTTATCGACCGTGCGCTTGGGATCGGGCAGTTGACGCTCGGTCAGGCGCGCGAGGTCCGGCGCCTCGTCCGTCGCGTAGGAGAACGGAAATATCTCGGCCGCCGGATCGAGCGCAAAGACCGGCAAGGGCGGACCGTCCGGGTGATGCGTCAGGTCGAGCGTGGAAACGATGCGCAGGTGCTCGGTGCGCATGTCCTCCGGCCATTCCAGATAGCAGATGGAATTGTTGAACACGTCGTGCGCCCAGCGCGTCACGGCCGGCTTGGGATCCACCTCGATGACCGCGCGGTGCAGCCGCAGATCGTGGCTATCGTCCGGCCGGATCATCATGCGATGGCGCATCAGGCCCACCGGGTTGTGGTAAGTGTATTCCGTGGTGTGAACGATGTTGATGCGCGCCATTGAAGCTCCCAGCCCTACGTTCCGCCCACCCTAATCCCTCGGCGACAACAAGTGTATCAGCTAGGAAGACGGCCGGTTTCCAGCCATACGGGGGCGCCGAGTTCGATCGTGCCGATCGACTCGGGCGTGCAATAGGCCCCCACGCAATTGTCGAAACCCTGCGCCACCGTGCGCAGCACCGACACATCCTGCACGGCGGTATCGGGATCGATGGTTACCATCGCGCATCGCAGTACCGGCGCGTCCGTGCGCAACCGCACCGCACCGGGCCCCTCCCCGATCACCAGCGTGGCCCCGAACCAATCCGTCTCGCGCATCGCCGGATCTTCCGTGCGCAGCACCAGATTGATCCGGAATCGCCCGAGCCCCACGCCGCTTCCATGCGCCGCGTCGATCGCCGCCTCGGTTCCCTCCGTCACAACGGAGATGGGCATCAGATCGAAGGTTCCGCGGCTCATCTGGATCAGATGCACCTCCTCGCCGGCCGCATCCGACAGCCGGGCGGTCAGTTCCGGATCGTCCAGCGCACCTTCCCAGCCATCGGGCGCCGTGACCCGAACCGGGGAGGTTCGGGGTGCCTCGGGGTCCTGATAGCTGGCAGTGTGCAACACGAGCGGAAACAGGTCCCGCCCGGTCAGCCAGGGAAAGCGGGACCGGTTGGCGGATTTGACGAATGCGTATTGCCGGTCGCCATGCAGCCCGTTCCAGGTGACATCGACACGCTCCAGCTTCTCAGGGCGCATCGATTTCACCGGAAAGCGGTTCAGTCCGACCAGCGTGCCGATCTTCATCAGGGGGGCCGCTCAATAGGACCGTGGCATACCCAACACGTGCTGGCCGACATAGGCCAGGATCATGTTGGTGGAGATCGGCGCGATCTGCGTCAGCCGCGTGTCGCGCCATTTGCGTTCGATGTCGTATTCCCGCGCATAGCTGAAGCCGCCATGCGTCTGCATCGCCGCTTCCGCGGCCTTCCAGGCGGCTTCCGAGGCCAGCAGCTTGGCGATGTTGGCGTCCGCGCCGCATTCCTTGCCGTCGTCGAACAACGCCGCTGCCCGGCGGCAGATCATGTCGGCGGCTTCCAGTTCGGCCCAGGCACGCGCGATCGGAAACTGCACCGCCTGGTTCTGGCCGATCGGGCGGCCGAACACCACGCGGCTATTGGCGTAGTCGATGGATTTGCGAATGAAGAACTTGCCGTCGCCGATCGCCTCGGACGCCACCAGCACGCGCTCGGCGTTCATGCCGTCCAGGATGTAGCGGAAGCCCTTGCCCTCCTCGCCGATCAGGCTGTCGGCGGGAATGCGCATGTTGTCGAAGAACACCTCGGTGGTGTTGTGGTTGATCATCGCGTCGATGGGGCGAATATCCAGCCCCTTGCCGAGGTTGGACTTGAGGTCGATCAGGAACACCGACAGCCCGTCCGACCGCTTCTTCACCTGATCGGCCGACTGGGTGCGCGCCAGCAGCAGCATCATGTCCGAGTGCATGGCGCGGGATGTCCAGACCTTCTGGCCGCTGACGAGATACCCATCGCCATCGCGGACCGCGCGGGTCTTGAGTTGCGTGGTGTCGGATCCCGTCGTCGGCTCGGTCACGCCGAATGCCTGCAGCGTGATCCGGCCGGCCGCGATCTCCGGCAGGTATTTCCGCTTCTGCTCCGCGCTGCCGTGCCGCAGCAGCGTGCCCATGATGTACATCTGCGCGTGGCCCTGGCTGGCGTTGCAGCCGCAGGCGTTGATTTCTTCCAAGATCACCGCCGCGGCGCGCAGGCTCAACCCACTGCCGCCATATTCCTCGGGGATCAGCGCGCCAAGGAAGCCGGCCTCGGTGAGTTCGGTCACGAACGCCGTCGGATAGGCCTTCTCATCCTCGAGCTTGCGCCAATACGCGCCGGGATACTTGCCGCAAATGCGGCGCACGCTGTCGCGCAACTCGGGAAAATCCTCCCCGATCCCGACCATCGTCTCGCCGCTGCTCGCCATACCCGAATGATCGTCGGCCATCTTCCGTTTTCCCCTAACTGCCGGGCGCACGCTGCCCCTGGAGCGGCCGCAAGTCAAGACTGGGGCTTTGCCCCAGGCCCCAGGAGGGCTCCGCCCCTCCACCCCGCAAGGGAACGCGTTCCCTTGACCCTGTCTAATTGGTTTGTTGGGAA
>CAIYDT010000072.1 GCA_903924985.1 uncultured Acetobacteraceae bacterium
CGATGTGTGCTCGGTGCGGGTGATCGCGATCGCAGACCCCATGAAACCCTCCGTTCTTCAATGATGAACGAAAGGCAGCGAATCAGGGTTCGCGACCGATTCCTAGCCCCCGTGAGTCAGGGGAAACGGCGGTTGGTATAACACGAACCGTCCCAGCCCCTAGCCCATGGTACACTCTTTATGCGTCATGGCGGGCCTTCGCCCACCATGACGATCAATGGCTGCCGGCACCACAAAAATTCGGACACCAAATACAACGTCCCTCAATCGAACAGCGTCGCCAACCGTTGCTTCATTTGATCGGCGATATATAACGCCAACGCCTGGATCGTTGAAGTCGGGTTCACCCCACCCGACGTAACGAATAGAGAACCATCGATAATAAACAGGTTCTTCACATCGTGCGTCCGGCCCCAGGAGTTGACCACCGACCGCGCCGGATCGTTACCCATGCGCGCGGTGCCCAGCAAATGCCAGCCACCGTAGACGATCGGGCTGTTCGTACAAATATCCGTCGCACCAGCCGCCGCCAGAACCTCCTTCGCTCGGGCAATCCCATGCGCCATCATGCGGGCGCTGTTTTCCCCGATGGTGTAATCGATGCGGGGCGCCGGGATGCCGTGGCTGTCTTTCAACACAGGATCGAGCGTAACACGGTTATGCGCCTCCGGCAGGTCCTCGCAGATCGCGGACAGCGCGATGCGGCGACCGTTCAAACGGCGGAATTGGGCATGGTGATCGGTTCCCCACGGCAACATCCCCTTCGCCGCGCTGGTAATCGCCTCGGTCACCGGTCCGGTACCACGGTTGAACTGGATGGTGTAGCCACGGACGAAATCACGGGCGGGGTCAGTCTCGTAAAACTCCTTGCTCCACAGACAGGTCGGCGGTGCGCGGTTGGCATCCAACGCTTCGTCCACGTAACCATAGACCTGCGCATAGGGATGGAACATCAGGTTCTTGCCCACCAGCCGGCTCGAGTTGGCCAACCCGTCTGGAAATCGTTCGGATTTAGAGTTCAACAACAATCGCGGCGTGCCGATGCCGTTGCAGGCGAGCACCACCACCTCAGCCGGCTGAAATTGCTCGACCCCGTCTTTGTCGAAATACACCACGCCACTGGCCATGCCCTGGTCGTTGGTCAGAATCTCCTTAACCCGGCAATGCGTGCGCAATTCCACGCCCGCCCGCCGCGCGATGGGCCAATAGGTGATGTCGGTACTGGCCTTGGCCCCCTGCGCGCAAGCCGGCGTGCAGTGTCCCAAATTAATGCATTTCGCCCGCCCCTCGTAATCCGTGGTCGCGACGGTCGTGTCGGAGGGCCACCAGTGCCAGCCCAACTTGTTCATCGCCTTCCCGAACCGCGTACCCGACTTGCCCAGGCCCAACGGCGGCATGGGCGGATTGCGCTCCGGCACGCCGGGATCGCCAGCGAGACCCGAAACGCCCATCATCTTGTCGTTCTCGGTAAAAAACGGCTCCAGATCGGCGTAGCGGATGGGCCAATCGTCGGCGACACCATCCAGACTCCGAACGCGGAAATCCGAAGGGTGCATCCGCGGCCAATGCGCCGTGTAGAACACCGTCCCACCGCCCACGCCGTTGAAATTCACCACCTTGATCGGAGAATTATCCTCATTGATCGGATAATCCTCCGCCCGGCCTCGCACATTCGGGCTGGGGGAGTAGTCGCCCAGGGCCCGAGCCTCCCAGTCGCGGCCAGTGGCGGGGTACTCGGATGGCTTCATCCAGTCGCCCTGCTCCAGGCAGACGATGCGCATCTTGGTTTCGGCGAGGCTCCAGGCCATCGCCGCGCCGGAGGCCCCTGCTCCAATGATCAGCACATCCACGGGATCGTTCATGGCGGGCACTTCCTTCCTCGGCGCAAGCTTGGTCCTGGTCGCCGAGGAAGATGATCGCCGCGTCGGATAAGCGCAAGCTTCAGCCGGGCATACGGGGGAAGCGTTGGCGCGCGTCGGTTGACTGGGTCCAGGCTTGCGCGCTGTCGCAGAAGATTTCCATCGCTGGCTTGAACTGGGACGGATCGTCGAGCCCGCCCGTCAGCACGATCCGGATCCCCGGCATGATCGAAGCATCGGCGACGATTCCCGAACCGCAGTTCGGACAGAAGCGCCGGTGCACGGTTCCACCGCTGTCGCCCTTGTCATCGTAGGTTTTCAGCTCGCCTTCGATCTTCAACCCGGCCTCCGGCACGCCGAATACCGTTTCGAATGCAGAACCGGTATAACGCTGACAGTTCCGGCAGTGGCAGACACCCGCGAAGACGGGGTCGACCGAAATCGTGTAGCGGACCTGTCCGCACAGACAGCCGCCGGTCATGTTCGCCATGGTCTCCTCCTGTTGTTTGGGGCAACGATCTAATCACGGCGGTGCCGCCTCCGCAAGTCCGGAATCCTGGCAAGCGCCCGGCCCGCAGGGCAATCGCATTTGTAATTGTTTGCGGCTGATCGAGGGCTTGCCCGACGCGGCGAAGATGGACTCTACCCCAGCGGGTCAAAACAACACGCTGTGGGGATACCGTGGAGCAGTTTGCCGGTTGCTGGGAAGGCC
>CAIYDT010000073.1 GCA_903924985.1 uncultured Acetobacteraceae bacterium
GATGGCATGGTCGATGGTCTCGATTCGCTGGCGGGTGTCGGTGCCGAGCAGCAGGTCCCGCGCCTCCTCCGGCAGGACAGTCAGACGGGTCAATGCCTCCCGCGCGCGCCCGTCGATCAGGTCGAAATGCAGCCATATCCAGGAGTCCTGCCGTTCCAGCGCGCACGACGCTTCCGCTTCGTCGAGCGGCTCCGCCGTTCCGTCCTCGCTGAAGCGGTAGCCCCAGATCAGGCCTTTCAACCCAGCTTCCTCTTTCATTGGGAATAGTGCTGTCTCATTGTCCATCGTGCATGCTCCCCGCCGCGGTCCGGCCGCTTTAACGGGTCCAACAGGCGAACGAAACCGCCCGCGGGCATCGTCACCGAACCGTCATCGGGTGTGCGATCTGCGTTCGACGAGATGGATGCTTTGCCGTCTGCGATGAGACTGGCGTCCCGTAGGGGATTCGAACCCCTGTCGCCGCCGTGAAAGGGCAGTGTCCTGGGCCTCTAGACGAACGGGACTGGCCGGACTTCCCCTAGCGGCGAACCGCTCGGGTCCGGGGTGGGTAGCCGAGGCACCTGCCCCGGTCAAGCCATCGCGGCGTCGGAAATGAAAAATCCTGGCGTGACGGACCCGTTCCACTCCTCCGCCCGCAGCGTTCCGGCCAAATGCAGCGGCAGACCTTCGCGGCTTAGCAGCGCATCGGTCAGCGCCCCGTCCCGTGCGCGGAACAGCATGGCCTTCAGGCGGGGGCCGCCGCCCTCCCCTTCCACGAAGGCGCGAATCGTATTGCCTTCCTTGCCGACCCGGTCGGCACGCACCACCCGGGCGCGTTGCAGCACCAAAGTCGGCTCATCGTTGCCCGCCCCGAAGGGCGCGAGGCGTTCGAGGTGCCGAGCAAGCTCGACGGTGGCGCCTTGCACCGCCAACGCACCCTCGACCGCCAGATCGGCCGCGCCCGGTAACTCCGACGCCGCGGCCAGCCGTTCGTTCAGGAAGATATGGAACGCCGACAACCGTTCGGATGGCAGCGAGAACCCCGCCGCCATCGCATGCCCGCCGCCCGTCGACAGAATCCCGGCCTGACGGGCGGCGATCACCGCGGCGCCGAGATCGATTCCCGTGACCGACCGGCCGGAGCCTTTGGCGAATCCGGCGGCGATACCCGCCACGCAGGCCGGGCGGTTGAAGCGTTCCTTGATGCGGCCGGCGACGATGCCGACGACGCCGGGATGCCAGTCCGCACCGGCGACCAGAAGGGTGGGATGGCCGGCTTCGGACTGGCGCTGGGCCTCGGCCATCGCGGTCTCCAGCATGGACAGCTCGACCTCCTGGCGCTGGCGGTTGACGGCATCCAGCGTGGCGGCGAGGGAGCGGGCCTCCAGTTCGTCGTCGCAGAGCAGCAGGCGGACGCCGAGATCGGCCTCGCTGATGCGGCCGGCGGCGTTGATCCGGGGGCCGAGGGCGAAGCCGCAGGTGAAGGCGGTGGGGCGGTCCTTGGCCTGGGCCACGTCCAGCAGGGCGGCGATGCCGGGGCGGGCGCGGCGGGCCATCACTTTCAGGCCCTGGGTGACGAAAGCGCGGTTCAGGCCGGTGAGCGGCATGACGTCGCAGACGGTAGCAAGCGCCACCAGGTCCAGCAGGCCCAGCAGGTCGGGCTCCGGACGGGTCTGGAAGAAGCCCTGGCGGCGCAGGGTGCGCAGGGTGGCGACAGCGGTCAGGAAGGCCACCGCGGCGGCGCAGAGGTTGCCGAGGCCTGAGCTGTCGTCCAGGCGGTTGGGGTTGACGGTGGCGCGGATCGGCGGCGGGGCACCTTCGATCTTGTGGTGGTCGAGCACGATCACGTCGGCCTGGTTGTGCACGACGGCGAGCGCGTCGGCGGCGGCGGTGCCGCAGTCGACGCAGACGATCAGCCGGGCCCCCTGCCCCACCAGCGCGCGCAGCGCCGGGCCGTTGGGGCCGTAGCCCTCGGTCAGCCGGTCGGGCACGTGGTAGACGACCGGGCAGCCGAGGCCGCGCAGCAGGCCGATCATCAGGGCGGAACTGGCGGCGCCGTCCACGTCGTAGTCGCCGAACACACCGATCGTTTCGCCGTGGCGCACCGCGTGGGCGAGGCGGTCCGCGGCGGCGTCCATGTCGGCCAGGACCGAGGGATCCGGCAGCAGGGCGCGCAAGGTCGGGTCGAGGAAGTTGGCGGCGTCGTCGATCCCGACATTGCGGGCGGCGAGCAGGCGGCCGACGATTTCAGGCAGGCCGAGGCGCTGGGCGATGCCGAGGGCGACGCGGTCTTCCCCGGTGCGCCAGATCCAGCGCCGGCCGCCGAGGCTGCGGCCGACGCCGAGGACGAGTTCGGTCAGGGTCTGGAGCCTAAGTGGGGGTCCAGGTCTTCTTGGCGAAGTTATGGTGCCCCTCGATGTAGCGCACGGTGCCGGATTTACTGCGCATGACAATCGAATGGGTGATGGCGCCCTGGCCGATGCGCTTGACGCCGCGCAGCATCGCGCCGGAGGTGACACCGGTGGCGGCGAACATCACATCGCCCTTGGCCATTTCGGCGATGGTGTATTTCTGGTTCGGGTCGTTGATGCCCATGGAGCGTGCGCGGGCGATCTGCTCGTCGTTCTCATACAGCAGGCGGCCCTGCATCTGGCCGCCGATGCAGCGCAGGGCGGCGGCGGACAAAACGCCTTCCGGGGCTCCGCCGGAGCCGAGATAGATGTCCACCTCGCTGTCGTTCGTCGCGGTGGCGATGACGCCGGCGACGTCGCCGTCGCTGATCAGCATGATCCGCGCACCGGCCTCGCGGCATTTGGCGATCAGTTCCTTGTGGCGGTCGCGGTCGAGGATGCAGGCCATCAGGTCGGAGACGTCGCACTTTTTGGCGCGGGCGAGGTTGCGCAGGTTCTCGGCCACGGGGGCGTCGATATCGACCAGGTCGTCCGGCAGGCCGCCGCCGATGGCGATCTTTTCCATGTAGATGTCCGGCGCGTGCAGAAAGCCGCCGCGCTCGGCCAGGGCCACGGTGGCGATGGCGTTGGGGCCGCCCTTGGCGGTGAGGGTGGTGCCTTCCAGCGGGTCGACGGCGATGTCCATCGCCGGGCCGCCGCGGCCGACCTTTTCGCCGATGAAGAGCATCGGCGCCTCGTCCATCTCGCCCTCGCCGATCACGACGGTGCCGTCGATCTGCACGGTGTCGAAGGATTTGCGCATGGCTTCCACCGCGGCGCCGTCGGCCTCGTTCTTCTTGCCGAGGCCAATCCAGCGCGAGGCCGCGATGGCCGCCGCCTCGGTCACGCGGACCAGTTCCATGGCCAGGTTGCGGTCGGTGACCGCCAGTTCGGCGGGGGTCAGGGTGGTGCTCATGGCGCGTTCGCTCCGGTTTTGGACGTGTGAATCGGTGGATCGGGGGCAAGCTAGCCGATTTTGGGCCGGCTCATAACCGGGCGGATCATTGACAGTGACCGGTGGGGCGCCGGTAGTCTTGTTTGGGAAGAACCTGCCATGAACCTGGGGGCGTCGGATGAACCATCTGAACAGGCCGGATCCGATCGCGCGCGCACGGGGGTTGCAGCCGGCGATCGCGGCGCATGCCGATGAGCTGGAGCGGACCAAGCGCATTCCGGAGCCGTTGCTGGATGCGCTGCACGCGGCGCGGGTGTTCCGGATGCTGATGCCGCATTCGGTGGGCGGCGACGAGATCGAGCCGTGGATTTATCTGCGGGCGGTGGAGGAGGTCGGGCGGGCCGATGCGTCGGTCGCGTGGAACATGTTCGTTGCCAAGTCCTCGGCGCTGATCGCGCCGTTCCTGGACCTGGAGCCGGCGCGGGCGATCTTCACCGATCCGCGCACCGTGGTGGCCTGGGGGCCGCCGAATGCCCACCGGGCGAAGGCCGTGCCGGGCGGGTATCGGGTCAGCGGGCGGTGGAGCTTCGCGTCCGGCTGCCGGGCGGCGAACTGGATGGGGGCGCATTGCCAGGTGGAGGAACCCGATGGGTCGTTGCGGTTGAACCATCTGGGGCGGCCGGCGATCCGCACCTTGCTGTTTCCGGTGGAACAGGCTCGGCTGGAGGATACCTGGGACACGATCGGGCTGCGCGGCACGGCCAGCGATTCGTATTCGCTGGCCGATCTGTTCGTGCCGGAGGCGTTCAGTTCCACCCGCGAGGACCCGAGTTTGCGGCGCGATCCGGGGCAGCTGTATGCGTTTCCGATGCAGGGTATCTATGCCGTGGGGGTTTCCGGCGTGGCGATCGGCACCGCGCGGGCGATGCTGGAGGCGTTCAAGGAACTGGCCGGGAGCAAGGCGCCGCGGGGGCTGAAGCGGCTGGCCGACAGCCCGGTGGTGCATGCGGATGTGGCGCGCAACGAGGCAAAGCTCGGGTCCGCCCATGCCTATCTCAGCGAGACGTTGCAGGAGATATGGGACGGGGTGGAGGGGACGGAGATCATTGCCATCCCCGATCGCGCCCGGGTGCGGCTGGCCTGTGCGAACGCGACCCAGGCGGCGATGGAGGTTGCCGATTATGCCTATAAGGCGGCGGGGACAGATTCGATCGTTCCGGGCTCGCCGTTCGAGCGGCGGTTTCGCGATATCCATACCGTGGTGCAGCAGATCCAGGGACGGGCGGCGCATTTCGAGGCGGTGGGGGCGATCCTGTTCGGGCAGATCCCGGAGACGGGATTCTTATGAGTTTTTGCGGCATCGGAGCGAATCGTTTGAAACCGGGTGGGTTCACCTGTAGGAATCGGCTGGTCGGAACGGGCTTGGCTGCAAACCGCGATGAAGGGTCACGGAATATGAACATGAAGACGATTTCTGGGTTGTCCGCCGTTGCCGCGCTGTTCGCGGTGCTGGCGTTGCCGGGCGTTGCCTATGCCGACGGAACCTGCATGGCCACGGCCATGGACAAGAAGCTGGCCGGTGCGGCGAAGTCGAGTTTCATGAAGAAATGCGAGAGGGATGCGGCCGCTGTTTGCTCGACGACGGCGGCGGACAAGAAGCTGTCCGGCGCGGCCAAGACCAGCTTCACGAAGAAATGCGTGAAGGACGCGGTAAGCGGCTGATAGCGGGTCGGCTCTTCCGGGATAACACAGGCTCGCCTTTCACCGATTTTGGACGGCCGTTTTAGCCCGCTTTATCCGCCGCGCGGGCGATCCGTTCCGTTGACATATCCAAACCGGTCGAGTTCCCAAGCAAAATCCTCCCGCACCAGCGCCTCGGCCGCGGGATCGTAGTATGAGGAAAAATGTTCGCCCCGGGTGCGAAAACCGCCCTTGGCGCGGGGAAGGCGGTTGGCCTGCCATGGCAGGCCCAGAACCTGACAAATTCCGGCGAGATCGTCGTGCAGACGTTCGAACAATACGAACCGATCGACCGCCGGCGCACCGTCGATCATGTAGATGTTTCGGTCGACCGGGTACGTCCGCCGCGTCACCCATTCCAGAAAACAAGCCCGCACCGTCGCGAAATCCGCGGTTCGGAACTCCCTTTGCTCGTCCGGGGTCAACTCGTGCCAGAAGCGGGAAACGAGCTTGTCGAAGGGATTCCGGACGACGCAAAATTTAAGATACCGATCCCACATATCGGCCGGCAACTGGGCCCGCACGGTCTGGGCCGGCATGTGGTTGAACCAGACGGGATCGGCGAAACCGCGTGAACCGACGACGCCCCATGCCGACACCTGGGCCGGGCGGCGGTCCAGAGGTTGATAACCACGCGGATCGACACAGAAAGGTTCGAAAAAGATTTCAACCGACGTGCCCGCGGTCTTGATGGTCTTCAGATAAATGAACCGGCACACATGGCTGACGAGCATTCGGCTACTCCCTGGTTCGCGAGGGAAACATCGGACGGGAAGCATCGGACGGGCAACATCGGACGGGCAACATTTGTCAATCCGAACCGCCAGCGACGGGACTACCGGATGAAACGAGGCGGGCCGGGCGCGATCAGCCAAACCGGCCCTGGCGGACCAATTCTTTTCGCGATGATGCAGTGCCTGTGCCTCAAGCCTCCAGATCGTCGTGACAGGAGAAGGGTCGGTCGGCGGCGGTCCCATTGCGGATTTCTTTGCGCAAAGGGGCAAAATGTACCTTGACTTCGACCAATTATATCGAAACAGTTATTCAAAGTCATGGATCTGACCCTCGCGGTTATACGCTTTCAGGGAGTAAGGGCATGCGTGCAGAAAGCACCACGAATCTGACTGCCTTGCGCCATTTGGTCACGACCACCTGTCTCACGATCGGGCCGATCGGCGCCGCGATCGCCGGCACCATCGTCGAGGGAACCCCACCCGCGCCGGTGGATTTTCCCGACACCTTTCCCGGCTATCTGTTGCCGGTTGGCACGACGACAGTGCTCGGCTCTTTGAGTAGCGACGATTTAGCCGACTGGTTCACCTTCCAGGGCCTGACCGGGTCGTTTTCGGTGAACGCCTTTTGGCCGGCCGGGGCGATTGAGCAGTACATGCGTTACGCCGTCTTCGATACCTCGGGCAGCCAGCTTGCCTCAGGCACCCTGGAGGTCCTCGGTGGGGTGAAACCACCGTTGACCGGAACGGTCCCAGCCGATGGTGAGATCGTGGTCGGGGTCTACCATCCATATGTAGGATCTTTCGAGGGTTTCTCCCAAGCTGGAGTAGGGGCTCTTGAAGGTAGTTCCCCTCCTAGCGTTGGTTACCAGGTGGATGTGACGACGCCGGAGCCGACCAGCCTCGCCCTGTTGTCGCTGCCGGCCGCCGGCTTGCTGGCCTGGCGCCGCCGCAAAGCGTCGTAGTCGCGCCCGCCGCACCGGCGGAGTTATGACGATACGAATCATCCGCCTCCTCGCGCGCGAGGAGGCGGTTCAGCTGTGCTCCATCCTCGCCGGTCTCCGTTTCGACGACGGCCGGAAAACGGCCGGGGGCTCCGCGCGCGAACGCAAGGCCAATCTTCAGATCACGAGCGGTCACCCGGACCACGCGCCTTTGGCGTTGAAGGTGACGGAGGCCTACACGCGCAATGCCGAGTTCAACGCCTTCGCCCACCCGGCCCGCATCCGGGCCCCCATGTTCAACCGGTACGAGGCAGGCATGCATTACGGACCGCATATCGATGCCGCGATCACGGGTGCGCCGGGCGCCATGCGGGCCGACCTCGCGACCACGCTGTTCCTGAGCGCGCCCGAAGTTTACGACGGCGGCGAACTGATCGCGGAATTCTCGACCGGGGTGCAGAGGATCAAGCTCGATGCCGGGGAAGCCGTGGTCTATCCCGCCAGCCGGGTCCATCAGGTCGCCCCGGTCACGCGCGGTGTCAGGATCGCCGCTGTCACGTGGATCCAAAGCCTGATTCGCAGCGACACCATGCGCGAGATTCTGATCGACCTGCAGCGCGTGCTGGACGCGGCGGAAGCGGCGGGGGACCATGACGCCTCCCTGGTTCTCACCAAATGCGTGCATAATCTGTTGCGCCATGCCGCCGAACCCTGATCCCGCCGCCGAGCCTCTGCTGGAGGTGATCGAGGACCTT
The DNA here is from genome assembly GCA_903924985.1 of uncultured Acetobacteraceae bacterium. Lineage (GTDB taxonomy): Bacteria > Pseudomonadota > Alphaproteobacteria > Acetobacterales > Acetobacteraceae > Rhodopila. Next base: position 7,495 of record CAIYDT010000073.1, read on the forward strand.
GCGCTGCCGCATCTTCACGCGGCGGCCTGGGCAACCTGCCGGGATGGCGGCTGGCGGTTTGGACATGGATCGAATGCGGGCGAAGCCCGCTATTTCTGGACCCTGGACCTGAACGGGGACGCGGCGTTCGACGCGATCTGGCAGCAGGCCCGGGCGAAATGCGAGCGTTTGGCGGGTGCCCGGTTGCGGGTCATTCGCCAGTACGCGAACGGCCACACCTACGGCCTCGGCGGATCACCGCATGTGGATGACGATCGCCCAGGAACCTATACCCTGCTGTACTATCCGATGGCGGAATGGAAAGCCGATTGGGATGGCGAGACCTGTTTCTACGACGGAAAGGGCGAAATCGCCTTCGCCGTTCAGGCGCGCCCGAACCGCGCGGTGTTTTTCGATTCGCGCATACCGCATAATGGCCGCGCACCCAGCCGGTCCTGCCCGGCTTTGCGGGTCACGGTAGCTTATAAGCTGGAAACCATCCCGGACGCTGCATTGCCCGCCGAAGACACGGCTTTGACTGGATCGGTCGCCGGACTGCCGGGCGTGGAGTTGCAGGAAACCCGGCGCGACGCGGAAAAACTGGAACTGCGCGTGCATGTGGACGCAGCAAAGATCGAAGCCGACGTCGCGACAGCGTTGGAGGCGCTAGGCCGCAGCGTCTCGTTGCCCGCGGACACGGCCGGCGGCACGCCATCGGCGGCGATCGCGTCCCGCTACGGGGCGCAGGCCCGGCACGATATCCTGCGCCGGATCGCCGCGACATTGATCGATCTCCACCTGAATGCGAGGGGCACGATCGTCGCGGAATGCGAACTGCTTCCCGAAACGGCGTCCGGCGGGGCGGATTTCCGAGTTGCCGCGACCGATCTGACGGTGCTGCCGCCGTTTACTTTCACGGATTGGCGGATCGAGATTCCGATCCCGGGGGCAGGCATCACGCCAGCCGACGCGGCGCCGGGCGGTGCTGTAAGGGAAAAGATCCTCGACTGGATGGATGCCGCCTATCGCTATCCGATCCTGCCGTCCCTGGTCGAACGTGAACTTGCCGGGCTGTTGAGAACGCCGGAGATTGCGGCCATCGCACGGGATGGCGAGGGTGCGGAAGCGTTGCGCGACGAACTTCGTGCCCTGGCGGAACGGCGCTTGCGCCTTGGGTTCCTGGTGCTGGAAATTGCCCGACGACTCGGCCTTTCGGGGGGCGACGGCGCCGCGCTGGAAGATGCGGTCATCGCCCATATTCTGACCCAGGCGCGGTTCGGGGTTGGGGCCGCGCCGGAAACGGACCCACGCGAAACCCCATCATGACGCTGGTCGATCTGCTGCGGCCGCTGACCGTCAACCAGTTCCTGCTGCATCATTTCGGATCTCGCCCGTTGCATGTCACCGGCGATCCAGAGCGCCTCGCCACGTTGGCATCCGATCGGCGGGAAGACGCGTGGCGTTTGCTGGAACGCGATCTGGAACGGGTGTTGGACGCCCGTGTGGAAATGATTCCGGGTGCGCCTGCCCTGCCCCACGAAGCGGCGCGGGCGGCACGCGATACGATCTTGCTGCTGTTGGCCGGAACAGCCCAGATACGGCTTTGGGATCGCGAAGCGGGCGAACCGGCGGATGGCGGTAGGATCCAAGAATTATCTGCCGGCGATTGGTTGTACGTGCCGCGCGACACCTGGCTCGCAGGCGAGGTACCCGGCGGAGCGGCGCTGTCTGTCACCGTGGCAAACCCGACCGGGCACGATCTGATGGCCTGGCTGATGCGGCAGATCACGCAGCACGAATTCTTCGCGCGCGACCTGCCCCGTTTCGCCGCACCGGGCGAGCAGGCGGATTACCTGACGGAGTTTCGCAGGACGATTGTCCGCATGTGCCGCACGCCGGGGTTGTTTCTGCTGTATTCGTCGTACGCCAGCGGCGTCGCACCGCCAAGGCCGCCCCTGCGACCGCCCGCGCCATCCGGTACAACCATCGACTACCTCGCGCGGCACGCCTTGCGGCTATGGCGTACGGACGCTGAGAACATCGCGGTGCATTTCGATGGCCGGACCCTGGCACTGCCGGTGGAGACCGCGGAATTGCTGGCCTTTCTGGAAGACCGGGCGCCGGTATCTTTTGAGACCTTTGTTTCCACCTTCGCGCAGGACTTCGACCGGGAAGAGTTGGAGGAACTGATGGGGGTGCTGACGCGCGAGGGCTTGACCGCGATGATCGATGGCGGCGAGCATGGGTGATCCGCCGGCCAGGGGATGGCTGCCCATTTCGATCTCGTCCGACTGGGAACCGGTGTTGATGGCACGAGGCACGGTGCGCTGGATGGAACTCGGCGACCGCCCTCTCAGCGAACCTTTCCTGGAGCAGACATACGACGTGCTTCGCGCCGCCATGCCGGTGACGCGGGAGGTCGACACGTCGTTCGAGGCGCTGGAACGGTTCGCCGAATCTGTGCCACCGGTCCAGCCAGCCGGATTTATCTTCCATATCTCGCGGTGCGGCTCGACCTTGATCGCAAACGCGCTAAAGACGGCCGCTGGCGTGGCGGTTTTCTCCGAACCCCATCAATTCGCGCGTTTGCTGTGGCCGGGGCTGCAGGACGGCGCCGGCTACGGCAGGACACAATGGCAATCGCGCCAGGAGGCCCTTGCACGGGCGATGGTTTCGCTGTTTGCACATTACCGCGGCGGAACGCCGGAACGCGTGGTGATCAAGTTCCCCAGTATCAGCACGCTGGCGATCGAGGAGATCCGGCGTATCTGGCCGGATGTTCCCTGCCTTCTGGTGATCCGCGAGCCGATCGAAGTGATCGTCGCCAGCATGATCGGCGGGATCTGGCTGGATCTGAAGCAGGACGAAGCGGCGGCGCGGCGGCTGCTGGGGTGGGACGGCGCGGCGCTGTCGAACGAGGATTTTTGCGCGCGCCTTCTTCGTCAATATTTCCAGAAGATGATGGGCGCGCACGACACAGGCTGTGCCGTGGTGGATTACCGTTCTTTGTCGCCTGCCACCATGGTTGCCATCGCTCGGTTTTTCGATATCGCCATGCCGGACGATCCGGCGGCGCTGACGCGGGTGTTCGGCGGCTATTCCAAAGCGGCGCAACCCGGCTTGCCGTTCCAGAACGACAGCGCGGCCAAACAATGGCGGGCGACCCCGGAGGTGCGATTGGCGGCGATCCGCTGGGCGATGAAGGATTACTTCGCCCTGCGGGAAATGGCCGCCATTTGAACCGCCTCTCGGGGGAAGCCGCCACGAACGGATGTATCGCTCTATCGAACGAAGCCCTGCAGTTCCTCCTTGGCCCAGGCGATCGCCTGATCGATCGACTGGCCTGAAACCAGTTTCGCGACCATTGTGGGGATGGTACCGCGGCTGAACATCTGGGTGGCGAATTCGGCGGGGCCCGAGGAGCCGGTGATGTAGTATTGCGCCTGATGCCAGGGGCGGATGGGGTAGTTGTAGACGGTACCTTTGGGGGGCGCGACCTCGTCCCAGATCGGGAAGTTGGACATCGATTCGAATGCGGGGATGTCGTAGCCGATCACCGCGGTGCTCAGGGTTTCCTGCTGCTTGCGGTCGGCGAGGAACGCGATCAGTTCCTTGGCGGCGGTCTGGTTCTTGGAGAACTTCCAGACGCCCCAGTAATAGGGACGCATCGGTACCATTCTTCCCTTCGGGCCTTTCGGGTTCGGGAAGGTCCAGCAATCCTCCGCCACCGCCGGGGCGTCGCGCTTGGCCACAGCCCAGGCGGAGGGTGGGTTCCAGATCAGGGCGCTTTTGCCGGAGATCAGGGCGCGGTTGTTGGAGGCGTCGTCGTAGCTGACCATTTCCGGCGGCAGGAAGGGGATCAGCTTCTTGGCGTATTCCAGCGCCGCCCGAACCGTTGGCGTATCGGCGGTGACGTTGCCTTTGGCATCCACGAGGTCGGCCCCCATGGCGCCGAAGATCGCACCCCAGGTTTGCACGCTGTCCGTGGTGGTGCCGCAGCCCAGCGCGAACGGGAAGCCGGCCTTGTGGCAGGCCTGGGCGGCGGTGAGGAAGGTATCGTAGGTCCAGTCGACTGCCATCGGCGGGGTGACCGGGTGGGCGGGGTACATCGCCTGCACGTCGATGCCGGCGAATTGCTTGAGCATGCTGATGCGGGCGCAGGCGGTGAGCGGGGCGGAGCCGGAGCCGGTGGGGACCGCGGCCCAGCTTCCCTTGACCTTGCCGAGATATTCGAACGCCGGCGCGACGGGGCCGTTGGCGGAGATCAGGGATTGCATCACGTCGTCCATCGGGACGAGGTGTTCGGCGAATTCGTGCACCGTCCACATGTCGAAGGCGTAGGCGTCGTGGCCGGTGCGGGCCTGCGCCTCGGCGGCCATGGTCAGGTTGATCTTGCCGCCGTTAACGGTGAGGAAGTCGGCCTGGACCTCGACCTTGTTCTTGTCGGACCATTCGGTGATCAGCTTGCGCATGGCTTCGTTGCCGGCGGGGACCCAATGGTCCCAGAAGACCATCGACACCTTGCCGGCGGCGCCGGCGGTGCGGATGTGCACCAGCGGCAGGGCGGCCGAGGCGGCGGCGAGTTTTAGCGTCGTGCGGCGAGATACGCGGCGCGGTTGGTTCATGGACATGCTCTCCCTGTTCGTCCGGATTGTTTCCGGCCGATTTTTTCGGATTTCGCGGGTTCGTCCGCGATCAGGCCACCTGCGGCAGCGCTTTCCGAAAGGCGGTCCGCTGGACCCGCCACAAGAGTGCATTGTGAGTATGGCGCAGGTCGGCTGCGCCTATCGAGAAAAATCGGCGGCTTGCCGGTTTGTTACCAACGGGCCCTATTCGGCCGCGAGCGCCTGTTCGGTGGTGGGGCCTTCGCATTTGGTGGTGGTGCGGCGGAGGTCGCGGATTTCGGCCATGTCGGCGTAGCGGCGGACGCGGTGCATGGTGGCGCGGTTGTCCCACATGACCAGGTCGTTCACGCGCCATTGGTGGGCGTAGACGAAGCGGGGTTGGGTGGCGTGTTCCATCAGGTCGCGGATGAAGGCGCGGGCTTCGGGGACCGGCCAGCCGAGGATGGTGCCGATGTGGGCTGACAAGTACAGCACCTTGCGGCCGGAGCCGGGGTGGGTGGTTACCAAGCGGTGGCGAACGGGGTGGAGCTTGGCCTGGTGCTCGGGGGGGAAGGCGTCGAAGCCGAGTTCGGCGCGGGAGAAGGCGATCGAGTGCTCGGTGATCAGGTCCTCGATCTCGGCCTGGGTTTTGGCGTCCAGCGCGTCGTGGGCGGCCCGCATGTCGGCGAATTCGGTGTTGCCGCCGGTGCCTGGGACCACGCGGGCGGAGAGCAGGGAGTAGCGGGCGGGGATGGCGCGGAAGGAGGCATCGGAGTGCCAGAGGCGGTTGCCGAGGGAGCCGAGGCGCTTGGCGTCGTCGCGGGTGCGGAGCTGGTTGCGTTCGTCGAGGTTGGAGACGTCGGCCATCTGGATGGCGAGGCGGAGTTCACCGGGCTTGCTCATCTCGCCTTGCGAGGAGACCTCGAGTTCGCCGAAGTTGCGGCTGAACGTCATCTGCTGCTCGTCGGTGATTTGTTGATCGTGGAAGACCAGGACGCCGTAGCGGTCCATGCCGGCTTCGATCTGTTTGGCCTGTTCCTGGGTGAGGGGCTTGGACAGGTCGATGCCCGAGACCTTGCCGACGAAGAGGGGGCCGACAAAGACGGGATGGAGGGGTTGGACCTGCATTGGGTTACTCCGCGGCCAGGGCCTGGGGGACGTAGGGACCGGCGCCGCGGAGCGAGGCGCGGCGGAGGTCGCGGATCTCGGCGGCGTCGTTGTACCGGCGGGCGCGGTGCATGGTGGTGCGGTTGTCCCACATGACCAGGTCGTTCACGCGCCATTGGTGGGCATGGACGAATTGGCGCTGGGTGGCGTGTTCGGTGAGGTCGCGGATGAAGGCGCGGGCTTCGGGGACCGGCCAGCCGACGATGCCGCCGATATGGGCGGAGAGGAACAGGGATTTGCGGCCGGTGACCGGGTGGGTGAGGACCAGCGGGTGGCGGATGGGGTTCAGTTTCGCGCTGTGTTCCTGGTTGAATTCGGCAAAGCCCAGCTCGCCGCGGGAGAAGGCGATGGAGTGTTCGGTGACGAGGTCTTCGATCTCGGCCTTGGTTTTCGCATCGAGCGCGTCGTAGGCGGCGCGCATGTCGGCGAATTCGGTGTTGCCGCCGGAGCCGGGGACGATGCGGGCGGAGAGCAGGGAGTAGGTGGCGCCTTCGGCGCGGAAGGAGGCGTCGGCGTGCCAGAGGCGGTTGCCGAGCGCGTAGAGGCGGCGGGCATCGTCTCGGGCGCGGAGCTGGTTGTTGGCGTCGAGGTTGGAGATGTCGCCCATTTCCTCGCGCAGCCTTGTGTCGCCGGGTTTGGCCATCTGGCGGGCGAGGGTGATTTCGATGGTGCCGAAATTGCGGGAAAAGGCGAGCTGCTGGTCGTCGGTTAGGGGCTGGTCGCGGAAGACGAGGACGGCGTGGCGGTCCATGCCGGCTTCGATGGCGGCGATTTCGGTTTGGGTCAGGGGGCGGTTGATGGCGAGGCCGGTGACCTCGGCGGCGAAGTTGGGGTGCAGCGGGTGGATCTGGAGGGTCATGGTGGCCGTTCCTTGCCCTTGGGGTCTGGTGATTGGGAGAAAGGTAGCGTTTTTGGGGGTAGGGTGGCAATCGAAGCGCGGGGGCGCGGGCATACGCGGGGGATGGTCCGTGCTAAAATGCGGGCACCGCCGGAAGAGGCGGGTTCAGGCGAGGAATTCCAGGCATGAAGCATCGCTCATCGAAATTGGCTCGTTTGGCGCTTTCCGCCGTGCTTCTGGCGGCCTCGGCCGTGGAGCCGGCGATCGCCTGCACACGGACGCTGTTTGTCGGCGACGAGAATACGGTGATCACCGGGCGGAACATGGATTGGAAGGAGGACATGGCCTCCAATCTGTGGATTTTCCCCGCCGGCATGAAGCGCGACGGGGCGGGCGGGCCGGCTTCCATCCAGTGGATTTCGAAGTTCGGCAGCGTGATCGTGTCCGGCTATGAGGCGGGCACAACGGATGGGCTGAACGAGAAAGGACTGGTGGCGAACCTGCTGTATCTGGCGGAATCGCAGTATCCGAAGGCGGTGGAGGGGCGGCCGTTCCTGTCGATCGCGGCGTGGGCGCCCTTTGGACGTTCGATTACGGCAGGGTGGATGCTTGACCTCTGGGTGGGTTCGATTCTGGCGACACTGGTCTCCGCGTGGCTGTATAAGGAGAACTAACAGCCGACAGCTAACAGCTAACAGCCTATAGCTCACAGTGCTCGCAATGCTTCACTGCTTGTGACTGTCAACAACTGAGAATTCCA
>CAIYDT010000074.1 GCA_903924985.1 uncultured Acetobacteraceae bacterium
AGTACCCCCGGTCGGCGCGTGTGCCAGTCGGTGTCGCGTTGATACGCATCCGCGACGCGCAAAACCCGCGCCTCCGCGAATGGCCGGCCGGCGATTTGCAGGCCGATAGGGCAACCGTTCGGGTCGAATCCGCAGTTCGCGCTGACCGCCGGCAGGCCGAGGTAGTTGAACGGCCGCGTGTTGATGGACACGGCCAGGAATTTGTATTCGGTGCCCGGCGGACCGTGGTCGATGTCGGTTTCCGCCAGCGTCGGCAGGCAGGTGGGGATGGTGGGGGTGACCAGCACGTCCACCTTGGCGAACACCTCGGCGGCGAAGGCGCGCAGGATCGGGCCGCGGCGGCTGAGGGCCTCCACGTAGTAAGGGGCCGGGATCGCGTAGCCGGGATACATGCGGGAGGAGATGTGCTGCCCATAGGCTTGCGGGTCGTCGCGCATCCATTGGGCGTGGATGGTGGCGGCCTCGACGCGGGAGACGATGCCGCCATACGCCGCGACGGCGTCCATCAGCGGCAGGGTGATGCGGGTGACGGTGGCGCCTCGAGCGGCCAGCACCTTCAGGGCGGTTTCCATCGCGGCCAGCACCGGGGCGTCCACGCCGTCGAGGAAGAACGTCTCGGGCACCCCGATCCGCAGGCCGCGCAGGTCGCCGGTCAGGGCAGCCTCGTAATCCGGCACGGGTTCGCGGGAACTGGTGGGATCCATCGGGTCGTGGCCGGCGATCACGCTCATGATCCGGGCGCAGTCGCGGGCGGTGCGGCACAACGGGCCGACGTTGTCGTGGGTAAAGGACAGCGGCATGGCGCCGTAGCGGGACACGCGGGATTGGGTCGGTTTGATGCCGGTCACTCCGCACGCGGCGGCCGGCAGGCGGATCGACCCGCCAGTGTCGGAGCCCAGCGCGGCGTATGTCATTCGAGCGGAAACGGCGGCGCCGGAGCCGGAGGACGAGCCCCCGGTAATATAAGGCGGGTTCCAGGGATTGTGGCAGTCCCCGAACGTCTTGTTATGGCCGGTCGGATTTTGCGCGAACTCGGCCATGTTCAGCCCGCCGAAGACATAGGCGCCCTCGGCCGCCATGCGCGCGACGGCGGTTCCGGTGATGGTGGGTCGCCAATCGCGGCGCAGCGCCGAACCGGCGGTGCTCAGGCGGCCCGCCTGATAATACATGTCCTTATGCGCCATCGGCACGCCGTGCAGCTTGCCCAATGGTTTTTTGTCCGCCACGGCCTGATCGGCCGCCTTGGCATCGGCCTCGGCGCGTTCCCGGTCCAGCCAGATGGTGGCGTTCAGCACCGGGTTGGCTTTGTCCAGATTGGCCCAGCAGGCATCCAGCAGTGCTCGCGACGTGGCCTGCCCGGTGCGCACCGCCTCGGCTGCTTCAACCAATGAGAGGTCCGCGAGGGCGCTCATGCCCCGGTCTCCTTCGTCGCCTGCAACGCGGCTTCGAACGACGATGGCTCATCCTCGAACACCAGCGTGCCGCGCAATTTTTCGAAGGCGGCGATGGTGTGCACCAGATCGGCGGCCATGCGGCGGCCGGGGTCGTTGGGCGGCGAGACGCCGAACCAGCGGGCGATCGTTGTCTCGGTCACGGTTGGGAAGTCGTCCATGGCGGCCTCGTCCTTGCTTGCTATGGCGCAATATGGCCCCATTCATGGCATGCTGGTCAAACCAGACGGGCCAAGTCATACTCTTGGGTAGTTTTGGGTGATGGAGAAGCACCGTGCCGGTCGAGAAGCAAGCCTATCGTGAAGCCATGGCCCGCCTGGGCGCGGCGGTGAATGTGATCACCACGGACGGCCCCGGCGGCAAGGCGGGGTTTACCGCCTCGGCTGTTACCAGCGTCACCGACACCCCGCCCACGCTGCTGGTGTGTGCCAATCGCGCCAATGATTCCTACCCGGCGTTCATGAAAAACCAGGTGTTGTGCGTGAACACCCTGACACCGTCGCAGGAAATCCTGTCGCCGATGTTCGCCGGCATGACCCAACACGCCGACCATGAACGGTTCGACGACCACACCTGGCACGTGCTGGAAACCGGCGCCCCGGTACTGGACGAAGCCGTCGCCGCGTTCGATTGCCGCATCACACAGATCGTTGAATCCGGCACTCACGATGTGTTCTTCTGCTCCGTCGAGGCGGTGCGCACCGGCCCGTTCCACGAGGGGCTGATCTACTACGGGCGCGGGTATCATAAGGTCTCGGTGGGCTGAGACATTCGGATACATTATACCGAAAATTAACAAGCTCCTGGCACGATTCGGACACATTTTACCCTCAGGTTCCTTCTCACCGGCGGCGGCACCTGGCGCCGCGGTGAACGAAGGACGAGGCAGCCATGTGCACGAACACGGAATGCGGGCTGACGATGGCCGGACTGCTGGACGATCCGTTGATCCGGCTGATGAACCGCAGCGATGGCGTCACCGACCAGGCGCATGCCGATCTGTGGGAGCACACCCGCGAAACCCTGATCGCGCGCTTCGCCATGCAGCCGCCGTGGCAGCAGACCGAGGCAGCGCGTTAGTCGCGCCGGTCCCGGTAATCCAGATCGTCCCGGGGCTCCTGCTCGTCCCGGTAATACCAGGCGATGACGCCCAGGCATACCGACCCCCGAGCGTTCATGGGGCCCATGCGATAGGCAAACCGGCGCGCAATCGCAAGGTTGATCGCGCGAGGCCCCGTCGCTAAATGCGGGGGATGGCAAACCTTCCTATCCCTACCAGTGACATCCCCCTACTGCCCGTCCTGATCGCGCCTCACGCGCGGCTGAGGGCCAAAGCGCGCGCGGTCGGCAAGGGCGACGAGGACGCCGTGCGCGCGATTATTCCGCGCATGTTCGCGACCATGTACACCGCTCCCGGCATCGGGCTGGCCGCGCCGCAGGTGGATTTGGGGCTGCGGCTGTTGATCGTAGACCTGATGCCGAACGACAAGCCGGCGCCGTTCACGATGATCAACCCGGAGATTGTTGCCCTCAGCCCCGAGCTGGCGACGCGGGAGGAAGGTTGCCTCTCGCTGCCGGGCATGTATGCCGACGTGACCCGCCCGGCCCGCGTGAAAGTGCGCTATTTGGACGAGACTGGCGCCCGCAAGGAGCTGGAGGCGGAAAACCTGTTATCTGCTTGTGTGCAGCACGAGATCGACCATCTGGACGGGGTGTTGTTCGTGGACTATCTCTCGATCCTCAAGCGCAACATGATCATGCGCAAGCTAGCCAAGGAACAGAAGCTGAAGAAGTAAGCGCCATGCGCGTTATCTTCATGGGAACCCCGGACTTTGCCGTCCCGGCGCTGCACGCGCTGGTGGGGGCGGGGCACGAGGTCGTTGCGGTATACTGCCAGCCGCCGCGTCCGGCGGGGCGAGGGCAGTCGGTGCGGAAATGCCCGGTCCATGTCGCGGCGGATACGCTGGGGATCGAGGTCCGCACCCCCGCAAGGCTGCGCTCCGATCAGGAGGCTCAGGCGGCCTTCGCCGCCTTGCACGCGGATGTGGCGGTGGTGGCCGCCTACGGGCTGATTCTGCCGCGGGCCATGCTGGACGCGCCCCGGCTGGGTTGCCTGAACGTCCACGCCAGCCTGCTGCCCCGCTGGCGCGGCGCCGGCCCCATCCAGGCGGCAATCCTGACGGGGGACAGGGAAACCGGCGTCACGATCATGCAGATGGAGGCCGGCCTCGACACCGGCCCGATGCTGCTGCGGGAGTCCGTGCCGATCACCGGAACCACCACAGCCGCCGGTTTGCACGACGTGCTGGCGGAGATGGGTGGACGGCTGATCCTGCGCGCGCTGGCGGAGAACCCAGTCGCTGTACCCCAGCCGGAGGCAGGCGTGACCTACGCCCCCAAGCTGGAGCGCGAGCATGGCCGGTTGGACTGGGCTCAGGACGCCGGGGAGCTGGAGCGCCGAGTCCGGGCGTTCGACCCCTGGCCGGGGACATTCACGACGCTGGATGGGGCCGTGCTGAAGGTGCTGGCGGCCGAGTTGGCGGAGGGTTCGGGCTCGCCGGGTACGGTATTGGATAACGCACTGACGATCGCCTGCGGGCACGGTGCCTTGCGGCCAACACGCGTGCAGGCGCCAGGGCGTGCGGCCATGTACGCGGCGGCGTTCCTGCGGGGGAGGCCGGTGCCGGCCGGTACGGTGTTGGGGGGATGACGTCGATTCATTACAACATCGTCATCCTCGGGCTTGACCCAAGGACCGCCGGCGGCACCGACAGCGATTGTAGCGGTTCTCGGATCAGGTCCGAGGACGAGGATGACGGGCTATCATGACCCGCTGGGCCCTCAAACTCGAATACAACGGCGGCGCCTTCGTGGGCTGGCAGCGACAGGATTCCGGGCTCTCCCTCCAGGAAGTCCTGGAACAGGCCGCCACCAACCTCAACAAAGGCGCCCCCGTGTCCAGCATCGTCGCCGGCCGCACCGACTCAGGCGTCCACGCCGAGGCGCAGGTGGCGATGATCTTCCTCCCGGACGGTTACCAGCCGCGGCAAATCCGCGACGCTCTCAACTACCACATGAAGCCGCATCTGCTGGTGGTGCGGCAGGCGGCGGTGGCGCCGGAGGGGTGGAATCCCCGCTTTTCCGCCATCCATCGCGCCTACCGCTACCGCATCCTGAACCGGCGTGCCCGGCCGGCGCTGCATGAAGGGCAGGTTTGGCACGTCGCGACCCCCCTCGACGCCGCCGCCATGCACGACGCCGCCCAGCTATTGCTCGGTCACCACGATTTCACGTCGTTCCGGGCGGCGGCGTGCCAGGCGAAAAGCCCCGTTCGCACGTTGGAACGGCTGGATGTGACGCGCGACGGGGAGCTGATCACCTTCGCGGTGGAGGCCCGTAGCTTCCTCCACCATCAGGTCCGGAATTTCGTCGGCACCCTACGTCTTGTGGGCGATGGCAGCTGGACCGCTGCTCGGGTTGCGATGGCGCTGGCAGCGCGGGACCGCTCCGCCGCCGGGCCGACCGCCCCGGCGGAAGGCCTGTCGCTGGTTTCGGTCACCTACCCGGTCGATCCCTTTGCCGAGGGCTCCAACGTCAGCCCGGTGTGAGCGCCAGATCCAGCAACGTCACCAACACCCCGATCGACTGGTCCACCAGCACCAGCCACGTCGCCAGCAGCGGCCCGGCACCGAACGCCAGCCTGATCGCGAACCACTCGATCCACAGCGCCCAGCCGAACGTCGCGACCTGCGCTACCTGATCCACGATGTGCGGCGCGCCGAGCGTGCCGGGGATGGTGCCGAGGACCAGCAGCATGTTTTCCGGCACACTGCACCAGTTCCAGGCCACGATCATCGGCGCCCAGAGGTGTGCTCGGTGGACTCGCGGGGCCAAGCGGTGGGTGAATGCCGCGAAGGCCAGCCAGGCGACCAGGAATACCAGCCCGTGGCGTGCCAACAACAGAAGCGCGTGCGGAGGCGCCACGCCGTTGGGCCAGTCGAGTGTCGCCATGTACAGCACGGAGGGCAGCGCCATCGGGATCGCCCAGAAGCTGCGGGCGACGCCTTTCGGGTCGATCTCCATCAGCAGGATGCCGCGCGCATGGCCGCGCGCCAGCATCAGCGCGCCGTGCAGGCTGACCGAGAGCGACTGGTAAAGCCTCACCCGTGGTCCATCAGCAGCAGGCCGCGCACGATGAGGGTCGCGAAGGTTCCAAAATAGGTGGCGAGCACCAGGAAAGCCGCCCGCCCGCCGGATACGCCCAACCCCCACCGCGCCACGAACCAGTGCAGCCACAACCCGTAGCCGACGATAGCGATGCACAGCACCACGACAGCGGCGACCACGCCATCCGACCCCGGCGTCGATCCCGAGGCCCCAAATACGATGCCGAGGCCGATCAGCAGCGCCATACACAGCACCGAAAGGCCGAACTGGCACCAGTTGAACGCCACGGCGAAGCGGAGCCACGGATCCTCCCGGTTCCAGCGCTGCGCCAGCGCGTGGGAAATGACGGGTGGCACCAGCAATATGCAAACCGCGGCGGCGAGGTCGGCCAAAGCCCTGAGGACCTCGCCTTTGGCCAGCGTTGCCAGCGCGACCACCAGCGGCAGGGTGACCAGGGGGATCAGGCTGATCAGGAAGTCCCGGGGCGTGTGCCCGAACAACATGATGCCGGATGCATCGCCGCGCGCCAGACGGAGCAGCCCCGCTATGATGCCGGATTTTCGCGGTTGGCCGAGCGGCCGGACGGTCATGCCTGGAAGGCCGCGATGACGCCGCGATAGATGCGCGCAAGGTCGCGCAACTCGTTCACCGGCACCCGCTCATCGGTTTGGTGCATGGTGGCGCCGACCAGGCCGAACTCCGCTACCGGGCAGTAATTGGCGATAAAGCGTGCGTCGGAGGTGCCGCCGCCGGTGTCCAGCCTGGGATCGATCCCGGTGGTGCCCAGGATGGCATTGCGTAGGAAATCGACCATCGGGCCGGGCTGGGTGACGAAGGACTCGCCGCTGATGATGCCCTTGACCTCGAATGTGTCGGCGTAGCGGGCGACGGTGGCTTTGACCCAGGCGATCAGGGACGCGCCGCTGTGCTTCTCGCTGAAACGTATGTTCAGCATGGCTTTGGCGGAGGCCGGGATCAGGTTCGTGGTGGTATTGCCCACGTCGATGCTGGTGATTTGCAGCGAGGACGGCTCAAACCACTCGGATCCCGCGTCCACCGGGGCGCTGGTGAGCGCGTCGAGCGCCCGCAGCAAGCGGTGGATGGGGTTGTCGGCGCGGTGCGGGTAGGCGACGTGGCCCTGGGTGCCGAACACTTCCACCCATATGTTGACGCTGCCGCGGCGGCCAATCTTGACCATGTCGCCGAGTTGCACGGGGCAGGTGGGCTCGCCGACCAGGCAGAAATCGGGGATCTCGTCGTGTTCCTTCATCCACTCCAGCACCTTGACGGTGCCGTCGACGGCGGGGCCTTCCTCGTCGCCGGTGATCAGGAAACTCAGAGAGCCGTTCAGCGGGTTTTCCGCCAGATGCTGGGCGATGCCCGCCACGAAGGCGGCGATGGCGCCCTTCATGTCGCAGGCGCCGCGTCCGTAGAGGACGCCGTCCCGCACCTCGCCGCCGAAGGGGTTATCCCGCCAGTTGGCGGAACCGACCGGCACCACGTCGGTGTGGCCGGCGAAGCAGAGATGCCGCCCGCCGGTGCCCAGGCGGGCGTACAGGTTCTCGATCTCCCCATACCGTAGATGCGTGACGGTGAAGCCCAGGCTTTGCAGCGCCTGGGCCAGCACCGCCTGCGATCCGCCATCGGCCGGGGTGACCGAGTTGCAGCGGATCATCGCCTGCGCCAGCGGCAGGGGATCGGATAGGTCCATCAATCGCGCAGCAGTTCGTTGATCGACGTCTTGGCGCGGGTCTGCGCGTCCACGATCTTCACGATCACGGCGCAATACAAGGACGGCCCCGGCGATCCGTCCGGCAGATTCCGGCCCGGCAGCGAGCCCGGCACCACCACGGAGTAGGCCGGCACCCGGCCCATGTGGATCTGCCCGGTCGCCCGGTCGATGATTTTCGTCGACGCGCCGATGAACACGCCCATCGACAACACCGCGCCCCGCTCGACGATCACACCCTCGGCGACCTCGGAACGGGCGCCGATGAAGCAATCGTCCTCGATGATGACGGGGTTGGCCTGGAGCGGTTCCAGCACGCCGCCGATGCCGACGCCGCCGGACAGATGGCAGTTGGCGCCGATCTGCGCGCAGGACCCGACCGTGGCCCAGGTATCGACCATGGTGTTGGCGCCAACCCGAGCACCCAGATTGACGAAGCTGGGCATCAGCACCGCGCCCGGCGCGATGAACGCCGACTTGCGCACCACGGCGCCCGGCACGGCCCGCACGCCGGCTTCCTTGAACCGGTTCTGCCCCCAGCCGGCGAACTTCATGGGCACCTTGTCCCAGACAGGAGCTCCACCTGCCCCATCCATTGGGGCGGAGTCGGTCAGGCGGAACGACATCAGGACGGCCTTCTTCAGCCACTGGTTGACCACCCAGTCGCCGGTCGTCTTCTCAGCCACGCGTACCGATCCGTTGTCGAGCGCTTCCAGCGCCGCTTCCACCGCGTCGCGCGCCGGCCCTTTGGTGGAGGACGTCAGCGTATCCCGCTGTTCCCACAAATCCTCGATCGGGCGCTGAAGGCTATGCTCGGTCATGCTCAAGGGGTCCCTTATTGATGGCGGCGGAACTTGCGCAGGGGCGGGCGCCGTGTCAACGCGGCAGCGCTGGCAAACCGCCGCCGGTTTCGGTAGGAGGTGGCACGCGGCGGCCTGTGATCCGCGCGCGTTGGAGCCAGCCCGATGTGCGGCATCGCCGGTTTGATCTTGTCGTCTGGCGCGCCGCAGCCCGATCCCGCGGTGCTGTCCAAGCTGATTGACAGCCTGCACCACCGGGGGCCGGATGGGACGGGCCATGCCGTGGTGGGGCGGGTGGCGCTGGTGCACAACCGGTTGGCCATCATCGACCTGGTGACCGGCGACCAGCCGCTGTTCGCGGGCTCCGCGACGCTGGTGTGCAATGGGGAGGTCTATAACTACCGTGAGCTGCGGGCGGGCATGCCGGAGGTGCGGTTTGCGACTAACAGCGACTGCGAGCCGCCGCTGCATCTGTGGCTGGCGGAGGGCGCCGACTACGCCACACACATGCGCGGCATGTATGCCGTCGCCATCCATGAGCGCGCCGCTCGGACGGTGACGCTGACGCGCGACGCCTTCGGGATCAAGCCGTTGTATACCGCTCAGGTCGCGGGTGGGCTGGCCTTCGCGAGCGAGCCGCGGGCGTTGCTGGAATCCGGGCTGGTGGCACGCAAGGTAAGGTCCTCGGCGCGCGAGGAGTTGTTGCAACTCCAATTCACGACCGGCGCCGACACAATCTTCGAGGGTATCCAGCGTGTGCTGCCGGGGGAAACCTTGACCTGCGCCGACGGGCACGTGATCGACCGCCGCCGCATCGCCGCTCTGCCTGAGGGCGGGCCGGAGAATATCGATGAGGACGCGGCGCTGAAGCGGTTGGACAAGGCGCTGGAAGAAAGCGTCGATCTGCACCAGCGCAGCGACGTGCCGTACGGCATGTTCCTCTCGGGCGGCATCGATAGCGCCACGTTGATCGCGCTGATGGCACGTTTGAACAAAGACCCCGTTGTGGCGTTTACCGCCGGCTTCGACGCGCCGGGTGCGGCGGACGAACGCGCGCAAGCCGCAACGGTCGCGAAAGCCGTCGGGGCGCATCACGAGGCGATCGAGGTCAACGAGAAGATGGTGTGGGAGCACCTGCCCGAGATCGTCGCCTGCATGGACGACCCCGCCGCCGATTACGCGATTATTCCGACCTGGTTCCTGGCCCGTCGCGCCCGGCAGGACGTGAAGGTGGTGCTGAGCGGGGAGGGGGGCGACGAAATCTTTGGCGGCTACGACCGTTACAGACGCGCCATGCGCCCGTGGTGGCTGGGCGGGCAGACCCCCTGGTCCTATGGCAGTTTCGACAAGGTCAACGTGCTGCGGGAGAAACCGTCCGGCTGGCGCGACGGCATGGCGGCGGCGGAGGCCCGCATCGCGGAAAAGGGCCTATCGCGTTTGGCCGCGGCACAGGCGCTGGATATCGAGGACTGGCTGCCGCACGATCTGCTGCTGAAACTGGACCGTTGCCTGATGGCGCACGCCATCGAGGGGCGCACCCCGTTCCTGGACAAGGGCGTGGCCGAGGCCGCCTTCCGCCTGCCGGACGGGCTGAAGGTGCGCGACGGGATGGGCAAGTGGATCCTGCGCAAATGGCTGGAGAAGAACCTGCCGGTTGCTCGCCCTTTTGCTCCCAAGCAGGGTTTTACCGTGCCGGTGGGTGAATGGATCAAGGGGCGTGGCGCCGAACTCGGCAAGCTGGTGGCGGCGCAGCCGGGCATCCAGGAAATCGCGCACCCGGAACGGGTGGAGGCGCTGTTCGGCGATATCCGCCGCTGGCGCCACGGTTTCGCCTGCTGGAAGCTGCTGTTTTATGCGCTGTGGCACCGCCGGCACATTCTGGGGCTGGAGCCGGTGGGCGACGTGTTCGCAACTTTATCGGCGCGGTATTAATCGATCCGCAGGTGCCGGAAAACCCGCACCTTCAGCGCATCCAGCAATAACGCGAACACCACCGTCGACCCAAATAACCCTCCAACGATCGCCAGCGGCAACGGCGTCATCAGCACGCCGAACGATGCGAAGCTGGTGACGATCGCGAGGTCGGCGATTGACGCCATGATCATGATCCCGGCGGGGCGGGAGTGCCAGAAATGCCCACGCTCCCGCACCACGTAGGTGTTGGCCTGCCCGGCCAGGATCAGCATCAGGAACGTCAGGGTCCGCATATGGTCGGGGTCGAGCCCGACGTAGTACCAGCCGGTCGCCAGCACGCCCATGCAATAGGACAGTTTGAACAGGCCCAGCGGGACCGCCGACAAAGTGAGGTTCCGGATGCGCCAACGGTTGGGGTAGGGCGAGGGGCGGGCGTGGTCCGCGGCGCGCGACATGGTCACCAGATCGCCGGCCAGCATCGACAGCGCCTGCAACAGCGGCGTCAGCACCGCGTGCCCGGTCATCGCCAGCCCGGCCGCCATCACCATCAAGGTCGCGCATTTATTGATCAAAAGGCTGAGCGTGTAGGTCAGCACCCGCTGGAACGACGACCGGCCCTCCTGAATGCAGCTCACGATTCCTTTCAGGCCGGGTTCGGTGAGCACGATGCCGGCGGCGGATTTGGCGACGTCGGTGGCGGTGGAGACGGCGATGCCCATCTGGGCCTGCCGCAACGCGGGGGCGTCGTTGGCCCCGTCGCCGCACATGCCCACGGTGTGGTCGCCGCGTTGGAAGGCTTTCACCAGGCGGAACTTGTCCTCGGGGAAGACGCCGGCATAGACGGCGTAGTCTTCGGGAAGGGCGGTGTCGGGGATTTGGCCTGGTGGGCAGATCGCGCCGTCCAGGCCGATGGCTTTCGCGACGGTGGCGGCGGTGGCGGCGGCGTCGCCGGTGATCATCACGGTCTTCACGCCCAGCGCGTGAAGTTCCGACAGCAGGGCAGCGGAGTCTTTTCGGGGTGGATCGCTGAACGCGATCAGACCGGCGATGGTCATGGACTCGGGCGGGCCGGCGGCAACGGCCAAGGTGCGGAAACCCTGGGCCGTGAAGCCTTCCAAAGCGGCTTGGGCGTCTTGCGTCAGCCGTCCGACGGCGTCCGGGGCGCCCTTTACGACGCGGATTGTTTGACCGGAGGCATCGGTGGCGAGCGCCTCGGCTGTTTTGGCGGTGGGATCGAACGGCACGAACTTCGTCACTGTCAGCCCGTTCGGCTTGGCGGCGGTTCGGATGGCGGTGTCGATCGGGTCCTGCCCGGCGGGGGAGCTGGCGGCGGCGGCCAACCCCAGCACATCCGAACCCTGGGCAGCCCAGACGCCGCTGACGGACAGGGTGTTTTCCGTCAGGGTGCCGGTCTTGTCGACGCACAGCACGTCGATCATCGCGCACTCGTGCAGGGCGTTCAACCGGGTCAACAGCACACCCTGTAGCGCCAGGGTGCGAGCGCCGAGCGCGGCCGCGAGCGTGAAAGTGGCGGGCAGCGCGACCGGCACGGCCGAGAGCATGGCCGTCACCACCAGCCGAATCATGTCCGGCACGCCCATCCCGATCATGTGAGCATAAGCGACCATGCCTACCACGATGGTGAAGTTCACCACCGTCAAGGCCTCGACGACCGACACGACGGCCTTCTGCTCGCCGCTTTCGATGTGGGCCACGCGCACCAGTTCGGCGGTGCGGCCGAAGAAGGTGCGGGCGCCGGTGGCGGTGACCTCCCCGGTGCCCTCGCCGCGGCGGATCAGGCCGCCGGCATAGGCGACGGCGCCGGGGCCGGCCTCGATGGCGATGGACTCGCCGGTCAGCATGGACTGGTCCAGCAGCAGTTGGCCCCTGGCGATGCGCAGATCGGCAGGCAGGATGCCGCCGAGCGAGAGTTGCACGAGGTCGCCGACGACCAGATTTTCCGATGCCCCGTCCACCCAGGCGTCGTCCCTTTTGACCCTGACCTTCGGGGACAGCCGTTGCTTCAGTAATGCCAGCGTCGCCTCCGCCCGTGTTTCGTGCACCACACCGAGGGCGACATTCGCCAGCAGGAGGGTGGCGATCATCAGGGCTTCCACCCGTTCGCCCACGGCAAGTTGCAGGATGACGGTGGCTTCCAGCATCCAGGGAACGGGCGACCAGAAGTGGCCGAGGAAGCGGCGGATGGGATGCGGTTTTTCTTCAACGACCACGTTTGGGCCCTGTTCGGCCAGGCGGCGCGCGGCCTCGGCCGAGGTCAGGCCCTCGGTCATGGGGCGATGGGGTGCAACACCGCCGGTTGTTCGGAGCGGCCGGAGAGATGTTCCACCGGCGCATCCAGATGCTCGGGCCAGCGCCAGCGGTCCGCGGGGAACAGGCGGTGCATGGCTTTCATGTCGCAGTGGAAGGGCGGGCCGCCGGCGGTGTGGGTCTGCATGAACAGGATAAACAGCGCGCCGTTCGGTTTTATCCAGCGGTGCAGGCGTTGTTCGTATTCCGGCCAGGCGGCGGGGGGCAGGGCGCAGAGGCAGGTCTGGTCGTAGATCGCGTCGAAGGGTTGTGATGGCTCCCACGTCAGCAGGTTGGCGAGTTCCACCCGAGCCTTGATGTGGAGATGATCCAAGCGGGCGCGTTGGGCTGCGACGGCGCTCTCGGCGAGGTCTACCACGGTGACGTCGAACCCGGCCTCGGCCATCGCGAGGGGTTCGGCGCTACGGCCGCCGCCGGGGACCAGGATGCGGCAGGGGGTGAGCAGGCCGTGGTCGCGCCAGGTCAGAAAAGCGTCGTTAAGGCCGGGTCGCTCCCACGCGGTGGCGCCGTCACGGTAGCGGGATTCCCAGTCGATGATGGGATCGGGGGTCATGAGACGTGCATCCAGGTGGGGACGGTCGGCGTGAGCCTGGCCTCCCCGCAGATCAGCGGGGCGTCGGCTTTTAGTACGTCCAGCCGCAGGACCGCGAGGCCGGCACCGTCGCGTGACGAGCGCATCGTGCCGACGTCGATGCCGCCTTTCAGGATGGGGGTGCCGGGGTCCGGTGACGGACCGTCGATGGCCACCGGCACCAGCCGGCGCTTGACCAGGCCGCGGTATTTGGTGCGGGCGGTCAACTCCTGCCCCATGTAGCAGCCCTTGCTCCAGGACACGCCTCGCAGCTCGTCGAAGCCGGCCTCGAGCAGGATAGATTTTTCCGCCTCCATGTCGCGGGAACCGTCGGGGAGGCCGAGGGACAGACGGTGGGAATCGTACGCCGTTTCGGTGGTGTTGGTTTCGATGGGTGTGGCGGATATCAGGCGCCAGCCAGCGGCGGGGAGGCGTGGGTCGGGCGCGGCGATGGGGCAGGGGGGCGGGGGCCCGCCCCAGGCCGCGTAGACGCGGTAGTCCTCTGCTGGGGTGACGGTGACTTTGGCGCGCAACCGGTAGCGCTGGAGACGTGGCACCAGCATCGGGACTTGCGCCCGCTCGGCGTCCAGCAGCAGGCGGTCACCGTCGGCATGCACGAAGAAGTCGGCCAGCCATTTGCCTTGGGGAGTCAGAAACGCGGCCCACACGGCGCGGCCCGGCGCGGCCTCGGCCACGTCGTTGGACACCAGGCCCTGGAGTAAGGAGACCCGATCCTCCCCTCCGACCACGACTACGCCCCGTCCGGGCAGTTCCGCCACGTTTGTCATGGGTGAAAGGTAGGGGTTCGTGGCGATGGTGCAAGGTGGCGGTTGGCGGCGGGGCTGGGGACGATGGTGGGGCGGGACTGCCCCCCTTCCAGGTCTGCCCGGGTGGGGCCCAACTCGGCTGGCTTTCGGTCTGCCGCGGGATTGGCATATCTGCATAAATCCGCTGAGCAACAGCGTGCGGTATCGATCCCGCTGCGGCCAATGTCCTCCGGTTCGGTGGGGAGCCGCATTGGCGCCATCCCGGCGCTACCCTCCTCCGGAACATTTAACCTGGTGGCAGATCGGTCATCGGGTTCCGGCAGGCGATCCCCATAGGGTGGAAATCCGCCATATTGAAGGTCAGGACCTCCAATGCGTGCATCTTGGCGGTCGCGCCGATCCATGCATCGGTCGTGTCCGGCTCAACGCCGGCCGCGCTACCCCTCACCCCCCCGCCATGATCGCCTTACACGCCGCCGGCAGCACGCGAGGCTTCGGCGGATGGGCCGGGGTCTCCGGTTTGGCCGGATGGTCCAACTGGTCGAACCACCACTGCAAGGTCGCGTCGCACCCGTCACCCGGCGGAGGAGGCAGCATCGGCACGCACTCCGACTGCCCAGCCGGGCATTTGAAGCTGATGTGCATATGCGCTCGGTGCCCGTACCAGGGGCGGATCAGGCGCAGCCACGAACGATCCCCCGTCACCTCCTGGCAGAGTTGCTTCTTTATCGCGGGGTTTACCAGGATGCGATCGACCTCCGGCAGTCCGGCGGCCAACCGCAGCAGCGCCATCGCGGCCGGAGTCCACCGCGCGGGATCGACGCCGCGCTGATCGCCGCGGACGACGCTGGCGACTTCGATAGTCTCACGTTCCATCGCGCTCAGCGCGGCTTTGGGGCGCGGGTCCAACCCGATATCGGCGTCCAACCCAACCTGATGCGCCGCATGGCCGCCGGGCATGGGGCCGCCTCGGGGGTTGGATATATCCTCCACGTAGAAATCCGCCAGCCCGGCTTTATGCGCCTGCGCGCCCAAGAGCTTGACGCGCTCGATGACGGGCGGGGCACCCCAGAAGCTGCTGTGGTTCAAATGGATGGTCTGAAACCCTTCCCCGGACGATGGCAGGCGTTCTGCGCCGGCGATGCAGCCGCCCGTTGCGTCCCCGCCCACGATGCGCAGCGGGCCGGGCGCGGGGGTGGGGGCGGACCCGGCGGCACCCAGCAGCACGATCGTCAGAACCAGAAGGATGCGTTGCAAGATCAGAACCGCCGCTCGAAAATGGTGATGACATCGCCGGGTTGTACGAAGGTCTGCCTTATGGCCTTGCCCTCGACGGCCTGCCCGTCCTGGGTGCGGACCACCGAAGCATAGCCCTCCACCGCCCTGTAAGTGAACCCGCCTGCCACAGCTGCGGCCGTCACCACCGTCATGCCGGGCTGGTAGGGGTATTGGCCGGGCTTGCTGACCTCCCCCAGGACAAAGATGGGGCGGTAGGCGGTGATTTCCGCCACCACCGAGGGGTCGCGCAGCATGTTGGCCCGCTTCAGAGTGGTGGTCACGGCGGCCTCCAACTGGTGCGTCGTCAGCCCGGCGGCACGGACGGAGCCGATCAGCGGCACGGCGATGGCGCCGCTGTCGTTGACGTGGAACTCGCCGGTCAGGGCGTCCTCCCCGAAGGTGATGAGGCGCACGGCGTCGCCGGGGCCGAGGCGGTAGTTCGACGACGACGCGTCCGGCAGGTCGGGCAGCCCGTGGCCTGGGGCGCAGCCGGCGGCGAGCAACAGCAGTAAAAGAGGTAGACGCATGGCAGCCTCAATTTTCCCTTGGGGTAGATCGTGGTATCGTCGCGGCCACTCATAACCCCGTATGTGTTGATAAATCGTTAACGCCAGGAGGAAAAAACCGATGCGCACCTACCATTTCGACCATGTTCACCTGCGCAGCCACGACCCGGATGCCATGGCCACCTGGTTCGAGACCATGTTCGGCGCCGAGGTGGCCCGCGGCATCTACCCGCCCGGCACGCTGTACCCCGGCCAGATGCGGGTCACGATGAAAGTCGGCGGCCAGCGCATCTTGGTGGCGCCCAAGCACCCACAAGACCCGATGCAGGAGGCACCCCAATTCCCGTACTACGGCACGGAGCATTTCGGCTTCACGGTGGACGACGTGGACGCAGCCTGTGCCGAGCTGCGGGCGAAGGGGGCGGAGGTCCCGATCGGGCCGCTGAATCGCGATGCCAGCCTGCGCCTGGCATTCGTCCGCGGACCGGAGGGGATTATGATCGAGTTGGTACAGAGCAAATAAGGGTTGGGGGATGACCGATACCACCGCCTTGTCACCATGCCTGCCTATGGTAAACGCCTGCCGCCGAGCCTATTGACGGACGCGCTACCCACATCCGAACATTGGACGAAAGCGTGGGACCGAAGCTCGATTTCAGCGTCGTTTACGATGCATTCCCGACGCTCCTCTGGGGCTGTCTGGGCACGTTCCAGCTCGCGTTGTCGGGCATGGCGCTGGCATTGGCGATTGGCATCGGCGGCGTGATCGCCCGGGACTCTCGGTGGGCCGTCCCGCGCATCGGCACCAAGGCATTCATCGAGATCATCCGCAACACACCCTTCCTGGTGCAGATCTTCTTCCTGTTCTTCGCGCTGCCCGGCCTGGGCGTGCGGCTGAACCCGACCCAGACCGCTATCATCGCCCTCGGGGTCAACGGCGGCGCCTATGCGATCGAGATCATTCGCGGCGGTGTGCAGAGCATCCATAAAGGCCAGACCGAAGCCGGTCTCGCCCTCGGGCTGCACAAGGCGCAGGTGTTCCGGCTGATTATCCTCAAGCCGGCGCTGCGGGCGATTTATCCGGCGCTAACCGGCCAGTTCATCATGCTGACGCTGACCTCCAGCATCTGCACCTCGGTGGCCGCGTACGAGTTGACTTCGGTCGCTCAGCGCATCGAGTCCGACACGTTCCGCAGCTTCGAGGTCTATTTCACCATCACGCTGATGTATCTGGCGATTTCGTGGATCATGATGACCGGTTTCGCCGTCATTTCCCGCCGCTACTTCAGCTACCCGACCCGGTGAGGACGCGGCCATGAACCACGGATTTGGATTTGGCGAGCTGGGTTTCCTGCTGAACGGACTGTTGTGGACGATCCTGCTGTCCGCCATAGCCTTCATTGGCGGCGGCGTGTTTGGATTGCTGGTCGCGCTCGGGCGGACGGCCGAGAACGCCCTGCTCCGCCGCATCATGATCGGCTATATCGCGGTGTTTCAGGGCACGCCGCTGCTGATGCAGCTGTTTGTCGTCTATTACGGACTCGGCCTGATCGGCATCCAGGTGCCGGCCTGGGCGGCGGTGGCGATCGGATTCACTCTGAACGCGAGCGCCTTCCTCGGCGATATCTGGCGCGGCGCCATTCAGGCCCTGCCGCGCGGTCAAACCGAAGCCGCGAGCGCACTGGGGCTGCACTACACGTCCCGCATGAAAGACATCATTCTGCCGCAGGCCTTCCGTATCGCACAGCCCGCGACCGTCGGTTACCTGGTGCAGCTCATCAAGGGCACGTCGCTGGCGGCCATCGTCGGCTTCATAGAACTGGCGCGCGCGGGCCAGATCGTATCGAATTCGACATTCGAACCGATCCTGGTATTCGGCGTCGTCGGCGCGATCTATTTCTTCCTGTGCTGGCCTCTTTCACTCTACAGCGCTCGACTTGAAGCCAAATTCGCCGCTGCATCGCGGTGAGCCTGAAACCCCAACCGAAGGAAACAGTGACATGACAGACTTGCAACGCCGCACGCTGCTGCAATCTGCGATGCTGACGCTCGGGGTCGGCCTGCTGCCGTCCGCGGCGCGCGCCGACACGATCGACGACGTCAAGAAGAAGGGCAAGGTCGTCATCGGCATCCAAGGCGACAACCCACCCTGGGGTTTCGTCAACACCAGCGGCGTGCAGGAGGGTTTCGACGCCGATGTCGGCAAATTGTTCGCCGCCTATCTGGGCGTCACCGCCGAATTCATGCCGCTCGCCGTTGCCAACCGCATTCCGGCGCTGGTCACCGGCCGCTGCGACGTGCTGTTCGCGACCATGGCGATGCTGCCGGATCGCGCCAAGGCCGTGCAATACAGCAAGCCCTATGTGTCGAACATCATCACGCTGGTGGCCGCCAAGACCGCGACGGTCAAGACCAACGCCGACATGAAGCACTTCGTCATCGGGGTGCCGCGTTCCAGCGTGCAGGACACGCAGATTACCAAAAACGCGCCGGAAGGCACCGAAATTCGCCGCTTCGACGACGATGCCTCCACCATACAGGCGCTGCTGTCCGGTCAGGTAACGGCCGTCGGCGGCAACATGTTCTACGTCGATCGTCTGAACCAATCGAAGCCGGGCGTCTACGAGGATAAGCTGGAATTCACCCGCCTGCACAATGGCGCGTGTGGCCGCCTCGGCGACAAGGCGATGAACACGGCGCTGAACGCGTTCATCGACAAGATCAAGGCGAACGGCGATCTGGCCAAGCCCTACATGAAATGGATGCACATGAACCCGCCGACATTCCCGGACACCGTCGAAGGCGTACCATTCACCGTCAGCTGATTTTCAGGCCTAGATCCCGCCATGTCCCAACCCGTCGCCGGCGAAGCGCCATTCATCCTGATGGATGGCGTGGAGAAGTGGTATGGCGCGTTCCAGGCCTTGAAATCGATCGATCTGTCGGTCCGCAAAGGCGAAAAAATCGTCCTTTGCGGGCCGTCTGGATCGGGAAAATCCACACTGATCCGTTGCATCAACCATTTGGAGGCGTACCAGAAGGGGCGCATCGTGGTGGATGGCATCGTGGTCAGCGACAACATGAAAAATATCGACGCCGTCCGGCGCGAGGTCGGTATGGTGTTTCAAAGCTTCAACCTGTTCCCGCATTTGACCATCCTGCAAAATTGCACGCTGGCACCGATGCGCACCCGCGGCGTGGACCGCGCCACCGCGGAAGAAACCGCGCGTCGCTATCTGGATCGTGTCAAAATCCTCGATCAGGCCGCTAAATATCCGGCGCAACTGTCCGGCGGCCAGCAGCAGCGCGTCGCCATCGCGCGGGCGCTGTGCATGGAGCCGAAGGTGATGCTGTTCGACGAACCGACCTCCGCCCTCGACCCCGAAATGGTGAGCGAGGTGCTCGACACCATGGTCGGACTCGCCGCCGACGGCATGACGATGATCTGCGTCACGCATGAAATGGGTTTCGCCCGTCAGGTCGCGGACCGGGTGGTCTTCATGGCAAAAGGCGAAATCGTCGAGGAAGCCGAACCGGAGGTGTTCTTCCGCAATCCCGTGCATCGGCGTACGAGGGATTTCCTCGGCCAGATATTGGCGAAGCACTAACACAAAAGGAGCCTCCATGAGTCGCCTCGTCTACATGCTGAACGGTCCCAACCTCAACCTGCTCGGCAAGCGCCAGCCGCACATCTATGGCCACGAGACATTGGCGGATGTGGAGCGGGATTGCCGAGCGCTGGCGGCGGAACTGAAGCTCGATCTGGTATTTCAGCAGAGCAATCGCGAATACGAGATCATCGACTGGATCCACGAGGCTCGGGAAACGGCGTGCGGTCTGGTGATCAACCCGGCGGCGTTCACCCACACCTCGGTCGCGGTGCTGGACGCGCTCAATACCTTCGACCACCCGGTGATCGAGGTGCACATCTCGAACGTGCATAAGCGCGAGGAATTCCGGCACCGGTCGTTCGTCTCGCTACGGGCGGACGGGGTGATCGCCGGTTGCGGCACGCTGGGGTATCAGCTTGGGCTGCGCCGCATCGCGCAGTTGCTCGACCAGGCAGCCTGAAACCGTCATGGTCGGGCTTGACCCGACCTCCTTCTGCGGTACTAGGACGCGGAATCGCGCGAACGCCTCGTGCTATCGCTTCCTGAGATGGTCGGGTCAGGCCCGAACCATGACGGTGTGGCGAAGTGGTGCGGCCGCCCCAAAGCAGACACAGGAGACTCCATGACCCATATCCTCACCCGCCGCACCCTCGGCGGTGCCGCCCTTGCCGCCTTTGCCATCGGGGGTGCCCGCGCCGCCGCACCGGATGAGATCCGGGTGGACTGGGCGACGTACAACCCGGTCAGCCTGATCCTCAAAGATCAGGGCTTGCTGGAGAAGGAGTTCGCCGCCGATAAGATCAATATCCGCTGGGTGATGTCGGCCGGGTCCAACAAGGCGCTGGAGTTCCTGAATGCCGGTTCTTTGGATTTCGGCTCCACCGCCGGGGCGGCGGCGCTGATCGCAAAGGTCAACGGCAACCCGATCAAGAGCATCTACGTCTTCTCTCGCCCCGAATGGACGGCGCTGGTGACGCAGAAGGACAGCCCCATCAAGGCCGTCGCCGACCTCAAGGGCCAGCGCGTTGCGGTCACCCGTGGCACCGACCCGCACATCTTCCTGGTGCGCGCCCTCGCCGGCGCCGGCCTGTCGGAGAAGGACGTCAAGCTGGTGCTGCTACAGCACGCCGACGGCCGCATTGCGATGGAGCGGGGCGACGTGGTGGCCTGGGCCGGCCTCGACCCCATGATGGCGGCGGCGGAGGTCGAGAGCGGCGCCCGCCTGTTCTACCGCAAGCCGGAGGCCAACACCTGGGGCGTGCTGAACGTGCGGGAGGAATTCGCCAAGGCCAACCCCGCCTTGGTCAAGCGCGTGCTGACCGTCTACGAGACAGCCCGCAAGTGGTGCCTGGCCCACCCGGCGGAACTGAAGGCCAGCATGATGGCGGCCACCAAGCTGGCCGATCCGGTGATTTCCAAGCAACTGGAACGGACCGATATCACGTCCGGCAAGATCGGCGCCGTGCAGGCCGCGACCATCATCGAGGCCGGCAAGGCGTTGCAGGCCGCCGGCGTGCTGGACGACAAGCTCGACATGGCTTCCATCACCAACGGCATGATCGACCCGTCCTACCTCCCCGCATGAGGCCGACCGGGTTCATCATCCCGGTCGTCCTCGGCGTGGTATGGGAAGCCGCGGTGGACAGCGGCCTCGCCGCCGGGCGGCTGATGCCGCCGCCGTCGCACTTGCTGCACACCGCCATCGCGCTGGCCGAGTCGGGGGAGCTGTGGACGCATGTCGCCGCTACCATGACGCGGATCGGCCTGGGTTTCCTGTTCGGTGCCGTGGCCGGCACGCTGTTCGGCGTGCTGACGGGCGCCAGCGGGTTGGCGTTGCGGTTGCTGGACCCGACGATCCAGGCCCTGCGCGCCATCCCGTCGCTGGCCTGGGTGCCGCTGTTCATCCTGTGGCTAGGGATATTCGAGACCTCCAAGCTCGCGCTGATCGCCATGGGGGTGTTCTTCCCGGTGTATCTGGGCGTGCTGAGCGCCATCCAAGGCGTCGACCGCAAACTGGTGGAGGTCGGGCGGGTCTTCGGTCTGTCCACCACGGGCATCGCGTTTCGGATCACCGGCCCCGCCGTCATGCCCGCCTGGTTCGCCGCGCTGCGCACCGGCCTGGGCCTGGGGTTCATGTTCGTGGTGGCGGCGGAGCTGATGGGCGCGTCGGAGGGGCTGGGATACATGCTGCTGGACGGCCAGCAGATGGGCCGTGCCGACACCATCCTGGTGGCGATGATCGTGTTTGCCTTGCTTGGTAAAGCCTGCGACAGCGTGCTGGTGGCAATCAGCGTTCCGGTGTTGCGCTGGCAGGACACCGTGCGGGTGCGGCTATGACGAACCTCGCCATCAATCATGTGGGAAAAACCTACGCCGACGGCACCGAGGCCCTGCGCGACATCCAGATCCGCGCGAGCGAGGGGGAGATCGTCGCGATCCTCGGCGGCTCCGGCTGCGGCAAGACCACCCTGCTGCGGTTGGTGGCGGGGCTGGACGTGCCAAGCGCCGGGACGATTCTGGTGGGGGGCGAGGCTCTGAGCGGCACCCACTCGGCGATCAGCGCGGTGTTCCAGGAGCCTCGGCTGCTGCCATGGCTGAAGGTCGGCGCCAACATCGCCTTCGGCGGACAGCGGCTTGAGGCCGCGGAGCGGCAGCGCCGGACCGAGGCGCTGATCGAACGCATCGGGTTGGCCGGGTATGGTGCCCGCTGGCCCCGCGACCTCTCCGGCGGCCAGTCCCAGCGTGTCGCCATTGCTCGGGCCTTGATCGGGCATCCCGGGGTGTTGCTGCTGGATGAGCCGTTTTCGGCTTTGGACCCGTTCACCCGAGGCAGCCTGCACGAGCTGGTGCTGGGCCTGTGGGCGGAGCTGAAACCCACCATCCTGATGGTGACCCACGACGTGGATGAGGCAGTGACGCTGGCCGACCGCATCGTAGTGATGAAACCCCGGCCCGGGCGGGTGCATGAGAGCATGCAGGTGGATTTACCCCGGCCGCGGGACAAGCTGTCCTCGGCGTTCGAGCTGATGAAACGCCGGGTGATGCGGGCGATCGACCGGTCTTTGGCGGACGACCGGCCGAAGGGACCTCGGGCGGTGGCGCCTGGGGGGACTTCGCCTTGGTTGTAGGGGGCGGGTCGGCATCGCTTCACGGTGCATAGGCTTCCATGCGGGCTGGAGGGGTTCCATTTGCCGCGCCGCCAAACAGGTTTCGCGCGACGGGCGCGGAGTCGGCATTGTCTCAGGTTGCATGGACGTTTGCGCGGGATGACCCATCCCCCTCCAGGCGGATTGCATTTGGGACCCGGCCCTCTCTTTTCCGTCATCCTCGGACTTGACCCGAGGACCGCCGTCAGCACCGGCCTTGAAGCAGCCGCTGGAATTCACGGCGCCCGTCTTCGTAAGGCAATACATCTTTGCCTTCGGCACCGGCTCACGGTGCATAGGCATCTGAGCGAGGTGCGGAACCGTGGTCTTCTCCCCCCGTGTCACCGCTCCTTCATCGACAGCCCACGACGTCGGCATCGCTTCACGGTGCAAGGGGGGTTTGGTCCGCGGATTTTTCGGCGTATCCCGTTGGACGCTGAAAAATCTTCGGAATGCGCGGACCAATGAGGGCACTATGCACACAGTTCGTCGGGGACGACCGGGAGTAGGCACCGCGCACCGCGGCGAAATGTAGGTTCATGCTACGTTCCTACTCTATTGCCAGGCATCTGGGCAAGATTTTTGAGACGACCTTTCGTGCCAGGCCCACTCCCAGCGCAGTCACGTCATCCTGATTGAATAATGGGGCGGGCTCCGATGCCTTGAATGGCAGGCATGCGCCGCCACATGGAGGGCATATGGGAATTGTGCGGGTTCAGCTACCGGACGACCTCAGGTCGATCATCGACCGACAGGTTGGCCCCGCGCCGCCCCCCCATTGCCTCACCGCCATCCCGCTGCCAGGGTCCGCCGCATCATGCATTACATCCTGACTCTGGTCGCAAACCGGGAAGCGGCATCGCTCACCCCGGCCCTTATCAACCGCGTCCGCGACGCCTTGCGCGCCGGCATGCCGGTCATCCTCTCGCCTGGGGAGGCCGCCGATATCCCCCTGACCGCCGCGCCCGACATGGACCTCGTGCGCGCCGCGCTGGAAGACGCGCCGGTGGACGCCATCCCGGTCCGGCCGCGCGGGCGGCGTAAGGGGCTGCTGATCGCCGACATGGACAGCACCATCGTCACCGGTGAGACCCTGGACGAACTCGCCGTCATCGCCGGCATCGGCGAGAAGATCGCCGCGATCACTGCCCGGGCGATGAACGGGGAACTGGACTTCAAGGACGCTTTGCGGGAACGCGTCGGCATGCTGAAGGGCCTGCCGGTCGAGGCGCTGGACCAAACCTGGGAACGCATCCGCCTGACCCCAGGCGCCGCCGACCTGGTCGCCACGATGCGGGCGCATGGGGCGTTGACGGCCCTGATCTCCGGCGGTTTCACCTTCTTCACCGGCCGGGTCGCGGCGCAGGTGGGGTTCGACATGCACCGCTCCAACGAGCTGCTGCACGCGGACGGGGTGCTGCTGGGGCAGGTACAGGAACCGATCCTGGATCGCACCGCCAAGCTGGATGCGCTCCGCGACCTCGCGGCCGAACGCGGCGTGCAGCTCAAGGCCACACTCGCGGTCGGCGACGGCGCCAACGATCTGGATATGCTGCGGGAGGCCGGGTTGGGCGTTGCCTACCACGCCAAGCCCATCGTCGCGGCCGAGGCGCGTGCCAGGGTCGATCACGCCGATCTGCGCGCGTTGCTGTTCGCGCAGGGCTACCGTGCGGCGGATATTACCGGAACAGCGTGATCAGTGCGCCGGCGGTGGCGGGTTGCCGGTCTTGAGCAACGTCCCCAGCAGCCCACCCAGATCCGGCGGCAACCCGACGATCGTGGTGGGCAGCTTGCCGTCGCTGTGATCGCCGAACGACCGTAGCGCGTGTGCCGCCGCCAGCTTCTGGATGGTATCGGCGTAGGGCGCCAGCGCGGTCGCGATTTCCTTGTCTTGCGACGCGATGTAGCGCCGGTTCACCGCGTCCTGCACGTCCTTGTCGAAGCCGAACGTGTCGGCCCAGCCCAGGAAATCCATGGAGATCCCGACGGACGCGAAATACTCGATCGCGTTCTTGCGCACCGTTTCGATGATCTGGTTGGCCTCGGAATTGGCCTTGTCGAAGTTCCTGGCGGTGATCTCGGCGCAAACCAGGGTTTGCACCTTCTTGCGTCCGACGTCGTCCATCACCTCCGCCAGCCGGCGGCTGTAATAGACCGAGGTGAAGATGACAGTCGGACTGGTCCGGTCGCCGGAGATCGGCAGCACGCCGAACCGGTACAAATATTTTGCCGCGTTCGCCTCCGGCACCGACGCACCGATCGAGATGCCGACGGTCACGTTCAACCCCTCGCTGGTCTGGCAGGGGAAGCCTTCCTTCTTTTTCGACGTGCCGCGATCCGTCGCGTCAACCCACTCGCGGGAGTAGGGGGTGCGGTCGACGATGATCAGCCGCCCGGAGGGGACGTAGAAATCGAAGAACCCACCGGAGCCTTGCAGCTTCGTGTGGGGAACGATGAACCGTTTCAGCGGTATCTTGTTGGCGTTGAGGTAAGCCTCCGACTCGAACTGCGCCTGACCGTCCTTGTTGGCGCCGGCATCGGGGATCCAGAACGCCGATTCGTTCGGCAGGATGGTATAGGCCTCGGTGTAGTCGGTCTTGTCATAATAGGCCTGGGCCGAAGCGGTCCCGAGCAGCAGGCATAAGGCGGCGGCCATCGTGCGGCCGGCCAGGCGCTGCCGGATCGGCCCCCACCAGATCAACAGCAGCACGACAAGCAGAACGATCGCCGGCAACGCGCCCAACTGTCCGTAGATGCCCATACGGACCGATGCCACGACAAAGGAGCTGTCGCTGTTCTCGAACTGTCCGCCAGCGGCCTGGCCCGACGCGATCAGCAGTCGCGGCGTGGCCAGGATCATGGCCGTTTCGTACAGTCCGATCGCGACCAAAGAGCCGATGATGCGTCCCAACAAGGTCTCTCTCCCTTCCCGGCGTCGTGCCCCCGGGCCGTTCCCCCGGGCCGTTCCCCCGGGCCGTTCCCCCGGGCCGTTCCCCCGGGCCGTTCGTTGACGATCCAGGTTTATAGGGTTTCGGGACCTGTCATGTCATCTGTCATTTTACGCGCCGCGGAGAGGTCTCCCTGAGGCGCGGGCCTAGCCCGGCTTCCTGTCCTTGTCCTTTTCGTTGGACAGCGGCAGCGGCACCCAGCGAAGGCCGTCGTGCCCCTGCACCAGGATCAGCACGGATTTGCGGCCTTCCTTCCGCACCGCGTCGATGCGCTTCTTCACGTCGTCCGGGGTGCTGACGGCGGTTTGCTGCACCTCGACGATGACATCGCCGGGCTTCAGGCCGCGTTCGGTGGCCGGGGTGTTGGGGACGACGTCCACGATCACCACACCCTTCTGATCGGCGCCGAGCTGGAATTTGTCCTTCAGGTCGGCGGTGATCGGCGCGATTTTGAGGCCAAGCCCAGTCAGCTCCGTGGGCTTGCTGGTATCCAATTTTCCGCCATTGTCGCCCGCCGCCAACTCCGCGTCGCTCGGTTTCTCCGCCAGCGTGGCCGTCAGGGTGAGTTCCTTGCCGTCGCGCCAGACGACGATGGGAACCTGCTTGCCCACATCGCTTTCCGCGACGATGCGCGGCAAAGCCGGCATGTCCTTCACATCCTGGCCGTTGAATTTCAGGATGATGTCGCCGTTGTGGAGCTTCGCCTTGTCCGCCGGGCCGCCGTCGTTCACGCCGGCGACCATCGCACCGGTGGCGTCCTTCAGGCCGACGCTTTCCGCGATATCGGGCGTGACCTGCTGGATCCGGACGCCCAGCCAGCCGCGCACGGGGTGCCCGACGTCTTTCAGCTGCGCGACGATGGTCTTCACCATCTTCGACGGGATGGAGAACCCGATGCCCACCGAACCGCCGGAGCGGGAGTAGATGGCGGTGTTCATGCCGATGACCTCGCCGTCCATATTGAACAGCGGGCCGCCGGAATTGCCTTGGTTGATGGCCGCGTCGGTTTGCAGGAAGTCGTCGTACGGCCCTTGGTGGATGTTGCGCCCACGCGCGGACACGATGCCGGCGGTGACGCTGCCGCCGAGGCCGAAGGGATTGCCGATCGCCAGCACCCAATCGCCGACGCGCGACTTCTCGGAGTCGCCGAACGCCACCGCCGCCAGCGGCTTGTCCGGCTTGACCCGCAGCAGCGCGATGTCCCCGGACTCGTCCCGGCCAACCAATGTGGCCTTCAGCGTGGTGCCGTCCTGCAGAGTCACGCTGATCTCATCGGCGCCATCGATCACGTGGTTGTTGGTCACGATCAGCCCGCTGGAGTCGATGACAAAGCCCGACCCAAGGCTCTGCGCTTTCCGCTCCGGCGTCTGATCGCCGCCGCCGCCGCGCGGGCGATTGCGGTTCATAAAGTCCTTGAAGAACTGCTCGAAAGGGGATCCTGGCGGAAATACGGGTGCTTCAGGGCCAGCGTCAGGCTTGCCGCCCTTGGCCTGGATCGTCTGCGAGGACGAGATGTTTACCACCGCCGGCAGCAGCTTTTCCGCCAGATCGGCGAAGCTGTCCGGCGCCGAACGCGCCATGGCCGGTGCCAGCGGCAGAACGACAACGGCCGGCAGCGCGAACGCTGCCACGCTGCCCAGCAGAGCGGCTCGGAGGAAGGTGGAAGTGGGCAAACGCATGGGTCGGGTTTCCTGGGCGAATGGGCCGCATATGGGGCGCATACCTTACCCTGTCATCCCCCTGGAATGACAGGGTTGGCGGTCAAGGCCCGGTGGCCGGCGGCGCCGCTTGCAGATAATGCAGGAACTCGTTGTCCGGCGTTAGTACCAACCGGGCACCGCCCGCATCGAACACGTCGCGATAGCTTTGCAGCGTGCGCCAGATGCTGAAGAACCGCGGGTCCTTGTTGAAGGCAGCGGCATAAAGGCGGGTGGCCTCGGCCTCACCCTCGCCGCGCAACCGGTCGGACGTGGCGCGGGCTTCGGCCAGCAGCACGGTGCGTTCCCGCTCCGCGTCGGCGCGGATACGGGCGGAGGCTTCGGCGCCCTCCGCTCGGGCCTGAGCCGCTATGCGCTGCCGCTCGGACTGCATGCGCGACAGAATGGCCTGGGTGTTTTCTTCCGGCAGGTCGGCGCGACGGATTCGGACGTCTTCGATGGACACGCCGAAGTTCACCATGTCGGCGTTCACCTGCTCCCGGATCGTCGACATGATCCGTTCGCGATCCGCCGACAACACGTCGAGCAGGGAGTTCTTGCCCAACACCCGGCGCAGCGACGATGTGACGATGGAGTTCAACCGTCCCCGGATCATGTCGGGGATGGGTCCGACCGCCTGATAGAACTTCAGCGGGTCGGCGATGCGGAAGACCGTGAAACTGTCTACGATCAGGCGGCGCTGATCGCCCAGGATCACTTCCTCACCGGGCAACTCGACGTTCAGCAGGCGCCGGTCGAAGCTGATGACATCCTGTACGAAGGGCAGCTTGGCGTGCAGGCCGGGCGTGTCGATGGTGTCCACCACCTGACCGAACTGCGCGATCAGCACCCGCTGGGTTTGGTACACGGTGAACAAGCTGGAATTGGCGACGATCGCCAGGACGATCAGCGCCGCGATGCCGGCGATTGTCAGGCGGTTCATTTCGCGGCTCCCGTCGGGGCGGCTTGCGCGGGGGAGGGCGCCGATTGCGGCGTGACCAACCGAGGTGCCGCGTTGGGGACGTTCAGCGGCAGGAAGGGCACCAGGCCTTTCAGCTTATCGTCCACCACCAGCGTCTGCGCGTGGCTGAGCACATCCGTCATCGTGTCGATGTACATCCGCCGCAGCGTCACGTCCTTGGCCAGCTGATAGGCCGCCAGCACGCTCTCGAAGCGCTGCGCCTGACCGGTCGCCTGCGCGACGGAGGCCTGCTTCACGCCTTGCGCCTCGGCCGCGATCCGAGCGGCCTCGCCTCGGGCCCGGGGGACAATATCGTTGTGGAAGGACTCGGCCTCATTCCGCATCCGGTCCGCGTCGGTATTGGCGCGCTGCACATCCCGAAAACTCTCGATGACGGCGGCCGGGGGATCGACCTTTTGCAGCTGCACCTGGGTGATCTCCACGCCCACGTCGTAGCGGTCGAGGATCTGCTGCGTCTGGTGCATCACGTCGGTTTCGATTTGGGCGCGCAGTTGGGTCAACGCGGGCTGGATGGGCGTGCGGCCGATCACCTCCCGCATGGAGCTTTCAGCCACGCCGCGCACCAGCGTTTCCGGCTGGCGGGCGTTGAACAGGAACTTGGACGCGCTATTGGTGCCCACGCGGATGCGCCAGAACACGGCCACGTCGATGTCGATGATATTCTCGTCGCCCGTCAGCATCAGGCTTTCCGCCAGCACATCGCGTCCGCCGGCGTCGCGGCCGGTTTCCACGATGCCGCCGGCGCCGGAGCGGAACCCGATCTCGGTGCGGTTGATGCGGGTGACCGCGGGTTTTTCCACCGATTCGATGGGCCAGGGCAGGTGCCAATGCAGGCCGGGTGGGGTCCAGGTGGAGTAGGCGCCGAAGCGCAGGACCACGCCCTGCTCGTCCGGCTGGATACGGTAGACGCCGCTCGCGACCCACAGCGCGACAACGGCCATCGCCAGAATGGACAGGCCGCGCCCGCTGCTGAAGAAGCCGCCGATGAAGCCGGGTCCGCCTATGCCAGGGCCTCGGCCGCCGCCCCCGCCGCCGCCAAGCAGGTTGCGGATGAACGCCTGCGCCTGGGCGATGACCTGATCGAGGTCCGGTGGGCCGCCGGGCGGACGCCGTCCTGGCCCGCCCGGTGGAGGGCTGCCGGGAGGAGGTTGACCGGGACCGTCGTTGCCGCCACCCGATCCCCACGGGCTTGGGCCGCCATTGTTCCAGGACATCTTGTCTCTATAACTCCTGCTGCCGTCCCATCCGGCTTTCGCCGTTGGCGTTTCGGCGCCGCACGCCATAATGGAGGGGCCGCGCGCTTATCGGCCGGATGCAAAGGGTTTGCAAGGAATGACAACAGTCTCATCGGAAGCGCTGCGCGACGCGCTGCGTGCCATCAAAGACCCCGCGACCGGGCGCGATATCGTGTCGGCCGGCTTGGTCGAGGGAATCGAGGTGCGCGACGGCCTGGTGCAGGTCAGCCTGCTGACCGACCGCGCCAAGGCCGCGTCGATGGAGCCGGTGCGGCGGGAAGCCGAACAGTTGCTGGGCCGCCAACCCGGCGTCACCAACGCCACCGCCGTGCTGACCGCGCACAAGCCCGGTGCCCGTCCGGCGCCGCCACCGCAACCGCATGCGCACGATCATGCGCATGATCATGGGCACGGGCGTGGCGCCCCGGCGAAAGCGCCGATGCTGCTACCCGAGGTGAAGACCATCGTCGCGGTGGCCTCCGGCAAGGGCGGCGTCGGCAAGTCCACCGTCGCGGTGAACATGGCCGTGTCGCTGGCCCGCCAAGGGCTGAAAGTCGGCCTGCTCGATGCCGACATCTACGGACCGTCCTTGCCGCGGATGTTGGGGCTGAACCGCAAGCCGGAGGTGCGGGACGACAAGATGATCCCCCTATCGGCCTGGGGCCTGGCCTGCATGTCCATCGGGTTTTTGGTCGATGAGGAGACGCCCATGGTCTGGCGCGGCCCCATGGTGATGGGCGCGCTGGAGCAGATGATGAGCCAGGTCGAGTGGGGTGCCCTCGACATCCTGGTGGTCGACATGCCCCCCGGCACTGGCGATGCGCAGCTAACGATGGCGCAGCGGGTGTCGCTGACCGGCGCGGTGATCGTGTCGACCCCGCAGGATATCGCCCTGATCGATGCCCGTCGTGGTGTCAAAATGTTCGAAAAGACCCGCGTCCCCGTGCTTGGCCTGGTCGAGAACATGAGCTTCTTCTGCTGCCCCAACTGCGGCCACACCACCAACATCTTCGGCCACGGCGGAGCGAAGGCAGAGGCCACGCGGATCGGGACCGAGTTTTTAGGCGAAATCCCGCTGCTGCTGGACATCCGCACGGCGTCGGATGCGGGGACTCCGATCGCGGCTTCGGCGCCGGAAAGCGAGGCGGCAAAGGCTTATGCGGCGTTGGCGAAGCGGGTTTGGGAGAAGGTTGGGGGGGCGGCTGGGGGCCGGGGAACTGGGCCGCGGATTACGATTGAGTGAGGGGGCAGTTCCTTCCCTCCGTCATCCTCGGGCTTGACCCGAGGACCGCCATCGGCAACGGACCTGGGTTCACGGACGCTCGAGATGAGGGCCGCGAAACTATGACGGTTTGTGATGCATCGCTCCATCGGATGTGGGAAAAGAAAGCGCGCCAACCAACGAACGTAACCAGTGGGGAGTGTGGCCAATGAGGTGCCTGCCGTTCGCCATGACCCGTGGCCCCTGGTTCACGCAAATCCTCCACGAAGCCCGGCGGGATCCGCGCCGAACCAGCCTTTGCACATGCTGCGGTGCGCGCATGCTGATCGAGCCGGATAAAGCGGAGCAGACGGTGCGATGTCAGGCTTGCTCGCGCTGGCAGCGTGTGACGATGACTGAGGAAATGCCCTGGCACCTTACGCCCGATGCCGCCCAGGCTTTGCGGCGAACCCGGTCGTGGTTGCGACGTCTTTAGACGAAAGCGATAATTCTCTCCACCGCGCCGCCGCCGCCGGGTGGCTGTCCGGCAACCGGTGCCCCGCCCCGAATAATTTTTGCCGGTACGTCCCGGCTTCATAATTAGCCTTATAAACCCCGCGTTCCTGCAACACCGGCACCACCAATTCGATGAACGTTTCCAGACATTCCGGCATCACGGTGCGGGAGAGGTTGAAGCCGTCGACATCGCCTTCTTCCACCCACAGCATCAGCGCATCCGCCACCTGCTCGGGTGAACCGACAATGGGCGGCTGGCGGCTGCCGAGGACGAAACGGTCGATCAGTTTGCGCTTGCTCCATCCCTGGCCCAGCGCGGCGGCGATGGCCTCGACATTCGAGCGCACGGCCTGACTGTCGCTGGCGTCGATCGGGTCATCCATGCCGAAGCGGGCGAAATCGATGCCGAGGGACGATCCGGCGTGGGCAAGCGCGCCCTCGACGCTGGCGTGGCGGCGGTAGTCCTCCAGCAGGTCGCGGGCTTCCTTTTCCGAACGGCCGGTGACGACGGAACAGCCGACGAACGCCAGCATCGGGCGCGGCGCCGATCGAGCCCGAAGGTCGGAGACGATGCGGCGGACGTTGGCCCGTGTGCTGCCGTTGACGAAGACGCACTCGGCATGAAGCGCTGCGAATATTCGTCCGCGGTCGGAGGCCCCGGCCTGATACAGCACCGGCGTGCGTTGCGGCGAAGGCTCCCACAGCGGCACGGCGTCGATATGGAACTGCTTGCCGTGGTGGTGCACCGAACGGACCTTCGCTGGATCGGTGTAGACCCCGCCCGCTCGGTCGCGGATCACGGCGTCGTCCTGCCATCCGCCCTCCCACAATTGATAGACTGCCGCCATGTATTCGTCGGCGAGGTCGTAGCGGTCGTCATGCGCCATCTGCCCGGAGAACCCCATCGCCCGTGCCGCGCTGTCGAGGTAACCGGTGACGATGTTCCAGCCGATGCGGCCCTTGGTCAGATGGTCCAGTGTCGCCATGCGGCGGGCGAACAGGAACGGGGTTTCGTAGGCCAGGTTGCAGGTCACGCCGAAGCCCAGGTTCGTTGTGGCGTGCGCCATCGCCGGGACCAACGCCATGGGGTCGATCAGCGGGATCTGCACCGCGCCCCTTAGCGATGGGGCTGGGCTGTCGTCATAGACGTCGTAAACGCCGAGGATGTCGGCCAGGAACAGCCCGTCGAACAGGCCGCGTTCCAGGAGGCGCGCGAGTGAAACCCAATGGTCGAGGGACGTATAATCCGACGACCGGTCGCGGGGATGGGTCCACATCCCGTGCTGGATGTGACCGACACAGGCCATGTCGAAGGCGTTCAGGCGAATTTGGCGCACCTTCAGCCCCCCGCGATCCGCCCAACCCCCTCAAGTATCCGCTCCTGATCGTCGACCTCCCGATCGTTCGGCTCGACCAGCACGTGCCCGACTCCCAGCGCCTCATATTCCGCCAACCGGGACCGAAGCTCCGCCGCGTCCACCCCGTCCCACCGAATGCGCATGGAGATCGCGAAGTCCGGGTCGGGTCGCGCCTTGCGCAAGCGCTCGACGATGGGCGCGATTTCGGCCGGCGACTGCCGGCTGCCGTGCCAGCCTTGCAGCTTGACCGCCCGCGCGATCTGGCGGTCGGCGGTACCGCCGATCCAGATGGGGATGGGCACGACCGGGCGCGGCAGCATGCGCATGTTGTCGATCTTCGCGTCGATCCAATTGGACTCGAAGCTGACAGGGTCGTTGTTCCACACCGCTTGCATCATGGCGATGCCCTCATCCATGCGGCGCCCGCGTTCCTTGAACGGCACGCCGAGGGCGGCGAACTCGGCCTCCAGCCAGCCGACCCCGGCGCCCAGGATCAGGCGCCCGGCCGATAGCTCCTGCAAGGTGCCGAGTTCTTTCGCCAAGGGCAGCGGGTGGCGCATCGGTAGCACCAGCACTGAGGTACCCAGCCGGACACGCCGCGTGACCGATGCGACCCAGCTCAACACCACGACGGGATCGTAGAACACCGGCGTCGGGGGATAGGGGGCATCCTTGGGCACGATGATGTGCTCGCTGACCCAAACGTCGGTCAATCCCAGCGCCTCCGCCCGCATGGCGTGGCGCAGGATTTTGTCCGGGGTGGCCCGGGTGCCGGCCTGCGGCAAATGAACGCCGAGTTGCATATGATTAATCTCCTGAACGCACGCAGAAGATTACCGCAGCTATCGCGCATTTGTGCAATCGTCGTGGAGTCATACGCTTGAAATACCGGTGTTCGACCGGTCGTCATGATGCTATAGGCCGCCGTGACAGCGACTTATTTTTTTCGGCGATTTAAAAAAGGACACTTCCCCTTGGCTGAAGCCCCTATCCGCACCGCGTTGTTCGTCGACTTCGATCAGGTATACGGTGGTCTCTACAGGATCCGCCCGGAAGCCGCCGAACGCTTCGCCACCCAGCCCGACAAATGGTTGCGCTTCTTCGAAGAAGGCCAGCACGTGCAGGGCCTCGACGAAAACGACGAGCCCACGCAACGGGTGATTCTGGTGCGCAAATGCTACCTCAACCCGGTTGGCTCTGTGCGTAATGCCGTACCCAGCCCCTACCGGGCCGGTCCGCCCGGCCGTGACTCGCAGGACAGCTTCAGCAAATACCGAGCCTATTTTACCCGCGCGGCGTTTTCCGTGGTGGACTGCCCGCCGCTGACCAGCCGCGGCAAGAACTCCGCCGACATCGTCATGGCGATGGATATCATCGACGTCCTCGGCCACAAGACGCATTTCGAGGAATTTATCATCCTGTCGGGCGACGCCGACTTCACCCCGGTGCTGCTGCGGCTGCGGGAACACGATCGCGCCACCACCATTCTGGGCGACACGCTGGTCGCCGCCGCCTATCGCGCGGCCTGCGACAACCAGGTGCGGCAGCAGGATTTCATTGAGCAGGCGATGGGTCTGTCCGCCGCCGCGCTCATCGCGCGCGACGCGGAGGACTGGCCCGACGGCGCCCGCCCGTCGCTGATCACCAACGTCACCCAGGCCGCCGTATCCTATTTGCGCCAGGGTGGACCGCGGCCGATCAACCACCTGATCCCGGTGTTCAACGGCTTCCCGGAATTTATCTACCCGACCGATGGGTTGAAATGGTTCGGCTACGGATCCCTCACCCGGCTGGTGGATGAGATGGCAAGCCGGGATCCCGCGCTGCAGATCGACAAATCCGACCCCAGCTTCTGGGTCCTGTCCTGCCTGCCATCGTCTGAAACGCCGCCGGACATCGATGAAGCGGCACTGACCGCCCGCATCGTCGCCTGCGTGCGGGACATCCTCTCGAAGGAACCGGAGCCGGTGCCGCTCGCCCGCCTCGGGCAGATCGTCC
This sequence comes from uncultured Acetobacteraceae bacterium, assembly GCA_903924985.1. GTDB lineage: Bacteria > Pseudomonadota > Alphaproteobacteria > Acetobacterales > Acetobacteraceae > Rhodopila. The sequence goes on from CAIYDT010000074.1 coordinate 34,204, forward strand.
GGCATCAGCTACCGCTGTCACAGAGCGCCGATTGGCCGGGTGGCGCGCTCTTCGCCGACCTGCTGCGGGGCGCGAACGACCCACATATCGCGGTGATCTCCGAACCGCCGGGCTTCGCGCACGATCCCATCCTGCATCCGCGGCGGGAAGGAAGGCCGCAAGGCGCCGCCGAACCCGGCGACGACATGCGCGCTCTGGTGACCAAGGTGACCCGGGTGTCCGGATGCCCGGCGCTGCGCCCGGACGAGTTCCGGCTGCTGTTCGAACAGATGGCGGTGGAACTCCAGCACCTGAACGGTGCGTCCCGCGTGCCATGGACGCAATGGTACCTGGCCTCCGCCGTGTATGAGCGCTGCGCCGAACAGGGTGCCCGCATCAGCCGGGACGCAGTGTCGTACGTGCTGACCAGCCTCGAAAACGCCGGCTACAACTGGCACGCCGGGTCGGATTACCACTCCAGCGATAACCTGACCGACACGTTCCTGGACAACCTCGAAGCCCTGTGCGAGGGCGCGCGCCTGGAATTGTCGGACGAGGAACTGGCGCTGCTGGAGGAATGGATCAGCGATACGCCCATGGAAATCGAAGCGGCGGACCCGGATACCGGCGAACAGGTGCAGGCAGGTTAACCGGCCCGTATCGTTCGGTCCGCCGGGAACACCGCCCACACGATGGTGCCCCGTCCCGGCTCGCTATCGAACCGCAGGTCCCCGCCGTGCAGTGCCAATAATTTGCGGCTGATGGCCAGTCCCAGCCCCGTCCCGCCGAAGCGGCGGCTGATCGACGCATCGACCTGCTGGAAGGGTTCGCCCAACCGGTCGAGCGCATCCTTGGCGATGCCGATGCCGGTATCCTCGACCACGACCGCCAGGCCGCCCTCGGCGGGTTCGATCCTTACTGTGACCGACCCGCCCTCGGGCGTGAATTTCACCGCGTTGGACATTAGATTGAGCACGATTTGCCGGACCGCCCGCCGGTCGGCCCTGAGCACAGCCGGCGGGCAATTGTCCGAGCAGACGATCGACACCCGCCCTTCGGCGGCGGGCGGCGCGATCATGGTCAGGCAAGAGTTGATCAGCGGAACCAGATCGATTTGCTCATCGGCCAGTTTGAACTGCCCGGCCTCGATCTTCGACATGTCCAGCAGGTCGTTGATCAGATCCAGCAAATGCTTGCCGCTGCTCAGGATGTCCCGGGCGAATTCGGCATAGCGCGGCTCGATCTTGCCGAAGGGCTGGGCGGTTATGAGTTCGGAGAAGCCTATGATCGCGCTCAGCGGCGTACGCAGCTCATGGCTCATATTGGCCAGGAACTCGGATTTGGCTTTGTTCGCCGCCTCGGCGCGGTCGCGGGCTTCGCGCAGTTCGCGTGCCGCCGCCACCTCGGCCGTCACGTCGCGGCCGGTTCCACGGTAGCCGGCGAACTTGCCGTCCGCGTCGAACACTGGCGCGCCGCTAATGCTGACATGCCGGACATCGCCGGCAATGCCGGCGCGCTCGTAACGAAAATCCCGGAAAGGGCGGCGCGCCTTGAGGTCCGCGACATGATCGGCCCAGGCGGGATCGGCAGGGTCGGCTCCCACCAGCTCCCACCGCATCAGGCCGTCGGAGTTACTGCCGATCCGGTGCGCGGGCGAGGTGGCCGACGTCCAGGAGAACCGGAGGTCCGCGTCCTGTTCCCAGAACCAGTCGGACGCCATTTCGGCATATGCGCGCAGCCGTTGCTCACTTTCGCGCAGCGCGCCGGCAGTGCCCTCCAGGGCTTGGCCTTGGGTCGCCTGCCGCTTGAACTGGCGGACGATGACGAAAAACAGCAGCACGATGCCGGCTACCCCGGCCACCGACTGAAATGCGATCAGATGTATCACCCCCTGCCAAGGGGCCAGGGCCGTCGCTTCCTGCAACGAGACGTTCAGCACCAAGGGAAAATCCGATAACGGGTGCAGGGAAACCACCACGGGGGTGCCGGGCAGCAATGTGGTGGAACGGAATATGCCGCCTCCGGCCCTGACGCGCTCTTCCCACGCTGCTTTTTCCGGAAACGGGGTGCCGCCCTCCGGCACCGATCCGGGGAACCGAAGCAGTACCGTACCATCGGTTTTGAGCAGTGTGATGCCCCGGCTTTCGCCCAAATTCAGCGATTCATAAAACTTGCTGAAATATTCGACATCGAGAACCGCGACCGCGACGCCAGCAAATTGTCCATCGGCCCCAACGATACGACGCGCCACGAAAATCACCGGCGTCCCAACCGCTCGGCTGATCTCCGGTGGGCTGATATGAAGCCCCGCCCCGTCGCCCGTCAGGAACGAACGATAATAGTCGCGGTCGGAAGAATCGAACGGGGGGGCGGGATATGTCCGCGAGGTGCTGATCGTTTTGCCGGTCGCATCGACGATTAAAAACGCGTTGGCCTGCGGCAGGCTTTGCAGCAATTCGACCATGAACGCATGCGTTTCCGGGCTGCCAAGCCGGGCACGGATGCTGTTCGCATTGCCGGCCGGCAGGGCGGCGCCCATTGCCTGAATTCTCTGCAAACCGGTGTCGACCAGTTGCAGGTAACGCGATGTCTGCGCCGCCAACACGCCGCTCATGACCTGGGTATCGTGTTCCAAGCTGCTCAGGGCACCGCTCCGCAGCTCCCACACCAGGCTGCCGGCGCGTAGACAGACGACCAGCACCACCAGGAGGCAGGCAACCCATAGCCCTCGGCTGGTGCGAAAAAAGCCGCCGGTTGGCAACATACGATGCACTATACGTCCCACGGTGTGAGGCGGCATAATAAGGCGAAGTTCCGAATTTATCCAACTGCGAGGCGGATTCTATGCCCAGGCCATTGCTCGCGCTGGTTTTGCTGCTGCTGGCGGGGTGCGCGGGCGGCGACGCGGCGGTTTGTACCGCCGGCACCGGCAAACCAATGCAGGTGTACCAACTGTATTTTGGGCGGGCGATCGAAGGCGGTGGGTTCGTCGCCGACCAGGACTGGAAAGCGTTCCGCGACGGCGTCATCACCCCCAACATGCCAGACGGTTACACCATCCTTGACGCCGAGGGGGCCTGGGCCGCGCCCGATGGGCGGCGCACGGTCACCGACCCAACCAAGGTGATGATCGTGGCAATGCCTAGCGGGTCCACCAGCCTGGAAGCGGTGAACCGGGTGCGCATGGAATACCAGCACCGGTTTTCGCAAGACCTTGTCGGCTTGATCGTGCAACCCGGCTGCGCACAAATTTGATCATTGAAAGGTTTCTGTACCATGCACGACCGAATCCAGGACGTCGCCCAGCATTACGGCAAGGGCGGATTGCTTGACCGGATGCTGGCGGCGCTGACGCGGGCCGCGAAGGACCTGAACCGCCTGACGATCGACGATCTCGCGCCGATCGATGAGTTCCACTCGCGCCGGCGGACCGCGACGGCGGAGTTGGCGGCGCTGCTGGCACCCTCGGCGTCCGATCGTATTATCGACATCGGGTCGGGTGTCGGCGGGCCTTCGCGTTATCTGGCCGCGACGTATGGCTGCGGCGTCAGCGGGGTGGATCTGACGCAGGAGTTCGTGGACACCGCGACGGCGCTGACGAAGCTGGTTGGGCTGTCCGACCGGGTGGATTTCCGCCAGGGATCGGCGCTGGACCTGCCCTTCCCCGATGCCTCGTTCGACCTGGCATGGTCGCAAAACGTGGCGATGAACATCCAGGACCGGGCACGGTACTATGCGGAGATGCATCGCGTGCTGAAGCCCGGCGGGCGGCTGGCGATCCAGGACGTGGCGCAGGGCCCTGGCGGGCCGATCGATTTCCCAGTGATGTGGGCCGACCGGGCGGAGATCAGCTTTTTACGGACCCCGGAAGAGACACGCTCGCTGCTGGAGGCCGCCGGCTTCCAGGTCCAGCACTGGATCGACAACACCGACATCGCTCGGGCGGAAGCCGCGGCGGAGCGGGCACGCATGACGGGGACCGAAGGGCCTCCGATTCTGGGCATTCATGTGGTGGTGGGGCCGAGCTTCCGGGAGAAGATGCGGAACGCGGGGAAGGCGCAGGCGGAGGACCGGTTGCGGCTGCTTAACGCGGTTCTGATCCGGGCCTGATGCCGGTTTTCACCGTTGCTGGGTCGCCGTGCAGGATTTCCGCGGCGGCGTCGCGGTGGAATTTTATGTCGTAGATATTGGGGCCGCAGCGGAGATCCCGCAGCGTGATTTCCGGCAGCCAATCGGGAAGATGCGGGTCTACATACAGCGTCCCGTTGGGCGCGTCGGGGGCGATGCCGAGCAGGGATTGGAGCAGGGCGAAGGCGGAGCCGGCGGCCCAGGCTTGGGGCACGTTGGCGCCGGCATAGCGAACCGGGAAGCTCATGGGCTCGCGCTTTAGGCCGGCGTAGAGTTCCGGTATCTGGAAGGACTGGAAATAGCTGGCGGCGTCGGAGATCGCTCTGGCGATTGTCGCGGCTTGTTCATGAAAGCCATAGCGGTGCATGCCCATGGCGATCAGGCTGTTGTCGTGCGGCCAGACGGAGCCGTTCTGGTAGGAGTATGGGTTGTAGCAGGCGTGCTGGCTGGACAGGGTTCGGATGCCCCAGCCGGTGAACATGTCGGGTTGCATCAGGCGATTTATGACGCGGGCTGCTCGGTCTTTGGGGACGATGCCGGACCACAACAGATGGCCGGGGTTGGAGGCGACGGAGAACACCGGTCGTTTTTCGCCGTCCAGGGTCAGCGCATAAAAACCCTCTTTTTCGTCCCAGAACGTTGCGTTGAATTTTTTGCTTAACGCGGCGGCTTTGGTTCGGAGGTTGGCTGCATTTTCGGGTTGGCTCAGCGCATCGTATATTTCGGCGGTACGCAGCCAGGCGTCGTAGACGTAGCCTTGCAACTCGCACAATGCTTTCGGGCCTTTGACCGGGGTACCGTCTGGGTTGTTGATAGCGTCGCCGGAGTCTTTCCAGGCCATGTTTTCGTAACCGGTGGGGGTATGCGCGTGGTATTCCTGGAAGCCGTCGCCGTCCCGGTCGCCGTCCCGGTCGATCCAGATCAGGGCCGCCTCGGCATGCCGCAGATGGCGTTCCAGCAGGGTTCGATCGCCGGTGGCTTTCCAGGCTTCATGCAGCGCGATCAGGAACAAGGGCGTGGCGTCGGCGGTGCCGTAGTACGGCGTGTGCGGTATCAGCTTGAAGTGCGCCAGCTCGCCGTAGCGTAATTCATGCATGATTTTGCCGGGCTCGGCTTCGCGTTTCGCGTCGTACGCGGTCGCCTGCCAATGACCGAGGACCGTCAGGCTACCGCGGGCGAAATCGGGATACAGCGGCATGGCCTGCATCGACACGATCAGGCTGTCCCGCCCGAAAGGCACTACGAACCACGGCAGGCCGGCGGCGGGCATGGTGACGGTAGTGCCTTCGATTTCCATCGGTAACCGCAGCGCTGCGAGGTCGTCCGTCGCCTGGGCGCAGAACTGGTGGAAGTTGGCGTCGGAGGCCTCGATTTTCAGGACCGATTCGCGCCAGGCTTTGGCGTTGTCGATTGGCGCCACGCAGCCCATCGGCCCTGGCAGCGTTTCGGTGCCGTCGGTCAGGTCGTAGCGCAGACACGCGTGCCAGGTTTCCCCCGGGTGCAGCGCGATGGGGAAGGTGAAGCGGCTGTTTTCGTGCAAGGCATGCGCCCCCTCGATGGCGATGGTCAGCCCGCGCAGAAAATCCTGGTTGCGGTAGGTGGCGGTGTAGGTCTGCGCATCGGGCGCCCAGTCGGTTGTCGTTTCGCCGCGCTTGGGGGAGCGGCCGGCCTTGACGTCGAACAAATCGGCGAAGTCGGTCTCGATCTGGATTTCCAGATTGAAGCGGACGAGCTGGGCACCGTGGTTCGCGATGTCCAGGTCTTCGTGCATGCCGCCGCCGATGGACCGGCTTATGACGAAGGACAGCGTGCGGCGGGGGATGCCGGCGATATCCGGGGGATTGGTCAGGAAGACGCGCGCGACGTCGTAACTGACGGCACCGCCGGACAGCACCTCCCACCGCGCGCCATTCAAGGTGGCCACCCAGGCCTTGATCACGCGGGTGTCGCTGGAGAACAGGCCGTTCTGGTCGGTGCCGGAGATTTGGCCATCGGGATCGGCCACCAGCAGGGTCATGGCCCGGTGGATGGCGATGCGCGGCGGGCCTACCTGAACCTTGAACGACATGACGGAGTCTCCCCTGCCGGAGTTTGCCAATTCGGCGCGACGGATGCGAGCAGGGAGCCTCGTGTACGGGGGGACTCGATGACAGTGTGGTTCTTTCTGGGGGTGGCCCTGGCGTTCCGCGCCCCGAGGGGACTGACGCTGTGGGTGACGTGGTTGCTGTACGGGTCGATCGCGGTCGCGGTGGTGTCGCTGTTGATCGCCGCCGCGGGCCTATCCAGCGAAACAAGCGCCTTCGACATCGGTGTCGCGCGGGTCGCGCTCTACCTTACGTCCGGCATCGCCATCCTCATGTGGATTTATCGCGCCAACTGGAACGCTCGGGCATTGGGCGCGAGTGGGATGGAATTCACACAGGTAAACCGCAATCAACAGGCAGCTGCCGCCGCGCCGTAACGTCGGGCTGCCTGGGCATCGTCCCACCCGACCGCTATCGGTGGGGCACAGCCCGTGTGTCGTCTTCAACGCCAGTCGGTATTAAACGTGGAAACTCTCCCCGCACCCGCACCGTCCCTTTTCATTCGGGTTGGTGAAGGTGAAGCCCGAGGTTAGCGCCTTGACCTCGTAATCCATCGTCGTGCCAATCAGGAACAGGCTGGCCTTGCGGTCCACCAGTACGGTCACACCCCTGTCGCCCACGATCTCATCGCCCGGTCCTGGCGCGTCGGTCCAGCTCATGTCGTAAGATAACCCCGAGCAGCCCTTGGTGTTGACGCCGATGCGCAGCAGCTTGCCTTGCTCGCCGCTGGCATACAGCGCGTGCAGGCGTTCCGCGGCGGCTTCGGTTACCGACATCAGCGGCGGCAGAGCGCGGGTCTTGCGGACAGGGGCGCCAGGGGGCGTTAACGTGGTGCTCATGATGCTTTCCAATATGGTCGTCGATCAGAACATGTTCAACTGCAGGCGGGCTTCTTCGGTCATGCGGGACTGGTCCCATGGCGGTTCCCACACCGTCTCGACGTGGCATGATGTCACACCCGGAACCATCAGCACCGCATTCTGCACCATTTCGGGGAGTTCCTGCGCGCTCGGGCAGGCGGGGGCAGTGAGGGTCATTTCGACCTTCACGCCGCCATCATCGTCGATCTCGATCGCGTATATCAACCCGAGTTCGTAGATGTTCACCGGGATTTCCGGATCGTGCACGGTCTGGATCGCGGCGATCAGGTCATCTTCGGACGGTTTGGCCACGGTTTCCCCGTCGGGGGTCCAGGCGGAATGGGCGATATCATTCACTGCTGGTCTCCTTGGTCCCGTCCAACGCGGCGATCAGTGCGTGCCATGGCAGGGTCGCACATTTTACGCGCGAGGGATATTCGTGCACGCCCGAAAGGGATGCAAGCCGTTCCATGGCGGGATCGCAGGCGGGGCAGACGCCGGTGCGCGCCATTTCCCGGAAGGTGGCGAACAGCGCGGTGGTGTCGGCTTTCGAACGACCCCGCACCGTTTCGGCCATCAGATCGGCGGAGGCGATACTGATGGCGCATCCCCGAGCCTCGAAACCGGTTTGGGCGATGGTGCCGTCGGGGGCGTATTTCAGCCACACCTGTACGCGGTCGCCGCACATCGGGTTGTCGCCCTTGGCGGTGGAGTCAAAGGTTTCCAGGCGCTTGGCATGACGCGGGTGGCGGCCATGATCCAGGATGACCTCCTGGTACAGGTCGCGCAGATCGTCGAAACTATCGGCCATCAGGTGAAGAACTCCCGCACGCGATTGAGCGTGTCTGCCAGGACGTCGATTTCTTCCAGTGTCGTGTATACGCCAAAGCTCGCGCGCGCTGTGCTGTCGAGCCCGAGCCGTTGCATCAGCGGTTCGGCGCAGTGGTGTCCGGCGCGGACGGCGATGCCTTGCCGGTCCAGCAACGTCGCGACGTCATGCGCATGCGCCTTGTCCAGCGTGAACGAAATCACCCCGCCGCGATCCTGCGCCCGGCCATAGATTTTCAGGCCTTCGATGCTGGAAAGCCGGGCCAGAGCATGATCGGTCAGGGCGGCCTCGTGGGTGGCCATGGCATCGTAGCCGATACCGAGGACATATTCGACTGCCGCCTTCAGGCCGATGCCTTCGATGATCGCGGGCGTGCCGGCCTCGAATTTATGCGGCACTTGCGCCCAGGTGGATTTCTCGTAGGTGACGGAGGAAATCATGTCGCCGCCGCCCATGAAGGGAGGCATCGCCTCCAGCAATTCCCGACGAGCCCACAGCACGCCGATGCCGGTGGGGCCGTACAGCTTGTGCCCGGTCCAGGCGTAGAAATCGCAGCCGATGGCCTGCACATCGACGCGCCGGTGCACGATGGCCTGCGATCCGTCGAACATGACCTTGGCGCCGTGGGCATGCGCGATCTGCACGATCCGCTCGGCCGGCGTGACGGTGCCGAGGACGTTGGACATATGCGTGATGGAAACCAGCCCGACCTTGCCGTCGTCGAAGAGGGATTCGAACGCGCCCATGTCGAGTTCGCCGGCATCGGTGATCGGTGCGACGCGCAGTTCGATGCCATGGGAGTCACGCAGCATCTGCCATGGCACGATGTTAGAGTGGTGCTCCATCGCTGAAATGACCACCGCCTGGCCAGGCTTCAGGATGCCTCGGCCGTAGCTGTGCGCCACCAAATTCAACGCGCCGGTGCTATTGCCCGTGAACACAATCTCCGCCCGGTCGGATGCGTTCATCAGCTTGGCGACGGCGTCGCGGGTCGATTCGTAGGCGTCGGTCGTGCGCTCGCTCATCCAGTGCAGGCCGCGATGGATGTTGGCGTATTGGGTCTCCATCGCTTGCACCATGGCATCGATCACCGCGCGCGGCTTCTGCGCCGAGGCGCCGCTGTCGAGGTACACCAGCGGCTTGCCACGGATGGTTTGCCGCAGGATCGGGAAATCCTCGCGGATCCGGGCGACGTCGAAGGGAACGGTCATGCGGCTTGCCTTTCCCACCACGCATCGATTTTTTCTCCCAAAATCGCGCGGATGGAGTCGTTGGTCACCAAATCCAGGGCTTCGGTCAGGAAGGCCCGCACCAGCATGGCGCGCGCTTCGTTCTCCGGCACGCCCCGGCTGCGGAGGTAGAAAAGCTGCTCGGCGTCTAATTCCCCAACCGTTGCGCCGTGGGAGCATTTGACGTCGTCGGCGAAAATTTCCAGTTCCGGCTTGCTGTCGATCTCCGCATCGGGGGACAGCAGCAGCGCCTGATTCATCTGGTAGCCGTCGGTTTTCTGCGCGTGGCGCGCGACCTCGATACGGCCCTGGAACACGCCGCGGGAGCGGCCGTTCAGCACGTTTTTCACCGTCTGACGGGACGTGCAGTGCGGCGCGGCGTGGCGAACGATGGAGGAAAAATCGGCATGCTGTGTGCCGGCCAGCAGTTGCACCCCGTTCAGGTGCGCGATGGCATTCTTGCCGGTCAAAAAGGCATGGATTTCGGTGCGGGCGATCCGGCCGCCGAGAACCAGCGAAAACCCGTCGTAGGTGCCGGATTCCGCGACGTCCGCGTAGATCGTCGCGAAATGGAAGGCGTCGGGGGATTCGTCCTGCAACCGGATATGCGTCAGATGCGCACCGGCAGCGATGCTGATTTCGGTGACGGCATTGTGCAGGTAGCCGCCGTCGCCTGTCGCGGTTTCCAAAACAATCAGCGTCGCACCGGGTTCCAGGTGGATGGAATGGCGCGGGTGAAACGCATGCGATCCATTGCCATGGCTATCGATCCGTACGATCCCAGCATCCACACCGGCGGGCACGCGCAGAATGGCGCCATCCTCGGCCAGCATGGTGTTCAACGCGACCATCGGGTCGCGGTCGGGACGGGGGAGGGAGCCGAATTCCGGTTTGGCGGCGAAGCGGGAGAAGCCGGCCGTCGAAGCCGACAGATCGACGTGCAGAGCGCTCGCGACCGGCGTCATGAAGCCGGTTTCGGCGACCGGCCGCAAGCTGGTGTATTTCCATGCCTCGCTCCGCCGCGCCGAGGAGCCGCCGGGTAGTCCCGCCGACCGGAACGCAGCCGCCGCTTTGGCGCGCATCGCCGGATCGCCGGGCAGGGCGTCCTTCAGTGCGTCGTAGCAGGCGAGAAACCCCGCCGCCCCGGTCTGTTGGACGATGCTCACGCGGCCTCCGCCAGCACGTTGGCGTAGCCGGATTTCTCCAGTTCGCGCGCCAGTTCCGGCCCGCCGGAGCGGATGATGCGCCCGCCGGCCAGGACGTGGACGCGGTTGGGCACCAAGTGGTCCAGCAGCCGCTGATGATGCGTAATCACAAGAGCAGAAAAAGTCGGCGACCGCAGCGCGTTCACCCCGTCGGCGACGATTTTCAGCGCGTCGATATCGAGGCCGCTGTCGGTCTCGTCCAGGATCGCCAGAGATGGCCGCAGCAGCGCCATCTGCAGCACCTCATTGCGCTTCTTCTCACCGCCGGAGAAGCCGACATTGACGTTGCGCTTCAGCATATCGTCGGGCATCGCGAGACGCCTGGTCTCGGCGCGCGCGATCTTGAGGAATTGCATCGCATCCAATTCGCTCTCGCCATGCGCGCGACGGATCGCGTTCAAAGCGGTACGCAGGAAATTGGCGTTGTTGACGCCCGGCAGTTCGACCGGCGCCTGGAACGCCAGAAACACCCCGGCGGCGGCGCGTGCCTCGGGTGCCATGTCCAGCAGATCGACGCCGTTGAACAGCACGGAGCCACCGGTCACGGTGTAATCCTCCCGCCCCGACAGCACGTAGCCCAGCGTGGATTTTCCTGAGCCATTCGGCCCCATGATGGCATGCACCTCGCCGTCAGGGACCGTCAGGTCGATCCCTTTGAGAATAGGTTTGTCGCCAATGGATGCGGCCAGGCCGCGAATCTCTAACATACCGTTTATCCCACCGATCCCTCAAGCGAAACCGCCAGAAGTTTCTGAGCCTCGACGGCGAACTCCATTGGCAATTCCTTCAATACTTCCTTGCAGAACCCGTTCACGATCAGGTTTACCGCGTCTTCTTCCGACAGGCCGCGCTGACGGCAATAGAACAACTGGTCCTCGGCGATTTTCGATGTCGTGGCTTCGTGTTCCACCTTGGCCGAGGGGTTGCGGCTTTCGATATAGGGCACGGTATGAGCGCCGCATTCGTCGCCGATCAGCAGGCTGTCGCACTGGGTGTGGTTTCGTGCGCCCGTCGCCGACGGAAGTATGCGCACCAGCCCGCGATAGGTGTTGTTGGATTTCCCGGCGCTGATGCCCTTCGACACGATGGTGCTGCGGGAGCCCTTGCCGACATGGATCATCTTGGTGCCGGTATCGGCCTGCTGATGATGGGTGGTCACCGCGACGGAGTAGAACTCGCCGACGCTGTCCTCCCCGATCAAGACGCAGGACGGGTATTTCCAGGTGATCGCCGATCCCGTCTCCACCTGCGTCCAGGAGATTTTCGCCCGGTCCCCACGGCAGGCCCCGCGCTTGGTGACGAAGTTGTAAATGCCACCCTTGCCGTTCTCGTCGCCGGGATACCAGTTCTGCACGGTGGAGTATTTAATCGTCGCGTCGTCCATCGCGATCAGTTCGACCACGGCGGCATGCAACTGGTTTTCGTCGCGCTGCGGCGCGGTGCAGCCTTCCAGATACGATACGTGCGAGCCCGCTTCGGCGATGATCAACGTCCGCTCGAACTGGCCGGTGTTGCGGGCGTTGATGCGGAAAGAGGTCGATAATTCCATCGGGCAGCGTACACCCTTTGGGATGTAGCAAAAGCTGCCATCGGTAAACACCGCCGCGTTCAGCGCCGAGAAGTAGTTGTCTGCCACCGGCACGACGCTGCCAAGGTATTGCCGCACCAGATCGGGATGATCGCGCACCGCCTCGCTGATCGGGCAGAAAATCACCCCAACCTTGGACAATGTCTCCCGGAACGTCGTGGCAACGGAAACGCTGTCGAACACCGCGTCCACGGCAATCTGAGGCCGTTCTTCCTCGACACCGGCCAGAATGGCCCGCTCCTTCAGCGGAATCCCCAGCTTCTCGTACATTTTCAGCAGTTCGGGATCGACCTCATCGAGGCTTTTCGGGCCGGCTTTCTTCTTCGGCGCGGCGTAATAATGCAAATCCTGGTAATCGATCGGCGGATGATCGACGCGGGCCCATACAGGCTCTTCCATTTTCTGCCATTCGGAAAAAGCCTTCAGCCGCAAATCGAGCATCCAGTCTGGCTCGTCCTTGCGGGAAGAGATCAACCGGATGATGTCCTCGTTCAGCCCCTTCGGCGCGAGGTCCATCTCGATATCGGTCTCAAAGCCCCACTTGTAGCCGGTGTTGATGGCGTCGAGGGCTTCGGTGGTCACGGACATGGACGCAATCCTACTCGGCGGCCGGCAGATAGGCGGGAATACGGAACATCGGGGGTATCGCGGCCTCGCGCATGTCCGCCAACGTGATCCCGCTCAACGCCCGCTGGATTGCGTCGTTCACCGGGTCCCATCGTCCGCGTACCGGACACATGCCCTGGCTTTCGCACCCCGTCAGGGAGCCATCGACGCAGGCAACCAAGGCGATAGGTCCGTCGACGGCGGCGATCACCTCGGATACCGGGATGTCATGCAGCGGCCGAGCGAGCCGGTAGCCCCCGCGGGCGCCGCGCTGCGACGTGACCAAGCCGGTTGCAGCCAATGTTTTCAACACCTTGGCGACCGTCGGCTCCGGCACGCCAGTGGCCGCGGCGATGCCGGGCGAGGTCTGCACCTCGGGGTTGGACCCCCCGGCTCCCTTGGGCGATACCTCGGCCAGGCGCACCATGACCACGACGGCGTAATCCGTCAGTTTCGACAGCCTCAGCATGTCTCGCGAAAACCCCAGTCCCGTTAACAGGACCGATTGGGTCCTGATTGGTGGGAAATGGCGTATCGCCCCCCCGTCGTCAAGAGGCTCGCTTGAACCCGAATGCCCATGCTTCTACGAAGGCGCCTATTGCAATCGGGAGAACACACAATGGCTGGTATGATGGAAGGCAAGGTCGCGATCGTGACCGGCGCCGGCGGCGGCATTGGGCGGGAAATCGCCATCATGATGGCCAAGGCGGGCGCCAAGGTGATCGTCGCCGACATCGGCGCCTCGCTGTCGGGTGAGGGCGGCTCCACCACCCCGGCCGAACAGACCAAGGCGCTGATCGAGCAGAGCGGCGGCGTCGCCGAAATCTGCACCGAATCCGTCGCCGCCTGGGGCAGCGCGCAGAAGATCGTGCAGTCCGCGCTGGACCATTTCGGCCGGGTCGATGCCGTGGTGAACAACGCCGGCATCCTGCGCGATGTCATTTTCCACAAGATGACGGAAGACGACTGGCTGTCGGTCATCGCCGTGCACCTCAACGGCTCGTTCTTCGTGTCGCGCGCCGCCGCCGAACATTACCGCAAGCAGGAGAGCGGCACGTTCGTGCATATTTCCAGCACGTCCGGTCTGATCGGCAACTTTGGCCAAGCGAACTACTCCGCCGCCAAGCTGGGCATCACGGCGTTGTCGAAATCGATCGCGCTGGACATGCAGCGCTACAACGTGCGGTCCAACTGCATCGCGCCGTTCGCCTGGAGCCGCATGACGTCCTCCATTCCGGCGACCACGCCGGAGCAGCAGGCGCGCGTGGCGAAGATCCAGCAGATGACGCCGGACAAGAATGCGCCGGCGGCGGTGTGGCTGTCGTCGGATGCATCCAACTACGTGACCGGCCAGGTGTTCGGCACGCGGATGAACGAGCTGATCCTGTTCAGCTCCCCCCGCCCGATCCGCATCGTGCACAAGGCCGAGGGCTGGACGCCGGAGAGCATCGCCACCCACGCAGGCCCCGCGCTGAAGGCGGCGTTCATGCCGCTGGATCGTTCGGGTGAGGTGTTCAGCTGGGATCCGGTGTGAGTTCTGGGTTTCTGCTTGCCTTTGGCGGGACATGCGCCATACCATCGAGACATCGGGTAAGGAGAACTGCCATGAGCGCTCAGGAAACCAAGCCGGGCTCGTGAGTCATCCGGTTAAAAGACCCCGTCAGCCGGCCGGCTGGCGGGGTTTGCTTTGATGGGGAGGCATCTGGATGCATAGCGTTCTGAATTTCCGGATGCGGCGCCGCTTTTGGGTCTATGTCGCCGTCGGCATCGCCGCTGGGGCGGTATTGACCCTGCTCTATAAGGAAATCGCCCTGCCCGACGGGAAATTTTGGAACGCGGCACCCTTCCTGGGTTCGATTCTGGTGACCATCGGCTGGATCGTCACGTCCGAGGTCAACATCGGCAACTCCCGGCGTCAACACACGATCGCGCTGGTTACCCACCACGCGTTCGATCCAACCAGGGCAGCCAACCGCGATACCATCAAACAAACGCTGCCAACCTACAAAACCAAGCTGACGGCCACCATGGCGGATTTCGGCAACGAGACCCTGCCGCTGCTGAAAGCGATCGACCTGGAATTGAACTTCTACGAATTTCTTGCCCTGGGGATGGCCAGCGGGGACCTGGACGAACATCTGATCCGCCGAAGCCTGCGCGGCCAATTTGTGAGCTTCTATCAGCAGACAGAGGATTACATCGATTTCTGGCGGTTGCAGGACAGGCGGACCTGGGTGGAACTGGCGGCGATGTATACCCGATGGCAACGTGTATAAGCCTCCGGGCCTTTTACCGTTCCACTCCCCCCGTCTTGCGCTTCCGCCCGCCCGCCCCCAGATTTCACCCATGGCTCAGCGCACCCCCATCGCCCCCCCGTTGCCCGATTACTTCCTGACCGGGCAGATTCTCATCGCGATGCCGTCCATGGCGGACGAGCGTTTTACCCAAAGCGTGATCTATCTCTGCGCCCACACGGCGGAGGGCGCGATGGGCCTGGTGCTCAACCGCCCGGTCGCCCGCCCCACGTTCGAGGAGCTGCTGACCCAGCTCAAGGTCGATCCCGTGCCGCCCGTCCGAGAAATCCGCATGTGCGCGGGTGGGCCGGTGGAGAACAGCCGCGGCTTCGTCCTGCATACCGCCGACTGGACCGGCGACGGCAGTTTGCGGGTCGACAGCGCCGTGGCCCTGACCGCCAGCCTGGATGTGCTGAAGGTGATCGCCGAGGGCTCCGGTCCGCGCGAATGCCTGCTGGCACTGGGTTACGCCGGCTGGGGACCGGGGCAACTGGATCGGGAAATTCAGGAAAACGCCTGGCTGTCCGTGCCGGCCGATGAGGCGCTGGTATTCGGCGGCGGCCACGACACGCATTGGCGCCGCGCGCTGGCCAAGCTGAACGTGGACCCGCTGCTGCTGTCAGCCGCCGCCGGGCACGCGTAACCGGTCAGTCCGCCGCGGCGGCGACGGTGCCAAACCGAGCGCCGGAGGCATAGAGACGGACCATGTCGCCGAATTCCTCGAAGATGCCGCGAGACAGCGTGTCGGTCGGCCAGTCGTATTCCGGGTGCCACTGCACGCCCACGACGTAGCCGGTGGCGGGATTGACCACGCGCACAGCCTCGATGGTGCCATCGGGCGCGATACCCTCCACCACCAAGCCAGGGGCCAGACGGTCGATCCCCTGATTATGGAGGGAATTGACCGCAATCTCGGTCGCGCCGGCCAGCCGGTGCAGCCAGCCGCCCGGTGTCACGCGGATGCTGTGCGCTTTGCCCTGCCGCACCAGGGCGGACGGTTGCATTGGGGTGGAATGGTCGATCTTGCCCGGCACGTCCTGCAAACGCTGGTGCAGGGAGCCGCCGAGCGCCACGTTCAGCTCCTGGAAACCGCGGCAGATGGCCAGCAGGGGCACGCCCCGAGCGACGGCGGCCTTGATCAAGGGCAGGGTCATCTGGTCCCGGGCTGGGTCTTCCCAGGTGCCCTCCGCGTGCGGCGGGCCGTCGTAAAAATCGGGATGCACGTTAGACCGGCTGCCGGTCAGGATGATGCCGTCGATGCGATCCAGCAGGGTTTCGATGTCCGCCATCGGCCCGTTCGCCGGCATCAGCACCGGCACCCCGCCCACGACATGGTCGGTGGCGCGCACGTACGTATCCGAGGCGGCATGGTTGGGCATGCCGAAGACGCCGAACTGCTTGGTGCAGCAACTGATACCGACAAGAGGCTTCATCGCGGACTGAACTCTTATGCTCCGCGCATGTTCTCCGATTCCCATGGCAAAAAGAAGACAATTCCCACACGAAGCCAGCGCATGACCGTCATGCGGTGGAAGAATTTCTTATCCGCCGCCACTGGGAGTGGGCATTTGCACCGCCTCGAACAGTTTGGAGTCTACCGTGACGCCGAGTTCGGCGTTGAACAGGGTCACCCGCGTCTCCTTGCGTTGTGCGTCCAGCACCGTCCACTGCCGCAGGGTCAGCGGTGCGTCGGCGAACACAAGCGTCAGGGTCCCGTCACCGGGAGAGGCGGTACGCGCCAGGCTGATGTCGATCTCCCCCGGCAGGCGCTGCATGCCCGTCACGGTCATGTCGCCCGACAGCGTCACATGCTGCGCCAGCAACATCCCCAGTGGCGTGCTGCTGAGCGGCGCTTGGCTTGTCTGCTTGATGGACGAATCCTGGAACACCAGCTGCCCGTGCGCCGCGACGAGCAGAAAGGGCGCGGGCGGGTCGTACTCGAAGCGCAACCGCCCGGGCCGGGCGAGCCAGGCCTGCCCCCCGGAAATCGACCCGTCGGGCGCCACCTGGAGGAACTTGGCGTGCAAGGTGGTGAGGCCGTTCAGGTAGGTTTCGATCCGAGCGAGGTCGGCACGATCCTTGGGGGTGGGTTCGAACGCGGCCTCGGCTTGCAGCGGCAGGGCCAGGGCGATCAGCAGAAGGGTGCGGTGGAGCATGCGCCGCATGTGGCGCGTCCGGCCCCGGATTGCAAACCCCCTATTCGGCGGGCGTCGCCTCGGCCGTCCACAGTTCGGGTTCCAACTCCTCCCGCCGGTCGGGGAAGAACAGCGCACAACCCAGGGTCACGACCGAAAATGCGGCCAGCACCAGGGTGACCATGGTCAGGTTGCCGGTCCGCTCATGCAGGAATCCCACCACGGGGGCCGCGGCGGCGGCGCCGAGGAATCCCACGAAGAACCGGATGGAGTAGATGCGTGCCCTGAGGTCCGGGGAAATGTAACGCGCCGCCATTGTTTCATTGACGGTCACCTGCCCGAAGATGGACGCCGCCACCGCGCCGGCCAGCGGCAGCACCAGCCAACCCTGCGCCACCGAAAGCAGGGCCATGGCCGGCGCCAGGATCAGGCTGATCGGCAGAAACATTTTTTTCAATGTGTGCTTATCGATCAGGCGGCCCACGGAAAACTGGGTCAACGCGCCGCATAAAGTTGCCAGAAACGCCAGCATGCCGACGATCGGCAGCAGGCTTGGGGCGTCGGCCAGCCGCTCCTGCATCAGCTTCGGCAGCAGCAGGGTGAAAGCGTTGAACACCAGGCCGGAGGCCGCGGCGATCAGCATCAGTACCAACACCGCGCGCCGCACCAAATGGCGGGGAATGATGGGGAAGGGGCGGGCGCCGCGATGCGCCGGCCCTCCGACGATCGGGGTGCGCAGCCACCACAGGCCCACCAGGGCGCACAGCACGCCGGGCACCAGGAAGGCGGCGCGCCAACTGACTTGCGCGGCCAGGAACGCGGTCACCACCGGCGCCAGCGCCACGCCGACATTACCGAATACGCCGTTCACCCCGATGGAGCGGCCGGGTTTGTCGCCCGCGGCCTCCACCAGCATGGTGGTGCCGATCGGGTGATAGATGGCGGTGAAAACTCCAACCCCGCCCAGCGTCGCGGCCAGCATCCAGGGGGAGGTAGCGAAGGCGGAGGCCATGAGAGAAGTCCCGGTGCCCAGGAAGAATGCCGTCATCAGCACCTTCCGCCCGACCCGCTGCGCCAGCCAGCCCTGCGGCAGCGACAGCAGCCCGTAGAGCACGAACATGCCTGTCGCCAGCGCCAGAATAGGACCGTAGCTGTCCCCGAACGCCCCGCCCGGCACCGCCATCGCGAGTACCGCTGTCGGCAGAATCAGCAGGCTGTAATGGGTGAAGGTGTGCGCGGTGTTGATGAAGGCGATCTGGCGGGCGGCGGGCGTCATGATCCGGAGTCCCCTGGGGCGGCCGATAGCGGCCACCCTCCTTTACCCAGCCGCGTATCGCAAGCCGCGCGAAAAAAACTCTCCTGCGTTAACCTTTCATTCATACATTCGCGTCATCATGCCCCCGCAACCAGCCAGTCGTGAGGCATCATGTCATCGACACTTTCGCACGCCGACGTCGCTCGCTTGCTGACCGAACCCTCGGCCAGCACGCGGGCCGAGCTTGCCGGCAAACTTGGGACAGAACTCGACAGCCCGAAACTCGCCGCGCACGAGCTGGAACTCGCGCAGGATATCGTGCGCATTCTGTCCAAGGATATCGAGACGGATGTGCGGGTGGCGCTGGCGCAAAGCGTCCGATCGGCGCGCCATTTGCCGCGCGATGTCGCGCTGCGCATGGCGGAGGATGTGGAGGCAGTGTCACTGCCGATCCTCGGTCATTCGCTGGTGCTGACCGACGACGATCTGGTGGCGATCGTGCAGCGCGCCTCGGTGCCGAAGCAGACGGCCATCGCGGCGCGGCCGACGGTGTCGGCGCCGCTGTCGGACGCGCTGGTAACGCATGGCGCCGAGGAAGCCGTGGCAGCCCTGATGGGCAATGCCGGTGCTCGTGTCTCCGAACCGGCGTTGAGCCGAGCGATTGAGCGGTTTTCGGAGAGCGATGCGGTGAAGGAGGCGATGGTGCGGCGGAGCATTCTCCCGGCCGCGGTGGCGGAGCGTCTGGTCGCGCTGGTATCCCGCCGGTTGCAGGACCATCTGGTGCGGCACCACAAATTGCCCGCAAGCGCCGCCGCCGATCTGGTGATGCGCGGGCGGGAACGGTCGGTCATCCGCCTCAGCGCCGGATCGGACGATGCCGATTTGCGGGAGATGGTGGCGCAGATGCACCACACCGGACGCTTGACCCCGTCGCTGCTGGTGCGGGCGATTTGCACGGGAGACCTCGGGTTCTTCGAAGCCGGGATGGCGGAGTTGACCGGGATCAAGGTGGAGAACGTGCAGGTTCTGCTGCACGACGCCGGTCCGAACGGCCTGGTGGCACTGTATCGCCGGTCGGGGATGCCCCCCGAACTGTTCAACTGCGTGCGGGCGGCCGTCGACGTGGTGAATGAAACCGGCTTCGACGGGGAAGCCCACGAATTGGAGCGTTACCGGGCGCGCGTGATCACCCGGGTGCTGACCCAGGCGGAAGATTTCGATCCCGGCGACGTCGATTATCTGGTGGACAAATTGGGAGACGCGCTCAATCTGGCGGCGTGATTGCCGGAGGGAGGCCGCATGCTGACGTTGCATTTCGCCCTTGGATAAGGACCAAGCCTATCTGGCGATCAACCCGGAAGGGAAGGTGTCGACGCGGTAGGTGGTGGAGCTCGGTCTCCCCGGGCTCCACCCTATAACGGTCAAACGTAATACTTCGCGCGCGCCAGAGCGTTTGTGTCGAGGCCGTCTTTGTGGGCCTGACGCGCCGCCGCCACCGCGGCGGTCGGGTGTTGGCGGTTCGCATGCACATGGTGGTAGGTGCGCTCTTCCACGAACACCCGCAGGCTGGCGCCGGTCGCCGGTCCGAGATCCTTGAGTTGCGGCGGCTGGTTAGGGTCGACCCACAGGATTTGCCGCATGTGGTTGTCTGCTGGATCCGTGTAGCTGATGTACCCGCCTGGAAGCAGTTGCATCGGCGCCCGGATCGCACCGGTGAAACTATAGCGGGCGCCGGGCAGCGGATGGGGGTCGTAGAAATGGGGCGTTATGAAATCCGAGACACGCACCGCGTCTATTTGGTATGTGTAGGGATCGGCCTCGCAGGGATCGCATGCCTCGACCAGGTATTCGAATTGGCCAGGGGCTGGCACAATGGCATTGCCGCTGATCTGGAGGGCCGAGGCTGGTTGCAGGCGGTTGCCGTTCGGGTCCACCAGCATTTCGATGATTTCGTGGCTGGCGTCCACCGTCCACTCGTTACTGCCGGGCGTGGCGACGACCTTGGCATAAGGCTGGTTGTGCCTGGTGAAATGGAACCCTCCCTCGCCGGGCGGTAGCGACGCCACCAGTTGCACCGGCCAAACGCCGGCGGGGACATGGGTGGTGCGCGGCAGTACGGACACCGTGGCCTGCAACGGCCAAAATTGCGGCAGATCGCGGGTGACCTGCACGTTGATCGCGGCCGCGGCCGCGGCCATGGTGGTTGCATCCACGGTTCCCGTCATATCCATCAGGCCGATTTTGATCGGAAGCATGTTATCCTCTCCTTTTCCTGTTGACAGGCGTGGCACCCGACACAAACGACCGGCGGCGCCGCGAGGAGTCAAAGCATAAGAGCAGGAACGAAACTATGAACCGGATCACAGGTCGCGATCGGCGACGGCTTGGCAGTGGCGCCGGGCCGTCGCACGATCCGCACGAAGGTCAGTGTGAGGTTGAGGTATGGTTTCTCTGGTAAGTTCGCTCTCTTCCACAGCGGCGGAAGAAGAGGAGTGGCGCCTGCGCCGCGACATGGCCGCGGTCTTCCGCATCTCTGCCCGCCAAGGATGGAACGAGCAGATCGGCAACCACAACTCGCTCATGCTGCCATTGGAACGGTCCGGGGCCAAACAGACGTTCCTGATCAACCCGCGTGGGTATCTGTTCCAGGAGCTGACCGCGAGTTCCCTGATTGTCTGCGACCTGGACGGCAATGTGCTGCGCGGGTCGGGGGAACTGCGGAAGGTCGCGTTCTTCATCCATTGCCGCATCCACCTGCGCAACCCCGCCGCGACCTGCGTGCTGCATGTGCATCCGCGGTACCTTACGGCGCTTTCGTTGCTGGAGGATCCGTCGCTTATCCTGGCGCACCACAACAACCTGCTGCTGAACGACCGGGTAGCCTACGACCTGGACGCCGTGGCCCCGGCCGACAGCAACGAGGAAGGCGATCGGCTGGCTGCCGCTCTGGGCGATAAATCCACGCTGCTGATGGGCGGGCACGGGGTGACAGTGGTTGGACCGACCGTGCACGACGCGTTCGACGAGTTGTTCATCGCCGAGCGGACAGCGATGTACCAGATGACGGCGGTGTCGTCCGGCCAGAAGTTGCGCACTCTGCCGGACGCGATGCGCCGGCGCTGGAACGGGCCGTGGGGCGAGAAGCTGGATGCTCGGCTACATCTCGACGCATGGCGCCGGGTTCTGGACCGGGAGGAACCGGATTACGCGACGTAATATCAGTCGCCCGCGTGGATAGTGACACACTGTAGCCTGCCCACGGGCTCGA
The DNA here is from genome assembly GCA_903924985.1 of uncultured Acetobacteraceae bacterium. GTDB lineage: Bacteria > Pseudomonadota > Alphaproteobacteria > Acetobacterales > Acetobacteraceae > Rhodopila. Next base: position 55,664 of record CAIYDT010000074.1, read on the forward strand.
TCCGTGGGCAGGCCTTCACGGCGGCGTTGATGACGGCCGTGTTGGCCTCCGCCCCCGGCAGGACATCGCCCGGCGGAATACGCCCCAGTGCCGGATGATCCCAACGGACCAACGCATCGAGCTTCTTCAACGTCCGGGGGTGTCGGGTCACGACCGGCTGAAAGTCGAGACTCAGTTCATCGTCGCGAATGGCTTCCAGCAGGCGATCGGCCGACGGCACGGTTTCCGCGGCCTACAGTCGCGAAAAGAGTTTTTCCAGCTCCGCGACCTGAACCGGTTTTTCCAGTGTGCCCTCGATCTTAAGGCCAAGACTTTGCGCAACCCGACTGGCCGTGTTGAGCACACGGGCGTCAAACCCACTCATCAGGACGAGCAACCCGGTAAACCGATCGGCGGCGAGCCCCCGCAACTGCTCTATGCCGTCGGTAGCGCCGAGCTGGAGGTCCAGCATAACGATGTTTGGCGTTTCATATTGCATTTGCTGTTTGAAGGCAGCAGTTCTAAATATGAGCCGACGCATCGCTCCCTTCCCGATCCGGCTCTTTTGCCGTCTACGGCGGCTGCGGCGGTGGCCGTGCGAAGGCCATTGTCTGCAACA
>CAIYDT010000075.1 GCA_903924985.1 uncultured Acetobacteraceae bacterium
GAAGGCCAGACCCTGGTCGGCTACAATATCGCCGCCGGCGGTGGGCTGGGGATGACCCATAACCGCAAGGATACCTATCCGCGCCTCGCCAGCCTGATCGGCTCTGTCGGGCCGGATGAGCTATTGGCCGCGACCGAGGCGGTGATCCGCTTCCAGCGCGATCACGGCGACCGCGGCGACCGAAAGCGCGCCCGGCTGAAATACGTGCTCGACGATCACGGCATGGATTTCGTCCGCGACGGCGTCGCCGCCCATTTCGGCCGCCGCTTCGCCGATCCGCTGCCGATGCCGGCCTTCCAGGTGCCCGACCTGCTCGGCTGGCACGAACAGGGTGACGGCAATCTGTGGCTCGGCGTGCCGGTACCGTCGGGACGCATCGAGGATGCCGGAGGCGTTCGCCTGCGCACCGCGCTGCGCGAACTCGTCGCCAAGTACGGTATCGACCCGATCATGACCCCGCAGCAGGATGTCCTGCTGCCCGCCATCCGCCCGCAGGACAAGGCGGCGGTAGAGGCCGCCCTGCGCGCGCACGGCATCCAACTGGCCGGGGAGTATTCCCCCCTCGGCCTCTGGGCCCTGGCCTGCCCCGCGCTGCCGACCTGCGGCCTGGCGCTGACCGAGGCCGAGCGCGTCCGCCAGCCCATCGTGGAGGTCATCGACGCCTCGCTCCGCCGCTACGGGCTGCAGAACGAACGGATCAGCCTGCGCATCACCGGCTGCCCGAACGGTTGCGCGCGCAGCTATACCGGCGATATCGGCCTGGTTGGCCGGGTGCCCGGCTCCTACGCCATCTTCGTCGGCGGCGATTTCGAGGGCACCCGCCTGTCCTTCAAGCTGCTGGAACGGGTGAAGCTGGCCGAGCTCGGCACGAAGCTCGAACCACTGTTTGCCGCCTTCGCCGCCGGCCGCCAGCCCGGCGAAGGCTTCGGTAATTTCTGCAACCGTCTTGGCCTCGATGCGCTACTGGACCTGATCTCCGCCCCGGCAGCCACGGCGGCGGAATAGACCGGCCTACCCCGCGCCAGCAGGTAGCGGCGTTCCGGCCGCAGCCCAACAGATGACCGGCGGTGAATGTCCGCCACGATTGATAGCCTGTTTCCATAAACCGACATCGTGGATCACGCGGGTTCGCGCTCCGGCCATTGGACCTCACCCAATCAAACTTCACGGTAAGCTAGGGGATAGCGGGCCACTGACATGACATTTGCGCTCGAGGAGTTCGACGCGGCCGGCATTCGATCGAAGCCAGCTGATTCGTGTGATCAATGATTGTCGGGACAACCCCAGGGCTTGTGCCAGCAATCAATGTTTCTTACGTCCAATCTCACAAATCACAATAATTTATGTGAAACCGATCGGGCGCATCGCCGCGCCGACATTGGGGTGGCCTATGGCAGAAGGTTCAGCAGACTGGGATGGCGGGTTGGATTCATCCAAGGTCGTGCGAACCCGGTATACCGCTCAGCATTGGGGCATCTATGAAGTCGAGCATCAAGCCGATGGGAAACCGAGACTTGTCGGCATGCGCAGCGACCCCGATCCATCCGCCATCGGCCTGCACCAGTTGGATAACGCAGTCACGCGTTTGCGCGTCACCCGGCCCGCGATACGGCGCAGTTGGCTGGAACACGGCCCCGCGGCAGCGACGGAACGTCGCGGCCGCGAGGATTTCGTCGAGGTGGAATGGCCGCAGGTGCTCTCCCTGGTCGCTGCCGAATTGCAGCGGGTGCGATCACGCTATGGCAACACGTCGATCTTCGGTGGCTCCTATGGCTGGTCGAGCGCCGGCCGCCTCCACCACGCCCAAAGCCAGGTGCACCGGTTCCTGAATAGCTTCGGCGGCTATGTCCGCCACGTCGACACCTACAGCCTTGGCGCCGGGCGGGTAATTTCGCCTCACGTCGTCGCGCATATGGACGATCTACAGGCAAGCCACACCTCCTGGGAGGTGCTGGCGAAGCACACAAGGGTATTTGTCGCATTCGGCGGCGTGCCTTTGAAGAATACACAAATATCCTCGGGAGGCGCCGGCGACCATCGGGTCCGCCAAGGTCTGCGTGCGATGGCGGCAGCAGGCACGCGGTTCGTCAATATCAGCCCGGTGCGCGACAACCTGGAAACCGGCGGAGAGGTGGAGTGGATCCCGATCCGCCCCAACACCGACACGGCGCTGATGCTGGCGGTGGCCTATGTGCTGGCAACCGAAGGGCTGGCCGATACGGAATTCCTCGCCCACTACTGCGTTGGGTACGACCGCTTCCGGCCCTACCTGATGGGCGAAACGGACGGGTTGGCGAAAACCCCTGCCTGGGCAGCGCAGATCACCGGCGTTCCCGCCGACAGGATCGCGGCACTGGCCCGTGAACTCTCGGCGAACCGCAGCATCGTCAACGTCGCTTGGGGCCTGCAGCGCGCGGCGCATGGGGAGAAGCCATTCTGGATGGTGATCACACTTGCCTGCATGCTTGGGCAGATTAGGCTGCCGGGTGGCGGCTTTGGCATGGGCTACGGATCGATGAACGCGCTTGGCAGCGCGCATCCACGCTTTGGCGGACCGGTGCTGCCGCAAGGCAGCAATGGCGTGCGAGACTTCATCCCAGTCGCGCGCATCAGCGACATGCTGCTGCATCCCGGTGAGCGCTTCACTTATAATGGCGATGCACTGACCTATCCGGACATCAAGCTGATTTATTGGGCAGGCGGCAACCCGTTCCATCACCATCAAGATTTGAACCGGATGCGCCAGGCTTGGCAGGTGCCGGACAGCATCATCGTGCATGAACAATATTGGACCGCCGCCGCCAAGCACGCCGATATCGTGCTGCCGGCCACCACATCTTTGGAACGAAACGATATCGGTCATGCCACACTGGAAGGCCATCTGATCGCGATGGAGAAGGTGATGCACCCGCATGGAGAGGCGCAAGACGATTACGCGATCTTTACCGCCCTGGCGGAACGCCTGGGAATCCAAGACGCCTATACCGAAGGTCTGGACGAACGCGGCTGGCTGAAGCGGCTTTACGCCGAAACTCTGCCGCGAGCGGCACGAGTCGGGATCGAACTGCCACCCTTTGATGCATTTTAGCAGGCCGGGCTGATCGACCTGTCAGGCTGGGATCGGCCAAGGGTTCTGCTGGAAGATTTCCGCCGAGACCCCAACCAGAACCGACTGACGACGCCAACCGGCAGGATCGAAATCGTCTCGGACACAATCGCCGGCTTCGGCATTGCCGACTGCCCTGGCCATCCGGTGTGGCTGGAACCGCCGGAATGGCTTGGCGCGCAATTGGCGACGCGGTTCCCGCTGCATCTGATTTCCGATCAGCCGCAGAGATGGTTGCATGGACAACTGGATCACAGCCCGCTCAGCGTTCCAGGGAAGATCGACGGACGAGAGCCGGTGTACCTAAACCGGGAAGACGCCGCCGAGCGCGGCATCGTGCATGGCCGGGTGGTCAAGGTCTTCAACGACCGCGGCAGTTGCCTGGCCGCCGCGATCCCCAGCGCCGATATCGCCCGCGGGGTGGCTCGGCTGTCCACCGGCGCATGGTTCGATCCCGCAGAGAACGGACCGGAAAAGCACGGCAACCCGAATGTACTGACGATGGATCGTGGCGCGTCCGGCTTGTCGCAGGGATGTGCTGCGCAGACTTGCCTGGTGGAGGTCATCGCTTATGAGGAGCCCCTCCCGACGGTAACGGCGCACTCATTGCCAGTCCTACGGTCGCAACGCGGTATCGGTTAACTTCGAATTTCGGGAGAGAGGCTAGAATGGCGCGCGGCAGGGCCCAGGTCGGGCCGAGATACTCCCGCTTGCCGGGCGGCCTTCGGAAGTCCGGGACCGCCCCATGCTCAGATCACGCCGGCGTCCGCCAGCGCCTTCAACTCCACATCGGTCTTCGCCAGGAGTTCGCCGTAGATTTCCTGGTTGTGCTTGCCGAGCGGTGGCCCGGCATGAGTGATTCGGCCCGGTGTGCCGCTCAATTTCGGCACGACGGCTGGCATGGTGACCGGCCCTTCCTCCTCGTCCGCAATAACCGCGATATTCTCCCGGGCCTTGAAGTGTGGATCGGCGGCAATATCGGCAGCGGTGTAAATCCCGCCGAAAGGTACGTTGGCTTTCTCCAGCCTTGCCTCGATATCGGCAAAATCGTGCCCGGCAATCCAGCCAGCGAGCAGTTCCTCCAACTCATCGGCACGCTCGATCCGCTCCCGGCTCTTGGCAAAGCGTGGGTCGGTGGCCAATGGCGCCATGTCGATCGCCTCGGCGAGGCGTTGCCACACATTGTCTCCACCGGCAGCGATTTGCACGTAACGGCCATCCCTGGTCTGGAATGTTCCCGCCGGGGAGAAGGTGGGGTTTCGGTTACCGATACGTTCCCGAATTTCTCCGGTCCGTGCATGTTTCGTCATCATGTCCGCAGTGATCCGAAATGGTGCTTCGTATAGCGCCAGATCGATCATCTGGCCCTCGCCGCCACGGGCGTCCCGCTCATACAACGCGAACATCGCAGCCAGCGCCGCAAACGTGCCGGTGTTATAATCGGCTGTGGCAAACGCGGGCCGGACCGGAAACCGATCCGGAAAGCCGGTCGGATACATGTAGCCCGAGAAGCCAAGCGCGATCCGGTCGTAGCCAGAACGTTTCGAATAGGGTCCCACCTGGCCATAACCGGAAACGCGGACCATGATCAGCCGCGGATTGATCGCGCGCAGGTCTTCCCAACCCAGGTTCCAGCGCTCCAGGGTGCCGGGGGTAAAATTCTCGATCACGACGTCGGCGTGTTGCACGAGTTCTCGTAAAATATCCTGGCCCTCTTTGACGCGGAGGTTGAGCGTGACCGATTTCTTGTTCCGCCCTTCCACCAGCCAATTGCCGGAACGCGCTGCCTTTCCATCACGCGGCGTACCGCGCAGCGCATCGCCAATGCCGGGTTGTTCGACCTTAATAATCTCAGCGCCAAAATCGCCCAGCAGGGTGGCGCCGAAAGGGCCGGCGATCAGCGTGCCGATGTCGAGCACCCGTACTCCCGCCAATGGTAATTTCGCGCTCACATTTCCTCGCATTCGTTAAAGGTGGCGTGGGCGAGACATCGACAGCCTCGCCCACGCTCGTTACTCGGACGATTTCGCCAGGCCCACATCTGCGCGTTGCTGCTTGGCGATTTCCTTGTTGGCATCGAACTCAGCCCGCCGCCGCGCGATTTCCTCGGCGGAAAGTTGGTCGATGTTGCTGAAATCCAGCTTCCAATCCGGGTTGTCGCTCCACCGCAACGGTGATTGCACGGTGGTGCGCGGACCGCATGCGGTTTCGAGCACTTTCAGAGCCAGTTCCATGGTGAATGCCTGCGACGCAACGTCATGCGGCTTGCCGGCGGCATTCCCCAGGGGGAAGTCGCTGAACAAGAAGCGTGGCACACCGCAGAATTCAACCAGATCCTTGGCGCAGCCCAGGATAACCGTCGGGATTCCGTTCGCTTCAAGGTGTCGTGCGATCAGACTCACGGTCTGATGACACACGGGTCAATTGGCGGCCAGAACCGCAACGTCGGACTCGACGGCGCGGATTTTTGCGAGAATTTCGACAGCGTCCTGCTCAATCGTGACCTTCTGGCTACGATTGGTCGGCGCACCGATGAACTCGGACGCGAGCGATCCAATTCGTCCTTCCGCTGCCAGCCGCTTAAGCTGCTTCAGCGGAAACCACGTGTTGATGTCGGTTGCGGCGGTGTGCTTGCGATCGATCCCGATATGCGAGATGCGAACGTCCGGCTCACCCTCGATGCTGTCCGTATAAACGCGGTAGAATTTAGCAGCGGCGTTATACGGTGCCCCTGGACCTTGATCCCCCTTGCCAGGCTGATACGGCGCGGCTGTGGTGATAAGCGAGACCTGGCTTTCCACCAACGGCTTTTTCAATGGCGCGAACGGCACCGACACATATTGAGCCCAGCGATACGGTTTGCCGTATCCGAGCGTTTGGTAATAGGTGCCTATGCGGTGCCGATATGGAATTGGCACGTCGTGCTCGACGGTAAATTCCAGATCATCCATGTGGTCTGCCATGTTGTGACCCTTTGAAGATAATGCCTCCAATCCAAGAGCGGGGCTGGACTGGCAGCCAGAAGAACCGCCCAAGAGCGCGCGCTTCAACCAGCATTCTGCGACCGTATCCCGTCCGGACGGCGACGTCACGTGGGTAAGCGGGAAGGCAGCGAGAATGCGGAACCGTTGCCGGGGGCGGGTGTTGGAGGCTAACGTCGTCCGATCGGTCGCAGAACCGTGGACCGGGAATGCCTTCCCACCGCAACCCAGCAGGAGACGTGTCATGCAAACGGAAACCGCCACCCTCAGCAAGGAAGCCACCGCCGCCTTCGAGAAGGGTAAGATCGCCTACGCCCCCGCCAGCGACCCGATCCTCGTCCAGGGCCGCCGCGACTTCTTCAAGTATCGTGAACTCGGCGTCACCACCGCCAGCGGCGGCGCAGTCCGCGCACAGGTGACCATCGGCACGCAGGGCCTGACTCGCGAGACCGGTTGGCACTACCATGTCTGTGAAGGTCAGTTCATCTACATGGTGAAGGGCTGGGTCGAACTGCAATTCGAGGACGGCCGCACGATCGTCTGCAAGGAAGGCGACAGCCTCTACATCCCCGGCAACACCAAGCACAACGAAACCCGCGCCGCCGACGATCTCGAAATTCTTGAGATCTCGATCCCCGCGGACATGGGCACCAAGGTTTGCGACAAGCCCGCAAAC
>CAIYDT010000076.1 GCA_903924985.1 uncultured Acetobacteraceae bacterium
CCGAGAGAGGCGGGTTTACGGAACTCTCAACCAGAGGTTGATCACCCGGCAGGGGAGCAGGAAAAACCGGAAGATATTGGCTCATGCCAGAATGGTGCTGGCGATTCTACCTCGCAGGCAAGCCCAACTGCCGGATTTAGGATAATGGCTTTCAGGCCGATGCGCCCGACCTCGGCGGCGTCGGATAATTTGGCGATGCCGACCGCGACGGTGACGAACACGATGGGCGCGATAATCATACGCACCAGCTTGATGAAGGCATCGCCGAATGGCTGCATCTCCACCGCGATCGTCGGCCAGACGACGCCCAGGAAAATGCCGAGCAGAACGCCCGCGATGACTTGGAGGTACAGCGACTTCGCGCCGCCGGTGGTCATGCCGGTCATGGTCCGTCTTCGGTTATTTATCCCGCAATGCCTCCATCGCGGCTTTGATTGTTTTCGATTCTTCGCCCCCGGGGGGGAGATTGGCAAGCAACCGCCCCCAATACGTTCGGGCCTCGGCCGGTCTGCCGGTCTGCGCTGCCGACAAACCGAGGTACCACAGCACGGCTGGCTGCCCCGGTGTCAGCGCCTCGATCTGTTGCAGCACTTTGACCGCGGCCGGTGGCACGGGCGCGGTTGCCGGCGGGTTCCCCAGCAAGATTTGCGCTGCCTGCTGCAAGATGCCTGTATCGCCCGGCTTCAGCGCCGCGGCGCGCTGCAAGGCATCGGCCGCTTTGTCGATATCCCCCACCACCGCGTAGGCACGGCCGAGGCGCATCCAGCCGTCCAGGTCGTTAGGGTTGGTTTCCATACTCGCGGCCAGTTTGGCAACCATGCCGCGGATCATCGCCTGCCGCTGATCCTCCGGCATTTGCGACGCGGCTGCCATCGCCGCTGCGTCCGGGCCGGGTTCGGCTGGTTTGCCGGCAGCGAGGGGCGGCACCGGCAAACCAGCGGCTTTCGCAACCTCGACAATGCGGTTGCCGATGTCGGCGCGTTCGGGGGCGTTCGCCGGCAGATCGGCCAGCAGCGCTTGCAGCATGGCGATAGCCTTGGCGGGATCGCCGTCCTGCCCAGCGGCCAGGGCGGTGTAGTAGCGCGCGGTTTCGATGTTCGGGTCCTTGGCCAAAGCGGCGGCAAAGGCGGCCCGCGCGGCGGGAATGACGTTACCTTTCGCGCTCAGGGTCAGCATTTCGCCGTAAGCGGCCAGGGTATCGGCGTCATCTTGCCCGAGGTTGATCGCGCGCTTGAATGCATCCGTAGCGGCGGCCCACTGATTCACATCCGCCGCCGATCTCGCGTAGTTCAACCACGCTTCGGCGTTCGTGGGCTCTGCCTCGGCCCGTTGCTTCAGGCGGGCCAGCGCCTGGGCGATCTTGATGCCGTTCGTGTCGATCGTACGCGAGGCAAACGGCATATCGGGCACGCCGGGCGCGCCGATCCAGACATACAATCCGACCGACCCGCAGGCGACGACCAGCGCCACCGCCATGGCAGCGATGGGACTGGAACCGGCGGATGCCTCGCTTACAGGTGCGGCCGTGGTGGCCAGCAGGCGGCGCTGGATTTCGAGGCGGGCAGAGGCGGCTTCCGAGTCGTTCAGCACACCGCGGGCGCAGTCGCGGTCGAGTTCGCGCAATTGGTCGCGGTAGACGGCCCGATCGAAGCTGCTGGCCTCGGGTCCGGCGTCGCGTGCACGCAGGAGAGGCACCAGGATCAGCAACAAGACGATGAAGACGATGACGGCGAGCAGCAGCGCCAGCATCAAGCGTCATCCTTTAACAGGCGATCGAGATCGGCCCGTTCGGCCTCGGTTAGCGGCGGCGCGGCGGCGACGGGGCGGCGCCGCAGCCAAACCAGCGTGCCTGCCAGCCCCACCACGAGCAACGCGAGCGGCCCGAACCACAGAGGCCAGGTGGCGGGTTCCACCGGCGGGCGCAGCAGCACGAAATCGCCATAGCGCCGGACCACGGCCTGGACGGCCTGTGGATCGGTGTCGCCAGCCGTCAGCCGCTCCCGCACCAGCACGCGGATGTCGTGCGCGAGGTCGGCGTGGGAGTCGTCGATCGACTCGTTCTGGCAAACCAGACAACGGAGTTCCGCGGAGATGGACCGGGCACGGGATTCCATCGCCGGGTCGGAGAGGCGTTCGGAGGGTTCGACGGCGAAGGCCGGAACGGCGAGGAGGAAAGTGAGAATAGCCACTAACACCGTCATCCCTGGGCTTGCCGGTGGGGCGGCGGCCATCACAATCCACCCAACTGGCGCAGCAGCGGCAGTAGCTCCTTGTCCACGACCGCCACCGTCAGCGGACCGACGAAGCGTTTGCGAATATGCCCGGCGGCATCCAGCACGTAGGTCTCCGGCACGCCATACACCCCAAAATCCAATCCTGTCCGCCCGTCCTGGTCGACACCTATCGCTTTGTATGGGTCCCCCATCTGCGCCAGTAGCCTCGATGAGTCCTCCGGCTTGTCCTTATACGCGATGCCATAAAGCTGCACCTTTCCCTGTTCGGCGAGGTGCATCAGCAGCGGATGCTCCACCCGGCACGGCACGCACCAGGAGGCAAAGAAGTTGATCACCACCGGCCCGCCCTTGAGCCCGTCCCGGGCCAAATGTCCGCTACCGGAAAGCGCGGCCAGATCGAAAGCCGGAGCCTCCTGATCGATCATCGCCGAGGGCAGCTCATGCGGGTCGTAGCCGGGGCGCAGCGACCAGGCGAAGTAGGCGGCCACGACCAGAAACAGCCCGACCGGCAGCAACGTGATGAGGCGGCGCATGGTTATTCGGCCGGTGCGACGGCGGCCGAGCGACGGGCTCGGGCGGCCGCGCCCACCCGCCAGCGGCGGTCGCTGAGGCTGACCAACCCCCCGAACGCCATGATCACCGCGCCAATCCAAATCCAGGGAACCAACGGTTTCCAGTAGGCCCGCACCGTCCAGTTGCCCTCGGCGTCGGCTTCCCCGAGGGCGACGTACAGGTCGGCGACGAGGTTGGTGCGGATCGCGGTTTCGCCGGTGGCCTGTTGTTGCAGCGGGAAGAAGCGGCGTTCGGGGAAGACCGTCGCGACCTCGGTCCCGCCGCTGGTGATGCGGATCGAGGCACGATCGGCGGTGTAATTGGGGCCGGCGACGCGGTCGACGCGCTGCAACTGGATATCGTACGCTGCCAGTTTCATCGATCCGCCGGCTTTCAGGACCTCGATCGCCTCCTGGCTGAAGGCCGAGGCGGATACCCCGGCGACGAACACCGCCAGGCCGAAATGCGCCGCGCTCATGCCGTAGGCGGCGCGTGGCAGGTTGATCGCACGCTTGAAGCTGTCGGCCAAAGACATGCGGAACAGGCCCACCCGCTCCGCCCATTCGGTGACGACCGCGCCGGCAAGCCATACCGCGATGGCGATGCCGAGCACTGCGAGGACGGGGCCGCCATAGGTGAAGTAGAAGATGACCAGGGCGGCGATGGCGGCGACGACCGAGGCCACCCACAGCCGTTGCAGCGCCCCCAGCAGATCGCCGCGCTTCCAGGCCAGCATCGGGCCGATGCCCACTGCCACGATCATAGGCACCATCAGGGGAACGAAGGTGCGGTTGAAGAAGGGGAACCCAACGGACAGCTTCGGGCCGTTCATCGCGTCGAGGAACAGCGGATAGAGGGTTCCCAGGAACACGGTGGCGCAGCCGCACGAGAGAAGAAGATTGTTCAGGACCAGCGCCCCCTCCCGCGATACCGGCGCGAACAGCCCGCCGCCTTGCAGCTTGGGCGCTCTGAGTGCGTAAAGCGTCAGCGATCCGCCGATGGCGACCAGAAGCAGCAGCAGGATGAACATGCCGCGCGCGGGGTCGGTGGCGAAGGCGTGCACCGATGTCAGGACGCCGGAGCGCACGAGGAAGGTACCCACCAGGGACAGGGAGAAGGTGATAATGGCTAAGAGGATCGTCCAGGTTTTCAGCGTGTCTCGCTTTTCCACCACGATGGAGGAGTGAATCAGCGCGGTGCCGACCAGCCAGGGCATGAAGGACGCGTTCTCCACCGGGTCCCAGAACCACCAGCCGCCCCAACCAAGCGTGTAGTACGCCCACCAGGAACCCATCGCGATACCGATGGTCAACGCGCACCAGGACGCCAGCGTCCAGGGCCGCACCCAGCGCGCCCAGGCGGCGTCGACCTTGCCCTCGATCAGGGCGGCGACGGCGAAGGCGAAGGCGACGGAGAACCCGACATAGCCGAGGTAGAGGAACGGCGGATGGAACGCCAGGCCGGGGTCTTGCAACACTGGGTTCAACCCCCGCCCATTGGCGGGCGGATCGAGGGCGCGCAGGAAGGGGTTGGAAGTGAACAGGATGAACAGCAGGAACCCCACCCCGATCATGCCCTGGACCGCGAGGACCCGGGCGCGCAAAGCCGGCGGCAGGTTGTTGCTGAACACCGCCACCGCCGCCGCGCACAACGACAGCATGAACACCCACAGCAGCATGGAACCCTCATGGTTCCCCCAGACGCCGCTGACCTTGTAGAGCAGCGGCTTGTCGGTGTGGCTGTTCTCGATGACGTTGATGACCGAAAAATCGGAGGTGACGTAGGCGTGCATCAGTGCCGCCATCGACAGCGCGATCAGCACGAACACCGCGATAGCGCAGGACCGCCCTGTCCCCATCCACCCGAGGTGCCGGCGGCTGGCGCCGATCAGCGGCACGGTGGATTGGATAAGGGCGACGAACAGCGCCAGGATCAGGCAGAAATGGCCGAGTTCAACGATCATGGATGTCCTATTTCGCTCTGCTCGTCATCTCCGGAGATGACGGTATGGGCATTACGCCGCCACGCGCCGGGCGGCCGGCTGGAGGATCGCCAGCAGCGCCTCCACCAGCTCGTCCATCATCGCGTCCGTGTGCATCGGGCCCGGCGTGAACCGCAGCCGCTCCTCGCCCCGCGGCACCGTGGGATAATTGATCGGGGTCGCATACATCCCAAACTCCTCCAGCAAACGCTGGCTCACGTCCATGCAAAGCGCCGCCTCCCCGATGTGCAGCGGCACGATGTGGCTCTCCGATTGTATCCGCGGCAGCCCCGCCGCGTCGAACCGGCGCTTCAGCGCGTCCGCCCGCTCGAACAGCTTGTCCCGCCGCGCCTGATCCGCCCGCACGTGCCGTACCGCGGCCAAGGCGGCGGCGGCGGTCGGGGGGGGCAGCGACGTCGTGAAAATGAACCCCGGCGCGGTGGAGCGGATGAAGTCCACCACGTCCGTATCCCCCGTGATGTAGCCCCCGTGGCAGCCGAACGCTTTCGCCAATGTGCCCTCGATGATGTCGACCCGGTGCGCGACGCGATCCCGCTCCGATACGCCGCCGCCGTTGGCGCCGTACATCCCCACCGCGTGCACCTCGTCCAGGTAGGTCATCGCACCGTAGCGAGTCGCGAGGTCGCAGATGGCCCCAATGGGGGCGATGTCGGCGTCCATCGAATACACCGACTCGAACACGATCAGCTTCGGCGCGGCGGCGGGCGCGGCGCGCAGCAAAGCCTCCAGATGCGCCATGTCGTTGTGGCGGAAGATGTTGACGATGGCTTTGGAGCCCTTGATCCCGGCGATCATCGAGGCGTGGTTCTTGGCGTCGGAGAACACCTGCCAGCGCTCGTCATTTCCCTTTTGGGGGCCGTTCGGCAGGCTATTGAGGATGGTGGACAGCGCCGCCTGGTTGGACACGAAGCCCGAGGTGAACAAAAGCCCCGCCTGCTTGCCGTGCAGATCCGCCAGTTCCCGCTCCAGCGCGTCGATCAGCGGGCTCGTGCCGCTGATGTTGCGGGTGCCGCCGGCGCCGACGCCCATGGTGCGGGCCGCCTCGCAGGCGGCCTCCACCAGCACGGGGTGGCCGCCCATCGCGAGGTAGTCGTTGGACGACCACACCAGCACGGTGTTGCCGTCGGGGTCCTTGTAATAGGGGTAGCCAGCGGCCTGCTTGGCCAGCGGGGTGAAGGTCCGATAGCGGCCCTGGGCGCGGATGGAATCCAGCGACTGGCGACAAAAGGCGTGGAAAGCGTTCATGCTCAGGCACTTTCTCCGAGGGGAGGGCGGC
>CAIYDT010000077.1 GCA_903924985.1 uncultured Acetobacteraceae bacterium
GCGGGGCGTCGATGCCTTGGGTGTTGGCGATCACGCGCTGTTCCAGCGCCGCGGCGAGCCGCAGGCCGCGGAGGATCCGAACGACGATCAGGCTCAGGTTGAAGCTGCCGAAGCGGCGGGCAAGGATCTGGGCTTGTTCCGGTCCGGGTTGGGACCGGACGGCGGCGAGATGGTCTCGGCCGGCGTCGATCAGTACACGGATGAAGTGGAGCAGAGCGGCGGCGCGCGACGGCTTTGGCGCGGGGGATTGTCTCCCATGCGGTGGGGCGCTTTCGACCGGAGCGGTGGGCGCGGGGCTCATGAACGCACCGTGAACGATCGTGAGTGCGTTGTCAAGGGGAATTTCTACCAATGGTTGAATATTTGGCATGCAAGGTACCAAAGAGAAAGACCATCCATGCAGCCGAGCAGGCTCGTCCCGAGGTCGCCCAGGCGAGAGAGGCTTGGCGGGCCAGCCAACCGGCGTTCAAGCCGACATGGCCGCGCCAAGGGAGTGCGGCAATTTCATCACCCATGCCGGTTACAGACAGTCAGCCGGAAATCGCTCCAGTACCTCGGCACAGACGTTTCGACAGGTTGCCGGAGCCTTGGTCCCGGACGCCCGAAGCCACAACCACCCGGTTTTGGTGACGAGGATCGACTTTCTGTCGAAGGACCGCCTTGGGTATATTGCAGGCATTTGGCAACCCAGCGCGCTCGGCACGATTACCGGGCGCCGAGGGTCCGCGCCGCTCCGTAACTCAAGACTTTCGAGCACTCGCTTCCCGTCTGCCGTCACTTTGCACGGCCTTTCAGGCCGCCTGGAGGGACTTGGTGGCTCGCTTTGCCTTGTGGCCCGCCAGCGGGGCGGGCATGGCCAGCTTGTAGCTCACCAATCGGTTAAGGCTGACTCCGGCCTCGGCCGCCTCGATGGCCAGGGTCCGATGAAGCTGCTCTGGGACGCGGGTCACGAACTTGCCTGAGTAGGTTCGGTCGCTTAACGCCTCGGGCAAAGGCTCCCCGGACTCGATCATATCGTCGACCACGGCGGCGATCAGGGCCGCGATGCCCTGCATGGCTTCGACCTGCGTCGCCGCGAGATGGGAGAGGCTGGGGAATTCGGTGCAAAGCCCGACCCACGCGTTATCCTCTGGGGAGAATACGACTCGGTATGCGTAGTGGTGCGGCATCTCTATCTTTCCTTCTTTCCCGATAGCTTCGCCTTCGCGGCTTCGGTGTCCGGGGCCGCTGCGATCGTCTTCAGCTTCTCAACGGCCTCCAGCATCTGCACGACCTGATACCGCTTGGCCTTTGGACCATCCTTCTGGAGGTTGATCCGGGGATCGCCTGGCCACGGCATCTTGTAGATGTGGTGACTGCCCGCGATCCTTGGTTTGCCGAATGCGCCGAAGAAGTGGTCGGCAACCTTGCACGCATCGCTGAATTTTATGCCCCCAGGGTTGGCGCGCATGTCGCCGAGGATTGTTTCAACGTCACGAGCCATGGCGATTTCCTACGATACTAATAGTGATATCGTCAAGCGACGCACGAGGCCAAACTGTCCGGCCATCCGCCTCGGGGCCATCCCGACTCACGGACGGCCCGGAACACGGAGGTCGCCTCGCCCCACAACCTGTCAAAGTGTGCCGAGGTACTACCCAACGCAGAGCCTTCACGTTCGGCAAAGCGGCGCTGGACCGGCCCGGCGTTTGTCCGCGCCGCCTACCCAAAAATCCGGTCGACATCGTCCTGAGCAAGGTCCGGGTTCGCGCCCTCCACCGGCGAAACCGCCGCCGGCACCCCCGGCGCCAAATCCGTCAGCATCGTCTCCACTTGCTGCAAATGCTCGATCGCCCGCCGGATCCGCTGGCTGGTGATGTCCTGGAAGCTGCACGCTTCGAAGATCGCGTTGACGCGTTCCGCCACCGCCTCCACCGACTCAGGGTCGCGCGTGCCGGTGCGGAGCCAGTCGCCGATCGCCTCCGCCGCTTCCATGATGCGATTGGCGGCGGTTTCGGTGGCTTGCACCACCGCTTCCAGCTCCAGCCCGCTGTTGCGGGTGGCGCTATTGGGCATGGCCACCAGGGTTGCGATCTGCTCCTGCATCCGGCCGAGCTGGCCGGACAGATTGGACTCGCTGTATTCGGCGAGTTGCACGGTGGCGTGGATCTCCATGCTCAGTTCGGCGATGCGCCGGTCGACGAATTTCCGCAAATTCTCGAACAGCGGCGCGACTTCGGCGCGCACGGCGGCAGGCAGGTCCAAGGGCTGGGTCACGGCGGGCTCCGGGGTGGGTCGAAGCCATTGGACCAGAAACAGGTTAATGAAGGGTTAAGGGCGCCAGCTTTTCAGCAATAACGCGTTGGTGACCACACTGACCGACGACATCGCCATCGCGGCCCCGGCCAGCACCGGGCTGAGATACCCCAATGCGGCCAGCGGAATGCCCAGCACGTTGTAAGCGAAGGCCCAAAACAGCCCCTGGCGGATCTTCGACGTCGTCCGCCGCGAGATATCGATCGCCGCCGCGACCAAACCCGGATCGCCCCGCATCAGCGTGATCCCAGCGGTTTCCATCGCCACATCGGTGCCCGTCGCCATCGCCATCCCGACGTCGGCGGCGGCCAGAGCGGGTGCGTCGTTGATGCCGTCGCCCACCATCGCAACCACCGCACCATCGGCACGCAAGCGCACAATCTCGGCGGCTTTGTCCGCTGGAAGGATCTCGGCCGCGAAGCTGTCGAGGCCCAGAGCGCCGGCCACCGCGGCAGCGGCGGCTTTGTTGTCTCCGGTCAGCATGATGGTGCGCAGGCCCATCTCATGCAGTCGGGCAATGGCCGCTTTCGCCCCCGGTTTTGGTGTGTCGGCGAAGGCGAACACCCCGAGGGCGCGGAGTGCATCCCCGGTGTCGGCCAGCCAGGCGAGGGTGCTGGCCTCGTCTCCCCCTTCGACCGCGATCCCAAGGTCTTTCATCAGCCGCTGGTTGCCCATCGCGAGCGAGCGTCCGTCCACCGACCCCGTCACCCCGCGACCGGGCAGCGTTCGGAAGCCAGTGGCAGGCGCCACGGTATTCCCGGATGCCGCCTCCCTGACCGCCTGCGCCAGGCTGTGCTCGCTGCCGGCTTGCAGCGACGCTGCCAGCCGCAACAGTGTGTCCCGGTCCTCATGGAACACCGTGACTCCCGTCAGCCGGGGCTTGCCCTCGGTCAGTGTGCCGGTTTTGTCGAAGACGACGACCTTGATCCCATGCGCCAGTTCCAGCGCGGCGGCGTCGCGGATCAGGATGCCATGTTTCGCCGCCACCCCGGTCCCGACCATGATCGCGGTCGGCGTCGCCAATCCCAGCGCGCACGGGCAGGCGATCACCAGCACCGAAATGGCGTGGATCAGCGCGGTGCCGGGAATCGCCCCCGCGAACAGCCACAACCCGAACGTAACCAGCGCGACCACCATCACCACCGGCACGAACACCGCGCTGACCCGGTCGGCCAGCCGCTGGATCGGGGCTTTGGAGGCTTGCGCGCCCTCCACCAGCCGCACGATGCGGGCCAGCGTGGTCTCGGCGCCGACCGCCGTGGTCTCGATAACCAGATGCCCGTCCAGGTCGATGGCGCCGGCCGAGACATGCGTGCCCGGGGCAGCTTCCACCGGCCGGCTTTCGCCGGTCAGCATGGAGGCATCGACGCCGGCCAATCCGTCGACGATCACACCGTCCACGGGGATGCGCTCGCCCGGTCTCACCACCACCCGGTCGCCACGCCGAACATCGCCAATGGGCGTGTCGGTTTCCGCCCCGTTCCGCAGCACCCGAGCGGTATCGGGCCGCAACTTCATCAGCGCGCGAATGGCGGCGCCGGTTTGGCGGCGCGCTCGGCCCTCCAGGAATTTTCCGAACAGGATGAAGGCGATCAGCAGCGCGGAGGATTCGTAATAGAGGCCATGGGCGTGCCCGGTCGTCATCCAGGTCCAGGTGGACAGCCCCCAGGCGGCAGAGGTCCCCAACGCCACCAGCAGGTCCATGTTTCCCGACAACGCCCGCGCTGCTCTCCAGCCGGCAACGTAGAACCGCCAGCCCAGCCCGAATTGCACCGCCGTCGCCAGCACGAACTGCGCCCAGCCGGGCAGCATCAGCGCCGGCACCGCCATGCCCAGCAACAGCGGGGCCGACAGGCCGGCCGCGATCAGGACGTGAACCAGCTCGGTATTGTCGGGCGGCGGGGCAGGGGGAGCATCGGCCTCGATCAGCGTTGCGCCATACCCGGATTTCTCCACCGCCCGTATCAATGCCGGCAGGTCCGGGTGGTCCGCGGTGGTGATACGCGCCCGTTCGGTCGCGAGGTTGACGGCGACATCCGTGACGCCGGGGACGCGGGACAGAACGCGCTCCACCCGGCTGACGCAGGCGGCGCAGGTCATGCCGGTGATTGCGAGGTCGATTTCTTCTACATGGTCCATGCCTGAAAATGGGGGGCTTCATGCCCCCAAATCAAGGCCGGGCTTTAGCGCCGTTGCGGTTGGCTGTATGAGGGGGGCATCGAATATGAAGGAACCAACGACATGAGTGAGGAAACCGCGACCCTGGGTGGCGGCTGCTTCTGGTGCCTGGAGGCTGTGTTCAAGGATTTGCGCGGCATCAACTGGGTGATGTCGGGGTATGCGGGCGGCCAGATGGTCAATCCCGACTACCGCACCGTCTGCGGCGGCAGCACCGGCCACGCCGAGGTGGTGCAGGTGAAGTTCGACCCGGATGTGCTGCCCTACGCCGACCTGCTGCGGGTGTTTTTCGCCATCCACGACCCCACCACGCGCAACCGCCAGGGCAACGACGTCGGGACGCAGTACCGCTCCATCATTCTGGCGCACGACGATTTGCAGGCGGCGACGGCCGGGGTGGTGATCAAGGAGATCTCCGACGCCAAGATCTGGGGGCCGGCGCCGCTGGTCACTGAACTCGTGCCGCTCTCGGTGTTCTATCAGGCCGAGGAGGAGCATCACGACTACTTCGCCCGCAACCCCTTCACCGGCTACTGCCAGGCGGTCGTGGCGCCCAAGGTCGCCAAATTCCGTAAGCAATTCACCGATCGCCTGAAGCGGGCCTGAAAGGAAACACACCATGGACCTAAGCTTTACGCCCGAGGAACTGGCGTTCCGCGACGAGGCGCGCCGCTTCTTCACCACGGAAGTGCCGAAATCCATCCGCGACAAAGTCGCGGAGGGGGAGGGGCTGACGAAGGACGACCTCGTCACGTCGCAGCGCATCCTGAATGCCCGCAACTGGGCCACGGTGAACTGGCCGGTGGCGGTGGGTGGCCAGGATTGGTCGCCGGTGCAGGTGTATTTGTTCCAGGACGAGATGCAGCTCGCGCACGTGCCGCAGCCCATCGCGTTCAACGTGTCCATGGTCGGTCCGGTCATCGCGCAGTTCGGCAATGAGGAGCAGAAGGCTCGGTTTCTGCCCAAGACGGCCAATGCCGATATTTTCTGGTGCCAGGGGTTCTCCGAACCCGGATCGGGATCGGATCTTGCGTCATTGCGAACGCGGGCGGAGCGAAAGGGTGACAAGTTCGTCGTAAATGGGCAAAAAATCTGGACCACCCTGGCGCAGTACGCCGACTGGATTTTTTGCCTGGTACGCACCGATACCGCGGCCAAGCAGCAAGAAGGGATCTCCTTCCTGCTGATTGATATGAAAACCCCCGGCATCACCGTCCGCCCCATCATCACCATCGACGGTGGCCGCGAGGTAAACGAGGTGTTCTTCGACAACGTCGAAGTCCCCGTGGAAAACCTCGTCGGCCAGGAGAACAAGGGCTGGGATTACGCCAAATTCCTGCTGGGCAACGAACGCACCGGCATCGCCCGCGTCGGCATGTCCAAGGCGAAGGTGATCCGTATCAAGGAACTCGCGGCGCTGGAATTCGCCGGAGAGCGGCCTTTGATCGAAGACCCGCGCTTCCAGGAAAAACTGGCGGCCGTGGAAATCGAGCTGAAGGCGCTGGAAATGACCCAGCTGCGCGTCGTCGCGGATGAGCGCAAAATGGAAAAGGGCCGGCAGAACCCGGCATCGTCGATCCTGAAGCTGAAGGGTTCGGTTATTCAACAGCAGCTGACGGAACTGCTGATGGAGGTCGTCGGCCCCTACGTGATGCCGTATCAGCGGGATTTCGACGGGAACAATGAACCCACCGTCGGTCCGGAATACGCGACCGAGGCGGCGCCGATGTATTTCAACTACCGCAAGGTGTCGATCTACGGCGGGTCCAACGAAATTCAGCACAACATTATCGCGAAAGCGATTTTGGGTCTTTGAGCGGGCGCGGAAGGGAAAAACGATGGATTTCGATCTGACAGAAGACCAGCGCCTGCTGAACGACAGCGTCGACCGGCTGGTCGCCGACCAGTACAGCTTCGCGCAACGCAAAACCTACGCCACGGAAACCCCGGGCTGGAGCGCCAAAATGTGGGCGCAATTCGCCGAAATGGGTTTGCTCGGCTTGCCGTTCGCGGAAGAGCAGGGCGGCTTCGGCGGCGGACCGGTGGAAACCATGATCGTCATGGAAACC
>CAIYDT010000078.1 GCA_903924985.1 uncultured Acetobacteraceae bacterium
CCGAATATGCCTGAAAAAAGGCTGGCACCGCTGATCGAAAAATTCGCCGCCATGCTCGCCGAAGTCCCGGCGTTCACCGAGACGTTCGGGATTGTGTAGATATGAGGGGAGTCATGAGGTGAAATACCTCTGTTCCAACGCCGCCTGTTCTGTCACAGAAACGGCGCTGCGGGTGGCTGGCGGGTTCAGCATGACACGGTCGTTGCCGCTGGAGCGTTACTTCCGCGACGCACGCGGCGGCTTGTTCCAGCCGCCGCAGGACGATCTGGCGCTGATGCTGGTGGGGCAGACGGCGCTGGCTGCGGAAAAAGCGCGCAACGAAAACGATTGACGCGATTCACCGTGTCTGCGAGCGTCTCCGAACTGTCGCAAAGACGACAAGAAAAACAGGAGGAAAAAAGATGGCTCGCTCGATCGAGGCCTTTGTCGGCGAAACGCTGGACAATGCCAGGCTTGGCCCAGTGCATTATCGCGTCTTCGCGCTGATCGCGGCGGGCTATTTCTTCGATGTCGCCGACTACGTCATCCTCGGCTCGCTGATCCCCGACATGAAAGGCAGCGGCTTCGCGAGCGCGGAGCAGATCGCCATCGTCGCCAGCGCCACCCTGTTCGGCCTGTTCGCCGGCACCCTGGCGCAAGGGGAGTTCACCGACCGATTCGGGCGCAAGACGGTCTATCAGTTCAACCTGCTGCTCTATGGAACTGCCACCATCGCCGCGGCGTTCTCCCCCAACTACGTCTGGCTCGCCGCGCTACGCTTCATCGCCGGCATCGGATTGGGCGCGGAGCAGCCATTGTGCTTCGCCTATGCGGGGGAATACGCGCCCAAGAACATCCGCGGCCGTTTCATCGCCCTTGTGCAGTTCATTGGCGGCGCCTGCGTGTGGCCGCTGACAACGCTGTTCGCTTTGGCGTTCCGTGACTCCATCGGCTGGCGCGGCTGCTGGATCGTGATCGGCATCTGCGCCCTGATCGTGTTCGTGTTCCGCTTTTCGCTGCCGGAATCGCCGCGCTGGCTGGCCACCCATGGCCAAGGCAAGCGGGCGCTGGAGCTGCTGAAGACCATGGGACTCCCGGCACCGACCGAGGAACTCACGACCGATGCCGCCAGCGACACCAAAAGCGATCCGATCGCCGTGATATTCGGGCTTTATCGCGGGCGGGTCATCGCTGGGATGGTGTGCTTCGTGGCATTCTTCGGGGTGGCGTTGGGCCTGGGCACCTGGCTGCCCAACATGATGGCGGACCGGGGGATGTCGATCACCAAGTCCCTGACCTTCACCTTCGGCATGACGCTGGCCTTCCCCTGCGCCAGCCTGTTCATGGCCTTCGCGCTGGAGCGGTTCGGCCGGAAGGTTACCTCCATCACCACGTTCCTGCTGGCCGGGGTGTTCGCCATTGGTTTCGCGAACGCCCCGAATGAGGTGGTGCTGCTGATCGTCGGATTCTGTATGTTCTTCTGCATCCAGGTGGCCGGCAACTCGATGCAGATTTTCTGCTCCGAGGTGTTTCCCACCAATGCGCGCGCCACCGGGTTCGGCATCGCCCAATCCGTCGGGCGGCTGGGCACCGCGTTCATCATTCCCGCCATCCTGTGGATCCAGACGGGCTGGGGCACCAACGCGGTGTTCCTGTGCGTCGCCGCCTCCCTGGTCATCGCCGCCACGATGGTCAACCAGATCGGGCCGGAAACCCGCGGCCTTGCGCTGGATGAAATCGCGGAGCCTGTTGGATGAGCGGTTGGCGCATTCGCCCCCTCGGTCACACCGATCAGGGGGGCAAGCCGGACGGCACACAGGTGATGGCGGCCAACGGGTACGCCTATGTGGGTCACATGTTCTCCGACGGGATCACGGTGATCGACGTTCGCGATCCCCGAACGCCGAAGCCGGTGCGCTTCATCGCCAACCCGCCCAATACGCGCGCCAGCCACATCCAGGTGCATGACGGCATCATGCTGGCGATCAACGCCGCCAACGTCTGGGCGCTGCAGCAGTACGAGAAGGAGAACGACTACTTCAGCAAGTCGCTGGCCGACAGTTTCTCCAAACGCGAGCGGGCATTCGCGGCGGGCATGCGGGTTTACGACCTGTCGGATCCCGCCTCGCCGCGCGAGTTCGGGTTCATGCCCGTCGAGGGCATCGGGCTGCACCGCATATGGTGGGTGGGCGGACGATATGCCTACGCCTCGGCCCATCTGGACGGGTTCGTGGACCACATCCTGGTCACCATCGACATGAAAGACCCGGCAAAGCCAGAAATCGTCGGCCGCTGGTGGTTCCCCGGCATGCACCGCGCCGGAGGCGAGACCCCGACATGGGGGGAGGGCAAACGCTGGGCGCTGCATCACATGATTACCGCCGGGGATTTGGGCTACGCGGCGTGGCGGGATGGCGGGCTGACGATCATGGATTTGACCGACCCAACCGCACCGTCGTTACGGTCGCATTTAAACTGGTCGCCGCCTTATGCCGGCGGGACACACACGCCTTTGCCGTTGCCTGGGCGCGGCCTCGTGGTCGTGGCCGATGAGGCGACCAGCAACCGCTGCGCCAAGGGCATGGCTTACACCTGGCTGGTGGACGCGCGCGCGCCGGACAACCCGGTAACCATCGCGACCATGCCCACCCCATCGGAGCAGAAATTCTGCGAGGCCGGCGGCAAATTCGGCCCGCATAATTTACACGAAAACCGCCCCGGATCGTTCCAGAGCGAGGAATTGATCATTGCGACCTACCACAATGCCGGCATCCGGGTTTTCGATATCAGGGACGCATACCACCCCACGGAGGTCGCGTACTACGTGCCCCCTGCCCCGGAGCGACTGGTCGATTTTCGGCCAGGGGCGGAGTTGGTGACCCAGTCGACCGACGTATTCGCGGCGGCGGATGGAACATTGTACGTGACGGATACGAACGGAGGCTTGTCGGTTTTAGCATTAGAGGGGTGAGGCCACCCTACTCGTATCGCAGCGCCTCGATCGGGTCGAGCCTCGCGGCCTTCCGTGCGGGGTAGTAACCAAAGAAAATCCCCACCGCGGCGGAGAACAAAAACCCGCCGGCGATCGCGGCGAACGACACCGGCGCTGGCCAGCCGAAAATCAGCGATATCGCCACCGAAGCCGCGACCCCCGTCACGATGCCGGCAATCCCGCCGGCGACGCTGATGAACACCGCCTCGGCCAGAAATTGCAGCAACACGTGCAGCCGCCGCGCGCCGATCGCCATACGCAAACCGATCTCCCGCGTGCGTTCCGTGACCGACACCAGCAGGATGTTCATGATGCCGATGCCGCCGACCACCAGCGAAATCGACGCCACCGCCGCCAGCAACAGTGCCATGATACGGCTGCTGCCCTCCGCCGCCTCGGCGATCTGACTGAGGTTGTGGACCCCGAAATCGGGAATGTCACCCGGTTTGAGGCGGTGGCGCCGGGTTAGCGTATCTGTCACCTGTTTCATCGCCGGCTTCACAGCGTCGGAACTGACAGCCTGAATGAACATCTGATTGACGTAACCCGTCAGGCGCGACTGCAAACCGTAAGGATTGGGCGGCAGCGTGTACACCCAGCCGATCGGTGTTTGTTGCTGGTTCGGCGCTGCTACACCCAACACCTTGCGCTCGGCGGTGCTGAACGGCATCATAACGACATCGTCCTGATCGGTGCCGAACGCGGTCTGTCCCTTGGACGCCAGCAGCCCAATGACGCGCAGCGACACACCCTTGACCTGCACCAGGGCGCCGATCGGTTTTTCGGCATCGCCAAACAATTGCCGGCGGACGGTCTGCCCGAGCAACACGACCAGGGCGGCCTTGGCGTCGTCCTCGGCCACGATCGCGCGTCCCTCGGCGATCTGCCAGTTGGTGATTGGGGGATAATTCGGGCTGACGCCCTGGATCGACGTGGCCCAGTTCTGGTTACCATATTGGGTCTGGCCGGCCTGGCGGATCAGGTAGCTGACGCTGGCAACGGCGGCATCCTCCCGCAGAATCGCCTGCGCGTCGCCGACCGTAATGGTGGACGCGCTGCCGAATCCCGCTCGTATGCCGCCCGACGTGGTGGCGCCTGGGAGCACCACCAGCAGGTTAGTGCCCAGACTTTCGATCTGCTTCCGGACCATCTCATTGGCGCCCTGCCCAACCGCGACCATCACGATCAGAGCGGCGACGCCGATGAACACACCCAGCATGGTCAGCGCCGACCGCATGCGGTTGCGGCCGATCGCCTGCGCCGCCGCGGCCATGACCATCAGTGCGAAGGCCCAGAACGCGCCGGGGCCATTCACCGCGTTCGGCTCGCGTCGCGGCACCTCCGCCGCGTCGGGCTTCGGGTGATCCGCCCGCCGGTCGGACACGATCCGACCGTCGCGCATGGTGATGGTCCGGTCGGCGTAGGCGGCGATATCTGCCTCATGGGTCACGACGACAATGGTGACGCCTTTGTCCCGGTTGAGCGACACCAGGGTCTCCATGATGCCGTGCGAGGTCCTGGTATCGAGGTTTCCGGTCGGTTCATCCGCCAGCAGCAAGCTGGGGGAATTGATCAACGCTCGGGCGATCGCCACGCGCTGCTGCTGCCCACCCGACAGTTGGCCGGGCGTGTTGCGCTCCCGCCCCTCCAAGCCCAGCAGTGCCAAAGACGCGCGCGCCTTGTCGGTTCGCGCCGTGCCGGCCGTGCTGTCGTAGAACAACGGCAAGGCAACGTTCTCGAGCGCGCTGGTGCGGGCCAGCAGGTTGAAGCTCTGGAACACAAATCCAAGCCGCCGGCCGCGAATGCGCGCCAGCGCCGGTTCGTCCAGCCCCGCCACATCGATCCCGTCGAAGAAATATTGCCCGCTGCTCGGACGATCCAGACAACCCAGGATCGCCATCAAGGTGGACTTCCCGGACCCGGACGACCCCATGATCGCGACAAACTCACCTCGCTCGATCGTCACGGTGACGCCGTCCAGCGCCCGAACCTCGACATCGCCGGAGCGGTAGACCCGGGTGACGTCCTCGACGCGAATGACGGGGGCAGCCATCAGAGCCGCGGCACGAGCACGGCGCCACCGACGGTGCCATGTTGCTCCGACGTGACGACCTGGTCGCCGGGCTTCACGTCGCCCGATACGATTTCGGTGTTGGAATCGTCGTCGAGACCCAGAACAACAGACACCGACACGGGATGTCCGTCGCGCATCACCCAGACCCGGGGTTCGCCAGCGCTTTGGGCATAGCGCAGCGCCAGATCGGGCACGCGGATCGCGCTGGCGCGTTGGTCCGCGATCAGTTGGGTGGAGGCAGTCATGCCCGGTTTCAGCGCCAGATCGGTGTTATCTACGGCAACCACCACGTCGTAGGTCACCACGTTCTGCACGGTCTGCGGCGATTGGCGCACCTGCGCGACGGTGCCCTGGAACACCCGCTTGGGGAACGCATCGACGGTGAAACTGGCCTTGGCGCCTTCCTTGATGGCACCGATGTCGCTCTCGCTGACATTGGTATCGACCTGCATTTTGGTCAGGTCGGTGGCGATCAGGAACAGGGTCGGGGTTTGGAACGTCGCAGCGACCGTCTGGCCCATCGTCACGTTGCGCGACACCACGGTGCCGTCCACCGGGGAGGTAATGTCGGTGTAGTCCAGATTGACCTGCGCGGCGGCCAGCACGGCGGCACGTTGCTCGATCGTCGCCCGATCCAGATCCACCTGGGCCTTGGCCTGTTCGAACACGCTGCGGGCGTTGTCGGCGGCGTCCTGCGAAACCTCATTATGCACCGCCAGCTTGGCATTCCGCTGGTTGTTGACGTCGGCGTACGCCAGGCTGGCCCTGTCCTTTTCCAGCTGGGCTTTGGCGATATCCAGATTAGCCTTGGCCTGATCCACCAGAGTCTGATACGGGCGCGGGTCGATCTTGGCGCAGACCTGACCCTGCTTCACCTGCGTGTTGTAATCGCAATAAAGCTGCTGGATGACACCGGAGACGTAGGTGCCGACAATGATGGTCAGCACCGGGTTGACCGTGCCGGTCGCCGTTACCGAGCGAGTGACCGGGCCTTGGGAAACAACGGCGGTGACGTAATGGACTGGCGGCTCCCGGTGCCAACGCCACCATCCGCCGGCGGCCGACAGTGCCAAAAGCAGAACCCCAGCCGCGATGGACCAAATCGGCCGGTGGCGTAGCGCTTGCGGGGAAACCCGATCCATCGCTAGCCCTTCGGATAACCCACGGTTTGCGCGAACGTGATGAATTGCGTCTCGCGGAGCCTCAAGGCACGCGCCAAGCCTTCGTGATCGAGCGACCCGCGGAACACGCAAGCCAGCCCCTCGGACGCGCAGTAAAGGTAGACATTCTGCCCGATAAAGCCGACATCGGCGCTGGCCACCCGATACCGCTCATCGCGGGACTCGACGCCCAAAAGCTCGCTGTTGGACACGTAGACGAGATCGAGCGGCGCAGTGCCAACGAAATCCTGAATGCCGGTTTGCGCGCGAATATCGGCGTCCAGGAACGGAACCAACCGATGAGCAACTGCGTCGTAGCGCCACACGCCGCCCGGCATAGCAGCCAAAATATCGGTCTCCCGTGCATGCCGCCAGGACGGTGCCGTACGGTCGGCGGTCGCGGGGCGGTTGACGCCGTACGCGCACCACAGCAACTCCGACAGCACTTGCAAAGGCAGAACTCGGTCGCCGAATTCCCGCGACGAACGCCGAAGCCGCAGCGCCTGGCCGATCGGCATGCCGAAGTCGGTGCGCGCCGGCGGCAGATCGATCGGGAGCTGCGACTGAGCCCGGATTCCATCCGGCGCCCAGATGGCAGCCACGGACAGATCGCCAAGGTGTTCGGTCATCGCATGTCCTCCTGATCCACGGCCCCAGGCGGCGCCGGCATCGGGAACGCTGCCATCCTGGTTCTGCCCATGAACCATGGGCGACCGAGCAGATGCCGTCTTCGGACCGACATTAGGTTGGCGCAGTTGGCTTTGCCTTGACCTGGATCAGAAAAATACCGCGCCTTGGGCTGCATCGCCGCTTACAGCCACCCCTCCCGCTGAAAACTGACCCATCGCGTCCCCGCGATAATGACGTGGTCGTGCAGTTCGATCCCCAGCGCGGCGGCCGCCCGCTGCACGGCCTTGGTCATCGTCATGTCCTCCCGCGACGCCGCCGGATCGCCGCTGGGATGGTTGTGCACCAGCACGATCCCGGTGGCGTTCAGTTCAAGCGCTCGGCGCACGATCTCCCGCGGGTAGACCATCGTGGCGTTGACCGTGCCGCGTCCCTGGATTTCGTCAGCCAGCAACCGATTTTTGGCGTCCAGGAACAATACCCGAGCCTGCTCGACCCGCTCATGCGCCAGGGCGGCGACGAGGTAGTCCATCATACGGTTCCAATCCTTGAGGACCGGCTTCTCCCGCACCGCGTCGCGCAGCAGCCGCAGCGACGCGCCCTGCACCAGTTTCAGCGCGGCGGCCCCCGCCTCCCCCACGCCTTCCACCGACAACAACGCGGGCGGATCGGCGGAGATCGCCGCCGCGAAGCTGCCGAACCGGTCCAGCAGCAATCGTGCGACCGGCTTGGTGTCCCGGCGGGGCAGCGCCAGGAACAGGAGCATCTCCAGCATTTCGTGATCCGCCAGCGCCTCCGGCCCGGCGTTCAGCAGCCGCGTGCGCATCCGCGCGCGGTGGCCCTCGACGCCATGAACCATCGGACGGGGGCCATCCGGTCCATCCATCAGATCGAACAGGCTTTGGGCCTCGGCCAGCCCTATCGGACGTGTTCGCGCGCGCATGTGATCCCACCGCCATCAGCCATGGCGGGGGATGCTACAGACCAAAGATTACCAATTAGCTAACGAGGAAGGGGGGTTTGTCCATTCCGACGGGGGAAAGCGTAAAAATTTCGCATCCGTCCTCGGTGACGCCCACCATGTGCTCGAACTGCGCCGATAGGCTGCGGTCGCGGGTGACGGCGGTCCAGCCGTCGTCCAGCACCTGAACCTCTGGCCGTCCCGCGTTCACCATCGGCTCGAGAGTGATGAACATGCCGGGTTTCAGCACCGGGCCTTCGCCGCGCCGGCCGAAATGCAGGACGTTCGGAGGCTCATGGAAGCGCCGGCCGATGCCATGGCCGCAGAAATCGCGCACCACGCTGAAGCGATGCCCCTCCACGTATGTCTGAATGGCATGACCGATGTCGCCCAGAGGCACCCCCGGCTTCACCGCCCGAACGCCGCGCATCAGCGACTCGTACGTCACGTCGATCAAATTCCGTGCTCGGGTGGAGGGCATCCCGGCCGCATACATGCGGGAGGAATCGCCGTGCCACCCGTCCAGGATCACCGTCACGTCGATATTCAGGATGTCGCCGTTTTCCAGCTTCCGGTCACCTGGAATGCCGTGGCAGACGACGTGGTTGATCGAGGTGCAAATGGATTTAGGGAAACCCCGGTAGTTCAGCGGGGCCGGAATCGCGCCATGCGCCAGGATAAAGTCGTGGCAAAGCTGATCCAGAGTGCCGGTGGACACGCCGGGGCGCACATGCGGGTGGATCATGTCCAGGGTTTCGGCCGCCAGCCGCCCAGCCGCGCGCATGCCGGCGAAATCCTCCGGCGCGTGGATCGTAATGCGTCTCGCGTCGGCTCCGCCGTCCATGGTTGTGCTCCGCCTCACCCTCTGAGTGCCCGTCGATCGGCGCAACATGCGCATCCGACGCTTCCCATACAAGATCGGCCTTACGCCGGATAGCAAACAACGCCGCGCCGGGTTAATCAGGGCGCCATGATCATCGACATGCATACCCACGCCGGGCGACCCCGCCGCACCGGGGACGTAGACCACGCCGTCCTGGCCACCATGGCGCCAGCCGGCGTCGGCGCGGCCGTGGTTTCCGCCATCGCCGACAGCCCCATGATCCGGCGCAACCCGGAGACCAAGCGGCTGGAGAAAGCCCGCGACGCCGAACCCGGCGAGTGTATGGAAGCCGTCGACAGCTATCTGACCAGCTTCGAATCCGCTGGCATGCGCATCGCCCGCGAACCCACTGAAATCCGGGAAAGCGATCCGGCCCTGGTGCTGGCGATCGAGGGCTGCGATTTCCTGGAAGGCGACCTCGACCGGCTGGATGCGATGGAAGCGCGCGGCGTGCGCAGCATCCAACTCACGCATTATATGGTGAACGAGACCGGCGACATCCAGACCGAACCGCCGGTGCATGGGGGCCTGACCGCGTTCGGGGCCGCCGCCGTGCGCCGCATGAACCAGCGCGGTATCATCGTGGACGTCGCCCACTGCTCCGAGGACACGGTGAAAGGCGTGGTCGCCGCCGCGTCGAAGCCAATCCTTTGCAGTCACGCCAATCTGCGGGAACCCGGCCATCCCGACGGGGACCACCCGCGTTATCTCAGCCCCGACTATGCCCGCATGGTGGTGGCGACCGACGGCGTCATCGGCGCCTGGATCGCGGTGCTGTGGCGGGAAAAGCTACCCGGCATGATCCGCCAGCTGTTCCGCACCATCGACGCGGTCGGCATCGACCATGTGGGCATCGGCACCGACCTGCCGGCCGGCGTCGCGGCGACCGAGATGCCGAACTTCGCCCGCCACCCCGAAATCGTCGCCGCCATGCGCGACCGCGGCATGACGGCCGAGGAAGTGGAGAAAGTCTGCTCCGGCAACTGGCTTCGGGTTTTCCGCGCGGTGCGCGGCGCATGAACCGGGACGCACAACGGCGCGCCGCCGCGGAAGCCGCCGCCAAACTGGTCGAAAACGGCATGGTCGTAGGCCTGGGAACGGGTTCCACCGCCGCGCATTTCATCGACGCGCTGATCCGGCGGGTCCGCGATGAGGGCCTGAAAATCACCGCCATCCCCACATCGCTCCGCAGCGACCGTCAGGCTCGGGAGGGCGGTATCAAAATGGCGAGTTTTGCCAATGTGCGGCAACTCGACCTGACGGTCGACGGCGCGGATCAAATCATGCGGGGGTCGCTCGATCTGGTGAAGGGCCTGGGCGGCGCGCTGCTACGGGAGAAGATCGTCGCCGCCGCGAGCAAGCGACTCGTAATCATCGCGGATTCGTCCAAGCTCGTGGACCATCTTGGGGGGAAGATCCCGGTTCCGGTGGAGGTGGTGAAGTTTGGTTGGGAGTCCACCGCGACGCGGATCGAGAAGCTGGGAGCCACCCCGGTGCGCCGCTGGCCGAAGGACACCGACCAGCCGTTCCAGACCGACGGCGGGAACTACATCCTGGATTGCACGTTCGGCGCGCTGGACGACCCGGCGGGACTGGAGCGCGCATTGTCCCACACGATCGGCGTGGTCGAGAGCGGATTGTTTATCGGCATGGCAGACACGGCATTCGTGGCCAACGCGACAGGCGTGGAAAAACTGACGCGCCTTTAACAGAGAGCGAAAACACGCAGAAGAACGGCTCGCTCGCTCAGTGGCGCGTATAGCCGGACCGCTGTCCCGTTACCGGCTGGCGACCTGCCTTGGGTCGATCCGCAGTACCGCACAGGGCGTCTTGCGCTTTGCCAGCACGGCGCAGGCGGCGCGGGCATCGGTTTGGCTCAACCCTGTCACCTGCGCCCGCCAGACGGTTTTGTGCTTCACGGTCACCGGCTCGACATGGACTGCCCCATCGTCGGCCACATGGCGCGCGGCGATGGCGGCTGTTCGGGCTGCTTTTTCGCTGGGGTAAGTACCGGCCTGAACGCCCCAGGTAACGCCGCCGCCATGTCCCCGAGATGCCGCCCGTTCGACTGGTGCCGCCTGGGCGGAGGATATAAACCCGTGGCTGGCGGCGCGGGCGACCGCGTGTTCGACTGGAACGTCCAGCTGCTCATAACTCTGGTCGAGTAGCGTCATCATGTGGGCGTCGCGCTCCCCCGCGCCGCCGGCGCCGAGCACCACGCCAACCAGGCGCACGCCGCCGCGCACGGCGCTGGTGACAAGATTGTAACCAGACGCTTGCGTGTAGCCGGTCTTCATGCCGTCCGCCCCAGGGTAGGAGCGCAGCAAATGGTCGTGGTTGCCGATCACCCGGCGTTGCCAGACGAAGCTGGGGGTAGAGAAATACTTGTAATAGCCCGGGAAGCCGCTGATGAGCCGGCGCGCCAGCACCGCCATGTCGCGCGCCGTCGTCCATTGGTCCGGATCGGGCAGACCCGAGGCGTTCATGAAGGTTGTATGCGTCATGCCCAAAGCACGCGCCCGCAGCGTCATCATCTGCGCGAAACGGTCCTCCGACCCGCCCAGCATTTCGCCCAGCGCGGCGGCGGCGTCATTGGCCGACTTCGTCACCAGCCCCAGGATGGCCTGATCCACGGTAATGCGTGTGCTGGGCAGCAAGCCCAGCTTGGTCGGTGCCATGGCCGCGGCGTGCGGCGAGACCGGCACATATTGGTCCAACGCGATCCGCCGGTCCCGTAGCGCTTCGAACGCCATATACAGCGTCATCAGCTTGGTCAGGCTGGCGGGATGCCGCGCCGCATCGGGGTTCGCGGATTCCAGCACCTGACCGCTGCCGGCTTCCACCACGATGGAACTGTAGCGCTCCGAGCCGACCTGGGCGCGCGCGGGGTCGGGCCAGGCCACGCTGGCCACCAACACCCCGGCAAGCGCCGCCATCGTGAGACGGCGGCACAACGGAAAGATACGTCCCTTGCACCGGGCGGTCGCCATTCTGGTCCCTCATGCGTCGGTCAACGCCGACACTAGAGTCGTACGGGCGGAGATGTCCAGTCTGAAAATGCCGAAAAGCGAAAAATCAGAATGGGTTACCGCACGACGCTGGCATGGCGTCTCCGGCCAGGTTGGCATGCTCTGGTCCTCGAACGCCTCGGATGAGAAATTTGTGCAACGCAGCATTTTACGCTTGAACCCCGCCTTGGCGGCGGCTATACCGGGTTCGCGTTGCAGTGCAGCATAAGAATGATCAACCGGGCAGACACCCAGACCAACCGCGGTTTTCGCCTGGTTTGCCCATCGGAGACACACAGATGGCCACCAAACCGAAAGCGGCCAGCGTCGCCGCCCCGGCCCCGGAAACCCCGGCCCCGATAGAAGCCGTTGCGACCGCCACTGCCGAAGCGCCCGCTTCCGACGCCCCCACTCCTGAAGCCAGCGTAGCGCCTTTGCAGGAAGGTATCGCGCAGGTTACCGCCGGCACCGAAACCGCCACCGTAGACGTCAAACAAAGCATGGAGAAAGTCGTGAAAACAGCAGAAGAGTTCGTCGCGTTCGGCCAAGGCAATGTCGAGGCGTTCGTGAAGTCCAGCCAGATCTGGGCCGCCGGCGTGCAGGATCTGTCCAAGCAGGTCGCTGCGAACGCCCAGGCGCAGTTCGACGAGAC
Source organism: uncultured Acetobacteraceae bacterium (assembly GCA_903924985.1). Lineage (GTDB taxonomy): Bacteria > Pseudomonadota > Alphaproteobacteria > Acetobacterales > Acetobacteraceae > Rhodopila. The sequence continues at coordinate 12,337 of CAIYDT010000078.1, forward strand.
CATGTCGGTCTTCAAGGCGATGACGTCCGTGAAGTCCCTGAAGGACATGTTCGAACTTCAGAGCACCTACGCCAAAGCCGCCATGGAAAAGACCATGGCCGAGTCCGGCAAGCTGACCGACGCGTCGCTGAAGCTGACCGAACAGGCATTGGCCCCCATCACCGCCCGCGTGACCACCGCGGTCGAGACATTCAGCAAGGCCGCCTGAACTTTCCGGCGGCAGGAAGTCCGGACGAAGCCGCAATCCTCCCCCGAACGCGGCTTCATCCGTTTGACGAAAGGCCCGGGCACCTCGCCCGGGCCTTTTTCGTTGCGCTACACCACCCGCGACAGACCGCGCGTGTCGCGCTATGGTATTTCCCAGCGGCCCGCGCTTCCGATAAACTTCCTTCGGAGGCAGTCTCCGGGTTGGCCTGAACCGGCCGGATGAGCGTAGGATCGCGGCGAATGGATGCGGACGAACGATGAGCGATAGCGACAGACGTGGAGGCAACTCGGACGGCCCCAACATTGGTGTGGTGGTTCGGGCGCGTCCGAAGACCCGTAAGCCCGCCATGTACAAAGTCCTGATGCTAAACGACGACTACACGCCGATGGAATTCGTCGTGCATGTGCTGGAGCGATTCTTCCAAAAGAACCGGGAGGAAGCCACCCAGATCATGCTGCATGTCCACCGTCGCGGCGTCGGGGTCTGCGGGGTCTATACCTATGAGGTCGCTGAGACCAAAGTAACCCAGGTGATGGACTTGGCTCGGCAAAACCAGCACCCTTTGCAATGCACGATCGAGAAGGAATGATCGCGGAGTCGCCGGCAAAATCCGGCACCACGATCCGACGGCCCGAAAACCGGGCATTTTGAGAGTAGGAGCGGCGAGACATGCTTTCACGGAATCTTGAACAAACGCTGCACCGCTCTCTTGCGTTGGCGAGCAAGCGGCGTCACGAATACGCGACACTCGAGCACCTGCTCCTGGGTCTCGCCGACGATACCGACGCCTCCGCCGTACTGAAGGCCTGCGGCGTCGATCTGGATAAGCTTCGCACCGACCTCAGCGAATTCCTGGACAAAGACCTCGCCGGGCTTGCCACCGACCGTCCCGGCGATCCGAAGCCCACCGCCGGCTTCCAGCGCGTGGTGCAGCGTGCCGCCATCCATGTGCAGTCCTCCGGCCGCGATGAGGTTTCCGGCGCCAACGTGCTGGTCGCCTTATTCAGTGAGCGCGAAAGCCATGCCGTTTATTTCCTGCAGTTGCAGGACATGACCCGCCTGGACGCGGTGAATTTCATCAGCCACGGCATCGCCAAGGCGCCCGGCCGCGCGGCCCAGCGCCCGGTCACCGGTTCCGGCCCGCATTCTGACCACGACAAGGAACCGGAACGGGACGAGAAGCCCAACACCGGCAAGCGCGGCCAGGATGCGCTGTCCAACTACTGCGTCAATCTGAACAAGAAGGCACAGGCCGGCAAAATCGATCCGCTGATCGGCCGCGACCTGGAGATCGAGCGCACCATCCAGATCCTGTGCCGCCGCACCAAGAATAACCCTCTCTACGTGGGCGACCCTGGGGTTGGGAAAACCGCCATCGCGGAAGGCCTCGCCAAACGCATCGTCGAAAAGGACGTGCCGGAGGTTCTGCTCGATGCCACCATCTTCGCGTTGGACATGGGATCGCTGTTGGCCGGCACCCGGTATCGCGGCGACTTTGAGGAACGTCTGAAGGCGGTCGTGAACGAGCTGGAGAACCTACCCGGCGCCATCATGTTCATCGACGAAATCCATACCGTGATCGGCGCCGGTGCCACATCCGGCGGTGCGATGGACGCGTCCAACCTGCTGAAACCCGCTTTGGCGTCCGGCAATCTGCGTTGCGTCGGCAGCACCACCTACAAGGAATTCCGTAACTATTTCGAAAAAGACCGCGCTTTGGTCCGCCGCTTCCAGAAGATCGACGTGAACGAACCATCGGTCGAAGACACGGTCAAAATCCTGCGCGGCCTGAAGCTCAACTACGAGAAGCACCACAAGGTCGAATATACCGAAGAAGCGATCCGCGCGGCGGTGGAGCTGTCGGCCAAATACATCCACGACCGCAAGCTGCCGGACAAGGCGATCGACGTGATCGACGAGGTCGGCGCGTCGCGCATGCTGCTGCCGGAGCATCTGCGCCGGAAGATTGTCACCTTGCGCGATGTCGAAGAAATCGTCGCCAAGATCGCCCGCATCCCGCCAAAGAGCGTGTCCGCCGACGACAAGGAAACGCTGCGGCATCTGGAACGCGACCTTAAGGCCATGGTGTTCGGCCAGGACAAGGCGATCGAAGCGCTGGCCGCCGCGATCAAGCTGGCCCGCGCCGGGTTGCGGGAGCCGGAGAAGCCGATCGGCAACTATCTGTTCTCCGGCCCCACCGGCGTCGGCAAGACCGAGGTCGCCCGTCAGTTGGCATCGGTCATGGGGATCGAACTGATCCGCTTCGACATGTCGGAGTATATGGAGCGGCACTCCATTTCCCGCCTGATCGGCGCGCCGCCGGGCTATGTCGGGTTCGACCAGGGCGGCATGTTGACCGACGCCATCGACCAGCATCCGCACGCCGTGCTGCTGCTGGATGAGATCGAGAAGGCGCATCCGGATCTGTTCAACATCCTGCTGCAGGTCATGGATCACGGGAAGCTGACCGACCACAATGGCAAGGTCGTCGACTTCCGCAACATCATCCTGATCATGACCACCAACGCCGGCGCGTCGGATCTGGCGAAGGAAGCTATCGGCTTCGGGCGCGACACCCGCGAAGGGGAAGACGGAGAAGCGATCAAGCGGCTGTTCACGCCGGAGTTCCGCAACCGCCTGGACGCCACCATCGCCTTTGCCGGCCTGACGCCGGAGATCGTCGGCCGGGTGGTCGAGAAGTTCGTCATGCAGTTGGAAGCGCAACTCGCCGACCGGAACGTTACCATCGAGCTATCCTCGGCGGCCAAGGAATGGCTGGCCGAACGCGGTTACGACCGCCTGTATGGTGCCCGCCCGCTCGCTCGCGTCATTCAGGAATACATCAAGAAACCACTCGCCGAAGAATTGTTATTCGGCAAGCTGGTCAAGGGCGGTTCTGTGAAGGTGACATTGAAGGAAGGAAAGCTGGAATTCGAAACGCTGGAAGCCGCCCCGCCGGCACTTCCGGGACCGGAAGGCCTGGACGCGGATGGCTCCGACCACGAGGAGCAGGAAGCGGTCGGTTGACAGTTGCCCGTCGCACCGCACAACGAACCCGCCCGCGGCGCGGCGGGTTCGTTGTGCGTCCTACAAATGAGTTCTTTATTTCATTCCACCGAAATTTTTTAATTCTCTAAAGATTCGGTTCTTCCACCGGGTTGCATATACCTGTATGACCGTGCCGCTGGCAGCGGGCGTGCCGCTGTCTAAGTGCAATTTGTGTCGGGGAGAAACAGGCCATGGCCGAACCATATGTCGGACAAGTCATCGCGGTTGGGTTCAACTTCGCGCCAGTAGGGTGGCTGCTATGCGACGGCAGCCTTCAGTCCATCGCCAATAATCCGGTGCTTTATTCCTTGCTTGGCACGACCTACGGCGGGGATGGGCAGACCACCTTCGGCCTGCCCGACCTTCGGGGCCGTACGGTTATCGGTCATGGCCAGGGACCGGGCCTGCAGAACTACGTCCTGGGACAAAAAGCCGGGACAGAAACCGTCACGCTCACGACCGGCCAGATGCCGGCGCATAACCACATGCCGCAGGCTCAACCGGCCACCGCGAGCGGCGCCACGGCAACCCCCGGCGGCTCAACCGTATTCGGTCCGGCTACCGACAACGCGACCCGTGCCTACGGGCCGGCGGCAGCCTCGCCGGTATCGCTGAACAACAGCGTCGTGACCTCGGCCGCCGGTGGCAACCAGCCGCACGAGAATATGCAGCCATACATGACCATCAATTACATCATTGCCGCCCTCGGGGTTTACCCGCCGCAATCCTAGGCCGCACGCACTCCACGCTGCAATTCGCCGCGGCAAGCCGCGCGCCCCAAAACCGGAGGATCACCCAGATGTCAGACCCCTTCATCGGCCAAATCACCTGCTTCGCCAACACCTACCCACCCAGCCAGTGGATGCAGTGCCGCGGTCAGCTGCTACCGATTTCTCAATACGCCGCGCTATTCTCCCTGCTGGGCGCGCAATTCGGCGGCAATGGTACATCCAATTTTGCCCTGCCCAACCTCCAGAGCAATGCACCGATCGGACAAGGCAGCGGCCCTGGCCTGACCCCTCGCGACATGGGGGAATTCGCGGGTTCAACCTCCGTAACCCTGACGACGCAGACCGTACCGCCGCACAACCACACATTCCCCGCCGCGGCGGCGAACGGTGATGCAATGGTGCCCGCCTCTCCCCCGAACCCGCCGTCGATGTTGTCGCAGGGAAATCAGGCCGGCGGCCATGGCGGCGGCACACCGATTCCAACCTTCGCTGACGTGTCCGGCAACACACCCGTGGCCCTGAACGCGGCGACCCTGCCCGCCTATCAGGGTGGCAACCAGCCCCATAACAACATGCAGCCGAGCCTGGCGCTCAATTGGTGCATCGCCGTGGCCGGAATCTTCCCGACACGGAGCTAACAGCGGCGCCGCCCAATCCCCAGACCTCGCAGCCTATAACCGAAGGGATCGCTCACAATGTCGACACCTTACATCTCTCAAATCGAAGCGTTCGCATTCTCCTATGCCCCCAAGGGGTGGCTACAATGTGCCGGACAGCTTCTGCCGATTAACCAATATCAGGCCCTGTTTGCGCTGCTCGGAACCACATACGGTGGCAACGGCGTCCAGACCTTCGCGTTGCCGGATCTGCGCGGCCGGCTGGCAATCGGGTACGGCGTGTCCGCCGCGGGTACAGTCTACACCGAGGGCGAAACCGTCGGTGAAGAAAATCACACCCTTTCGCAAACCGAAGTGCCCCTGCATAGCCATTCGGTGACCGCCATCAACAACCTGACCGCTACCACGGTAAACGTGCCAACCAGCGCCGTGTCGCCCGGCGTGCCCAACAAGGCCGGTGTTGCCGTCACGATGTACAGCACGGCCACCACGGGTACCGTCCCGCTGGTTGCCACAGGCACAAGCGGCGGCGGAGCAGGGCATTCGAACATGATGCCCTACACCGCCCTGAACTACTGCATCGCGATAACCGGGCTCTTCCCGTCACGGAACTGACTTCGGCGGTCAGTTAAAGACCGCCTGGTAATCCTGGTGCGCCTGAGATGGGGTATGAATGGGTGCGATGTAGAAGTCCGCGTTGTACCCGCCCTCGATAGCGAAGACGTAATAACCCTCTGGCAGGACTTCGCCCCGTTTCCCGCGCAGCAGCACGCTGAACGCGGGAAACGGGGCGTCTTCCCATCCGGGGCGTTGCTTCGTATCGACCGATACCAGCGTCAGAATATGCGGTTGCCCCTGTGGCCGGAACTCCTTGCCAATATGGGGAGCGAACGTCTCCGCCGTCGGTCGATCGCTCATTGTGCAATCCCATCCTTCTCTGTTAGTGCGATAGTGCACTTTAATGCGTGAGACCGAACGCAATGTCCATTGGCGCGATAGCTACCCGAGCAGGAACGATAACGATGCGGCCGGAAGCCGCGGACGGGTCCGATGAGCCGTTCCTGTTCCATCTGTTCGCCAGCCACACGTTGCCGGGGATGGCCTTCATGCCGCTCGACGCCACCGGCAAGGAGCAGTTGCTGCTGATGCAGTACCGCTCCATGAGCGCCACCTACCATGGCCAATACCCCAACGCTCGGTTTGAGATCGCGGCGTTGGACGGACGCCCGGCAGGACGCCTGATCACCGATGTGAATGCCGAACGGGTCTACTACGTCGATATCGCCATGCTACCGGAGATCCAGGGCGGCGGCGTCGCGACCGCGTTGATGACCGCCGCGCTGGACGAGCCTCGGCGTCTGGGTATCCCCGGCCGGGCCAAGGTCCTCAGCGGCAATTTCGCGTCATTGCGGCTGTGCGAGAAGGTCGGGTTCACCGTCGCCGCCCAGGAACCGCCTTATGTGGACCTGGAATGGCGGCCGGCCGCTACGTGATCTTGTATTTCTCGAAGATCGTTTTGATCCGCCTGATCGCCTCGTCCACCGCCTGTTCGGGCGTCATGTTCTTCTGAGTCACCATCGCCTCGGCCTGCGGCCAGACCTCTTCCGAGATCACCTGAGCGTAGGCGGGGTTGTAGATCTGCCAGGACGGGATGGTGGGGGTCACCAATCCCTGGCGGGTGGCAACGGGAATGTGCGGGTCGGATGGATCGGTCCAGTATGGATCCAGCTTCAGGTTCGACGGCATCAGCGGCGTCCAGCGCCCACCCGCCAGCTTGAGGTAGTCGTTCAGCAGCTTGGGCTGGATCATGTATTTCAGGAACTCCTTGGCGCCGGCCACGTTCTTTGCCCCTTTGGGGATGAAAGCCGGAACCACGGTAATCAGCGCCGGCACCGCCTTTCCGTCGTTGCCCAGAGGCACCCCGTGCGTCAGGATTTCCTTGTAATAGACGTCCGGCTTGTCCTTCTGGGCCGCGGCGATCGACATGGTGGCGTTCGGTGTCATCACCACCTGCTTCGCGTAGAAGGCGTTGTTGTTGTCCACGTCGCCCCAGTTGATGGCGCCGGGCGGCACGAATCCCTTCTTGTAGGGCGCCGTCAGCCGGTCGATCGCCATGATGGCGGCCTTGCGCACGGCTGGGTCCTCGACATTCAGCTTGCCCTCCGGCGTCACGATGGCGGCGCCGCCGTAGGCAATCAGGAACGAGTTGAACAGGTTGTTGCTGTCGCCCTCCTTGGCGGCCATGGAGTAGCCCAGGCCGAAGATGCGCTTGCCCTTGGCGCGCAGCTTGGTCTGCACGTCCTGGAAGAAGTCGAAATAGGCGTCCTGGGTTTTGGGGATGTCTTTGACCGTGTAGCCGGCTTCTTCCACCAGCGGCAGCCAGACCTGCTCCATCAAGGTCGCGCCCTTCATGGGGATGCCGTAGTAGCCGCGCTTCTTTTTCACGTTGTTGTAGCAGTAGACGCTGTCGAGGGCGGATTTGATGTATTCGGCCCTCTGGGTGTCGATGACGTCCCCGACCTCCTCCAGCCGGTCTTCCCAGGCATTTTGCGGCATGATGAAGCGGTCGCCGCCGACGGCCTGGATGACGTCGGGCACATCCCCGGTGGTCAGGGCGGCAACGGTTTTGGTGATCAGGTCGGCCTGATTGACCAGTTGCAGATCGACCTTGTTGCCCGACAGCGCCTCATAAGCGGCGACCGAGGCTTTTACCGCGTCGTCCTCGGCTTTGTAGTAACCTTGGGTCCACCAGGCGACGATCGGTGTGGCGGCTTTCGTCCGCTTGATCGTGGCAGTGGCACTGAGCAGGCCCAGACCGGCTGTCACGGTGCGGCGTGTGAGTTTGGTCATCGTTTTGTTTCTCCCTGCCCGGGTATCCCCGATTGTTGTTCAGTTCACGGCTTTTCGTCGGTATCACTCAAAATCGATAGGGCCGGCCATGACGGCAAGTAGGCGGATTTGTATCACCAAGCGATCTCCTTGCCCTGATAATCGAGAAACGCGTGCCGGCGGCTACCGCTGGACTTCAGGATAACGTCGACCAGACCCCGCGCGCTTTCCTCCACCCGGACCGGCGCACCGGAGCCACCCATATCGGTGCGCACCCAGCCGGGGTGCAAGGTGAGCAACGTCAGGTTTCGGCCACGCATTTCCGCGAACAGGCCCCGACTGAGGGAATTCAACGCCGCCTTACTGGCGCGGTACAGCTCATGCCCGCCAGCGTTCAGTGCCACGCTGCCCATGACGGAGCTGGTGTAGCCCAGCACGCCACTGCCGGATTTGAGGCTCTTCAGCAGCAGGCGGCCAAGCCGGATCGGGGCGATGGCGTTGACGAACATAAGTTCGCCGGTCTCCTCAACGGTTGCGGCGTTGGCGCTGCGGTGCGCGGGGCCGGCGACACCGGCGTTCACCAGAATTGCATCGAGCGTGCGGCCAGCCAGCGATGCCGCGAACCCATCAATGCCGGCAGCATCGGACATATCCAGTGCTCGGATTTCCACCCGGCCGGGGTTGCGTGCCGCCAGCGCCTGCAAGTCCTTTGCCGCATCCGGGGCCCGCGCGGTGGCGATCACGTCCCACTCGCGCGCCAGAAATGCCGACACGACGCCAAGCCCGATGCCGCGATTGGCGCCGACGACCAGCGCGAGGGGACGATCCGCCATATCCGTTTCCTTCCTTACCTGGCGCATTCCACAACAACGGTGCCGGTCTTACCACCCTGCTCCACCGACAAATGCGCCGCAGCGGTCTCGTACAACGGGAACGTCCCGTCCACCGACAGGATGCGCCCTGGGGAGGCGATCCAGCGCGCGATGTCCGTCTGCGCACGCTTGCGCTGCGCGTGCCGGCTGGTGGGCAGCACGAAGCCGTGCACCGCCAGGTTCTTGGCCATGAGGGTGCGCAGCGGCATTTCGGGGTTCAGCGCGCCGTTGGAGGCGTAGTAGGCGATGCTGCCGCTGTCCCGTACGGAAGCCAGCACAGCGGCCAGGTTGCCGCCGAAATCGACGTCCACGACATGATCCACGCCCTCCCCACCCGTGATGTCACGCACGCGCGCACCCACGTCCTCGGTCCGGTAGTTGATGGTGTAGGCGGCCCCGCCGGCCTTGGCGCGCTGGGCCTTTTCGTCGGAGCTGACCGTGGCGATCACCATGGCCCCCGCCCAGGCGGCGAGTTGCACGGCGTAGTGCCCCACCGCCCCGGCCCCGCCGGTCACCAGCACGATGCGCCCCTGCACCGGGCCAGCCACGAACACGCAGCCGTGCGCGGTCATGCAGGGGATGCCGAGCGTGGCGCCCTCGGCGAAGGAGACGTGATCCGGCAGTGGGGTCACCAGGTCGGCGTTGAGGGAAATATACTCGGCTGCCGTGCCCATCCAGCGACCGTTGCGCTGGCCGTTGTACAGCCACACCCGCTTGCCCACCCATTTGGCCGACACATCCGGACCGACCTTGTCCACCATGCCGGCTCCGTCGCTGTTCGGGATCACGCGGGGATACTCGGCCGGCACCGCGCCGCGGCGGCGGTAGGTGTCGGAGGGATTGACCCCCGAGGCCTCCAGCTGCACGCGGACCTCCCCGAGGCCCGGTTCGGGGGTGGGCAGCTCGCCCTGGACGACGACCTCGTTGGCCGGTCCCTGCCGGTCGTACCAGACTGCGCGCATGTTTGCTTCCCCCGTGTGGTTGGCGGCAGCATAGCGCGTTGGCTTTTCAGGGAAACAAGTCATGTCGGACATTCGCGCTGCCACCTTCGCCGGCCCCGGCGCGCCGCCCGTGATCGGCATGGTGGACCGTCCCCGTTTGGGCCGCCGGGCAGCGCTGTTCGCGATCGGCGCCTGCGGGGTGTCCGACACCGATCTGCGCATCCTGCGCGGCGCGTGGACCGGGGCACTCTCTTGGCCGCTGACCCCCGGCCATGAAGCCGCTTGCGTGCTGGAGGAAATGGGCGCCGACCTGACCGAAGACAGCCTCGGCAACCCCCTGAAACCCGGTGCCAAGATCCTGATCCCGTCCTGCGTTCCCTGCCTGCGCTGCGCGGTGTGCCTGCACCATCCGGCACAGGCGGCGCGCTGCCTGAACCCGGTACATCTCCGGGGTGGCTGGGCCGACAGGGGGCACGTCGATTTCGCGGAATTCCCCGGCGCGCGCCTCTACCGGCTGCCGGACGACATGCCGCTCTGGCTCGCCACCCTGACGGAACCCTTCACCACCGCGTTGCGGGGCCTGCGTCGGGCGCAGGAAATCGGGCACTTCCCGCCCGGTGCCACCGTGGTAATTCACGGCACAGGCGCCATCGCCCTGCTGGCCGTCGCCGCCGCGCTGGAGATGGGCGCCGGCCGAGCGATCGTCGCGGGCGGACCGGAGGATCCGTTCCTTCGCCTCTGCCGCCAGTTCGGTGCCGAGGCGACGATCGGGGCCAACGCCCCCGAGGAAACCCCCGAGGAAACCCCCGAGGAAACCATCGGGATCGTGCGGGAAACCGTCGGCGGCCTGGGTGCGGACCTGGTGCTGAACCACGGCGGCGTTACGGCGGACGCACTGGCGATGCTGCGCGACGGCGGTTGTTGCGTCGATCTGGGTCCTTCTTCCGGTCCGCTCCCCACCGACTTCGCCGCTCGGGATCTGACCCTGATCGGCAGCGGCGCGCAGGCGCCGGCCGATGTGCCGGCGGGCATCCAAATGCTCAACCGAGCCCGCGGCCGATACCCCTTCCTGAAAATGCTGACCCGCCACCCCCTGACCGCAGCCGGCGTTGCCGAGGCGATCAGCGGCAAGGCGCTGAAAGCCATGCTGGTGGCCAATCCAGACATCATCGGGCCGTAACCGGCTTCGGCATCGCTTCAGGTTGTATGGGGATCCGGGAGCGCGCAACGATAACCGGATGGCGGCTGGGACCGTACAGCCCCGGCTGCGGCGGCGCATGCGAGCTGCCCGCCACCACCGGCCAGGCCATGGTGACCAAACGGGCCTCGAGGGCGGCGGTAACGGCGGAACGACGGCGGTATGCCGCGGCATGAGGTAGGTTCATGCTACGTGCTTACAACGGGCCCCGGGGGGCTAGTACCTCGGCACCGAGACTTTGACAGCTTGTGGGGCGAGGCGGCCGCCGTGTTCCGGACCGTCCATGAGTCGGGATGGCCCCCAGATTCCCCTTGGCGCGGCATGTCCGTTACGTTAGATATTCAGACGTAACCGTTAGTTCTACCC
>CAIYDT010000079.1 GCA_903924985.1 uncultured Acetobacteraceae bacterium
CTCTGCCGCAATTTCATCATTCGCCCGTCCCTTTTCCGCGAGGTTATTGGTAAACGGCAAGGTGGCGTTCGAGTTCCGCGACACGCACAAGCAGGGCTGCGATCAGCCGCATTGGGTTGGCAAGCCGAAGCCGGGGACATGGGAAGCTCGACTCATGTCCAGAATCCCGCGTCAAGCGGCCGATGGAGAGGGCCTACCTGGGCAGATACGAATTCCCTGAATAGCCAGAGCTCCGGACTGCCGGACCGGCGTGCCTAATTCTGCATCCCCCAGCGTCGCACGGTCTTGTTCTCGATCGTCCGGAAGATCACGTTCTCCACCAGCAGCCCGATCATGATGATCGTCAGCAGGCCGGCGAAAACCTCGGGGATATCGAGCTGGTTCTTGCTCTCGAAAATATACCAACCCAGCCCACCCTTGCCGGAGGCCACGCCGAACACCAGCTCCGCCGCGATCAGGGTGCGCCAGGCAAACGCCCAGCCGATTTTCAGGCCCGCCAGGATGGACGGAAACGCCGCCGGGATCAGGATTTTCAGCACCAGACCGAGCCCGCCCAGCCCGTAATTCCGCCCCACCATCCGCAGTGTGGGCGACACCGCCCGAAATCCCGCGTGGGTGTTCAGCGCCAGCGGCCACAGCACGGAGTGCACCATCACGAAGATCAGGCTGCCGATGCCAAGGCCGAACCAGATCAACGCCAGCGGCAGCAGCGCGATGGCCGGCAGGGGGCTGAACATGGCCGTGACGGTTTCGAGAAAATCGGTGCCAAGTTGGGTGGTGATCGCGAGAATGGTCAGCACCGCCGCCAGGAACACGCCGACCGAGAATCCGATCGCCAGCACCTTCAGCGTCGTCAACGTGCGGTCCGGCAGCACCCCACTGATCAGCGCGCTCCAGAGTGCGGACACGGTGTCGCTGAAGGTCGGGACCAGCAACGGATTGTCGAGTTGCCTACCATAGACCTCCCAGATAACGGCGATCACCACAAGCAGAACGCATTTGCGCAGCCAGACCTGATTGAACAGCTGCTCCCAGATCGTGAGTTCCTTCTGGACGACCCCGAAATCCTCGGAGCTGCTGAGTTCGCGCGTAATTTCCGGCCGCGGGATTGCCTCAGACATGTTCGTCTTCCTCCACCTTGTCGGCGAACAACATGTCGTGGATGCGTGTCTCCAGCGCCGCCGACAGCGCGGGGTCGCCGGCGCGCGGGACGCTGTTCATCTCCGCCTTCACCTGGCCGGGATGCGGCGACAGCAGCAGGATGCGGTTGCCGATCTTCACCGCCTCGGCAATCGAGTGGGTCACGAACAGCACGGTGAACCTGGTCTCGTCCCACAGCGACAGCAGTTCGTCCTGCATGCGCTGGCGGGTCAGGGCATCGAGGGCGGCGAAGGGTTCGTCCATCAGCAGGATGTCCGGCTCCATCGCCATGCCGCGGGCGATGGCGACGCGTTGCTTCATGCCGCCCGACAACGTGTGCGGGTAGGCGTCGGCGAAGCGTTTCAGATGCACCTTTTCGATGTATTGCATCGCCTTGTCATCGGCCGCCTTGCCCTTCAGCTTGCCGGACGTTTCCAGCGCGAACACAACGTTCTGCCGCACGGTCTTCCAGGGCAGCAGCTGGTCGAACTCTTGGAACACCATCATCCGGTCCGGGCCGGGGCGGGTGATCTTCGCACCTTTGAGGTGAATTTCTCCCTCGACCGGCGCCATGTAGCCGCCGACCGCCTTCAATAATGTGGATTTGCCGCAGCCGGATGGCCCGAGCAGTACGAACCGGTCGGAGCGTTGCACCGCGAAGTCGACGCGATAGGTCGCGGTGACGAGGTGCTCCCGCGTTTTGTACTGCAAGGTGACGCCGCGCACGTCCAGCAGCGGCTGCGGCAAGGTCTGGTCCAACATGATCCCTACTATTCGGTTGCGGGCTCGCCTGAGTCATCTCCCTCTGGCGTATCCGCTTCCACCTTTACGGCGGGCCGGCCCGTAAGCCAACCGGCTGCCTGCTCGGCGCGCGCCAAAGCGGCGTCCAGCGCCGCCATCGTGATGGTCAGATCCTCGGTCTCATCCCGCTCCCACGCGCGCATCGCCCAGAGCCAGACGGCCATCAGGCCCTTCACGCGGAGTTCGCCGGTCAGCCCGGTGGTGCTGGCACCGGCGGCTTGCAGCATCCAGCACATGCTGCGGCGTGTGGCGCAAGCCAGCAGCAGAGCGGAGCAGGGATCGAACGGCAGCACCCGCATGATGGCCAGTATCCCGGCCCGTTGTGCCTGCAACGCGTCGAAGCGGCGCATCAGCAGATCGAACAACCGGTCGCGGACGGGGCCTTCGTCGGGGGCATCCTCCAGCGCCACTTCGTCCGCCATGCGGCCAAAACCCAGCAGGATCGCGGCTTTGCTGGAGAAGCGGGCCCGAGCCTGGGGGAGGGGCAAGCCGGCTGCTCGGGCGGCGGCGGCGACGGTGACGGAGCGCCAACCCTCCGCCCCCGCCAAGCTCAGAGCCGACGCAATCAGCGCGGTGTCGAAATCGGTGTCATCCATCGTCAGCCCGCGAGCTCACGGGATCGTCTGGTCGCGGCGGCGATGGCGTCGCTCATGGCGGCGGGCCACGCGGCTTCAGCCATCAGGACGCGTAAGGCCTCGGCCGTGGTGCCGCCGGGGCTGGTAACGGCGACGCGCAGCGCGGCGGCGTCTTCCGGGCTGGCGGCAAGCAGGGCGCCGGAGCCGGAGACGGTCTGGCGGGCCAGCAAACGGGCAAGATCGGGCGGAATACCCTGCTCCAACGCCGCCTTTTCCATCAGTTCGGCCAGCAGGAACACGTAGGCCGGACCGCTGCCGGACACGGCGGTGACGGGGTCGAGCAGACCTTCGTCATCCACCCAGGCGACCTTGCCGATGGCCTGTAGCAGCCGGTCGCACAAGGCACGCTGATCGGAGGAAACCAGGGCGCTGGGGCAGGCCACCGTGACACCCTGGCGCACGGCGGCGGGGGTGTTCGGCATGGCCCGCACGATGGCGGCGGTTTCCCCGATCAGGGACCTTATGCCGCCGATGGTGCGCCCGGCCATGATGGACAGGAAGACCGTCTTGCCGGCGAAGCGAGCGTAGCTGGGCAGAGTGTCGGCAGCGGCCTGTGGTTTGACCGCAAGCACCACGGCAGCAGGAGAAAACCCGGCTGGGATGGCCGCGGCGTCCGTCACCACCGTCATGTCCGCCCCAGCGAACCCGGCGGCTTGCGGCGCCGGGTCGACCGCGTAAGACGGTGCCAACCCTTGTTCCCGCCACCCAGATAGCATCGCGCTGCCCATCCGGCCGCAACCGACCAGTAGAATCGACGGGATCTTACCCATGCTTATGCCTCGCCCACACACTCCAGCATCGCGGCCTGCAATGCCTCCGTGGGGCTTTTGCCACCCCAGAGGACGAACTGGAAGGCGGGGAAGAAGCGCTCGCACTCGGTGATGGCAATGTCGATCATGTCCTCCAGGCTCTCGGCCGAGGCGCCCGGCGCGCCGCGCAGCAGCACGGCGTGGCGGAAAGACGGCATCCCATCCTCGGTTTCCATCCCGAAATGCCCGATCCACAGTCGTTCGTTGGCCAGCGCCAGGAGTTCGTACAGTGCGGTACGCTGGCGGTCCGGCACCTTCAGGTCGAAAGTGCAGGTGAAGTGCATGGCGCTGATCTCGTGCGACCAATTGAAGTAGAGCCCGTAGTCGCACCACTTGCCCGGTGCTTCCGCCGCCAGCTCGGAATCGCCGCGGCGGTCGAACACCCAGTCGTTGGCGGTGACGATTTGCTCCATCACATCGAGGGGGTTGGCCGCTTGGGCCTGGGTCATACTCAGGGACGCTGACATCCGGGATCTCCCGTTGGTTGGAGGCCGAGTGAGGCGATTGGCCCCGAGCGGTCATGAACCCGAGATGTGGTGGATTCGCTCGGCGTTAGCCACGAGGGGTAGCGTATAGAGTCGATTCGAGCCGCCGCAAGAGTCCGTTCACGTAAAGAACTCTTATATTAATATGGGGCGCCCGGCCACCAATTCAACTACCTGGGGTTGTAGCCACCTTATTTTCGGGATTTCGGTGCCGCTTCCAGCGCCCCGATCCTGTCCTCCAGCGCCGCCACACGAGCGGCCAGATCGGCCATCTTGCCTTCCGCTGCCTCCTGGCCCGCACGGGCGTTGGCGGCCATTTCCGCCATCGCGTCCAGTTCGTCCCGCCGCACCAGGTTCAGCTTGCGGATGGTTTCGTCGATGCGGGCACGGACCATAGCCTCGGCTTCCTCCCGCAATCCGGAGAGGGCCGAGATCGCGCCGCCGGCCACGCCGGCCAGGTCGTCGAAAATGCGGGGGCGGTCGGTCATGCGGCAAGCTCCTGTTGGTGGGACGGCGCAGGTCCCCTATAACGCGTTCCCATGATCCTGGTCACTGGCGGCGCCGGTTTTATCGGCTCCAATCTGCAAGCCGCCCTCGCGCGCCGAGGGCATGAGACTGTCGTTGCCGACCACCTCGGCAGCGACGGCAAATGGCGCAATCTGGCGAAGCACCCGCCGTCGCGGGTGATTCCGCCGGACAGGCTGCGCGATTTCCTGGATACGCGCCCGCCGCTGGAAATGGTGTTTCACCTCGGCGCGGTCAGCGAAACCACCGCCGTGGATGGGGACCACACCTGGGCGACCAACGTGGAACTCAGCCGTTACCTGTGGGAGTGGTGCGCGGAGCGGGGGGTGCGGTTCGTCTATGCCTCGTCTGCCGCGACGTATGGCGACGGGACGCAGGGGTTCGATGACGATCCCGCACTGTTGGACGGCTTACACCCGTTGAACCTGTACGGCTGGACCAAGCACGCCTTCGACCTGCTGGTGACCCGCTCATTGTCGCAGGCGCGGGAGCGGCCCCCGCAGTGGGCCGGGCTGAAGTTCTTCAACGTCTACGGCCCGAACGAGTACCACAAGGGTAAGATGATCTCCGTCGTGAAGGTCAAGCACGATGAGGTTGCTTCCGGCGCCCCAGCTCGGCTGTTCAAGTCCGACCAGCCCGGCCTCACGGATGGACAACAAGCGCGGGACTTCATCTGGATCGGCGACATCGTCGACGTGATGCTGTGGCTGCTGGACACGCCGGGCGTGAATGGGCTGTTCAACCTCGGCACCGGCCGGGCGCGCACCTATCTGGATCTGGCGCACGCGGTCTGCGACGCCGCCGGTCGCGAACGCCGGGTGGAGTTCATCGACATGCCCGCCAGCCTGCGCGGCCAGTACCAGTCCTTCACCCAGGCCCCAATGGAGCGCCTGCGCGCCGCCGGCTACGCGGGCCAGTTCACCCCGCTGGAGGAAGGCATCCGCCGCTACGTGCAGGATCACCTCGGCACCTCAGACGTGTACGTGTGATCCCGATCCTGCTGTTCCCCCAGATCGACCCCGTCATCGTCCAGATCGGGCCGTTCGCCATCCGCTGGTACGCGATGGCCTACATCGCCGGGCTGGTGCTGGGGTGGCGGTTGATGCGCAGGCTGGTGGTCATGCCGCCCGCCGTCGCCACGCCGTTGCAAGTGGACGATTTTCTGACCTGGGCGACCCTCGGCACCGTGCTGGGGGGGCGGTTGGGCTATGTGATGTTCTACCAGCCTTCGGCGTTCCTGGCGGAGCCGCTACGTATCCTGCAGGTGTGGACCGGCGGCATGAGCTTCCATGGCGGCATGCTGGGTGTCTCCATCGCCACCGTCTGGTTCTGCCGCCGCAACGCCATCAAGCTGCTGCCGTTCGCCGACCGCATCGCCGTGGTGGCGCCGATCGGGCTATGCTTCGGGCGATTGGCGAACTTCATCAACGGCGAATTGTGGGGCCGCGTCGCCCCCGACGTGCCCTGGGCGATGGTGTTCCCCTACGGCGGCCCTCTGCCCCGGCATCCGAGCCAGCTCTACCAGGCGTTCCTGGAGGGCGTGGTGCTGTTCGTCCTCCTGTTCGCCTTGTCGCGGCGGGACGCGATCCGCGCCCGTGCCGGCATGCTGACGGGCGTGTTCCTCACCGGCTACGGTCTGGCCCGAATATGCGGGGAATTCTTCCGGGAGCCTGACTCGTTCCTGGGCTTCCTGTTTGCCGGGGCGACAATGGGACAGTTGTTGTCCATCCCGATGGTTCTGGCCGGGATTTGGCTGATCCGGCGGCCGTCCCCCTGATGGCCCAAGGGGCGTTGGAACGACTGGATGCCTTCATGGCTCGGGCCAACGCGGCGTATTACGCGACCCACGATCCTTTCGCGGACTTCACGACCTCGCCGGAAATCAGCCAGGTGTTCGGGGAGATCCTGGGGCTTTGGGGAGCGGTGACGTGGCAGTTGCTGGGCTCCCCGTCGCCGGTGCTGCTGGTCGAGGCCGGGCCGGGCCGTGGTACGCTGATGGCCGATGCGCTGCGCGCTGTTTCTCGGGTGATGCCGGCGTTTCGGGATGCGTTGCGTGTGCATTTGATCGAGACGTCGCCTCGGCTGCGGGCCGAGCAGGCGAAGCTTGTGCCGGATGCGGTATGGCACGGCGCGCTGTCGGACGTGCCGGAGGCGCCGATGATCCTGCTGGCGAACGAGTTCCTCGACGCCCTGCCGATCCGCCAGTTCGTGCGGCGGGGGGATGGATGGATGGAGCGCTACGTCGGGGCTGACGGGTTCGAGGAACGGCCGGTGGAGTTGGTCGCAGGTGACAGCGGCGCTGATAGCGCGGGGGGTACGCTCAAGGTTGAAATGACTTCTCCCCCTCCCCTTGAGGGCTTGGGCCGCGAAGCGGACCAAGGTGGGGTGCCCGCCTCCGCCCCCGAAGGCGCCATCCTGGAACGCTGCGAACCCGCCCTGGCTTTCACCCGCGCCCTCGCCGCCCGCTTCGTCCGCCACCCAGGCGCCGCCCTGTTCCTGGACTACGGCCCTGCGGAGAGCGCCTTCGGCGACAGCCTCCAAGCCCTCGCCAACGGCAAACCCACCGATCCCCTCAGCCCCCCCGGCGCCGCCGACCTCACCGCCCACGTCGATTTCGCCGCGCTCGCCGCCGCCGCTCGGGAGGCCGGGGCCTCGGTGCATGGGCCGGTGGCACAGGGGCTGTTTCTGGCGGAACTCGGGCTGTTTCAACGCTCCAATCGGTTGGCGCGGAGCCTACCCCCGGCGCGGGCGGCAGCGGTGATGGACGCAGCGCGCCGGCTGGGGGAGCCGGACCGGATGGGGCGGCTGTTTAAGGCGCTGGCGGTTGGAAGTGCGGGGTATCCGGCGTTGCCGGGGTTTGGAGAGTGAGGTGTGTCAAACGACATTGAAAACTGGTCCACCGGCGACACCGAATTCTGGGCCATGACGCCCCGCGTCACACGCAAAACCACCAAGAATGCCGCTAGAGCCGGCTGCAAGGGGCCGCCTCGGGCGTTGTTAGGCGGTCAAGGCACCCAAGTCCATTCGAAAGGTTGTAGCCGGCCTGCGGCGGGCGGCGCAGCGATCAAACGCACCCGATGGAAGTCCGACATCATCGAATAAGGCGGCGATTGTGAGGACGGGGTATCGGCGCGGGGGCGGCACATGGCGAGCCTCCCCCCGGTCCTGACGCTGATCGGTGAACGGCTCGGTGCTGGCGGCTATGGCGAACACTGGACAGCGGAAGGACGCGCAATAGGGTGCGGTAGCTTTCCGACCCCGTGTCCTGTCAATGTCCTGTCAGCAGATCAGCGCCATTATCGCCCCGCTTTCAGCGGAACAACATTTATTTGTAATTACAATATATTCCCATGAGATGGATGGTAGCGGCGGGCGGATTTGAACCACCGACCAAGGGATTATGATTCCCCTGCTCTACCGCTGAGCTACGCCGCCATCTCATCCAGCCGTTCTGGCCGGGAGGCGGGGAGATAACCCCGCCGCCCCGGCCCGTCAACAGGGTCGGCAGATGATTCCGCCGCCCAGCACCCGATCGCCCGCGTAGAAAACGCAGGCCTGCCCTGGCGCGGGCAGGGTTGCCTCATCCAGGCGCACCGTCGCGCCCTCGGCGGTCCCGTCGATCGTGGCGGGGCGCATCTGGTCGCGGGCGCGCAGCTTCACGTTACAACGCAGTGGTTCGGGCGGTGGGGGGATCAGCCAGTTCACCTCCCGCAGGCGCACCGTGTCCGTCCCGGTCGTGCGGGGTCCAATCACGATGCGGCGGGTGGTTGGATCGGTCGCGATCACCATCTGGCGCTCCCCGCCCAGCATCGCCGCATTGCCCAGGCGCTTGCCCTGCCCAACGGTGAAGCGGGCGATGCCATCGTGGTTGCCCAGCACGCTGCCGTCAGCGGACACGATCTCCCCCGGCGCCATCGCGTCGGGGCGCAGCTTCGCCACCACATCGGCGTAGCTGCCCGAGGGTACGAAGCAAATGTCCTGGCTGTCCGGCTTGTCCGCCACCGCTAGGCCCAGCCGCACCGCCACATCCCGGACCGCCCGCTTGTCCGGCATGTCGCCGAGCGGGAATAGGCAAGAATCCAGCTGTGTCTGCGTCGTCGCGAACAGGAACCAGCTCTGATCCCGGTCGGGATCGGCGGCGCGATGCAGTTCGGCGCCGTTGGCACCATCGACCCGCCGCACGTAGTGCCCGGTCGCCAACCGCTCCGCGCCCAGCTCGCGGGCCATCGCGGTCAGGTCGGCGAATTTTACCGACTGATTGCAGCGCACGCAGGGCACGGGCGTCTCCCCGGCGGCGTAGCTGTCGGCGAAATCGGCCATCACGGCCTTGGCGAAGCGTTCCTCCGCATCGATCGTGTAGTGCGGGATGCCAAGTTTGTCCGCGACCCGGCGGGCGTCGTGGATGTCCTGTCCGGCGCAGCAGGCGCCCTTGCGCCCCGTGGCCGCGCCATGGTCGTACAATTGTAAGGTGACGCCGATCACCTCATGCCCGGCTTCGTGCAGCAGACCGGCGACGGTCGAGCTGTCCACGCCCCCCGACATCGCGACGACAACGCGCATCGTCCCTACCCCAGCATGTTGCGGGTGCCCGCCGGCAGCTTCACGACCAGCCCGTCGAGCGCGTCGCTCATGACAATCTGGCAGCCGAGGCGGGAGGTTTCGGTCAGACCGAACGCGAGGTCGAGCATGTCTTCCTCGTCCTCGGTTGCCTTGGACAGCTTCGCGTACCAGCCGGCATCGACGATGACGTGGCAGGTTGAGCAGGCCAGCGAGCCTTCGCACGCGCCCTCGATATCGACGTCGAACTTGTGGGCGATCTCCAGCACGGACAGGCCGTTGGGGGCCTCGACCTCGCGATGGGTTCCGTCGCGCTCGATGAAAGTCATTTTGGGCATTGGGTCAGGCCTCGGCCGGCGCGCCGGCGTGGGCGGCAGCCAAAGCGGCGGCCGCGTATTCGATATCGGCGGCGGAGGTAAAGCGTCCGATCCCCATGCGCAAGGTGCGGGACGCGGCCTCGTCGCTCAGCCCGAGGGCCTTCAGTACATAAGACGGTTCGACCTCCGCCGAGGAGCACGCCGATCCGGTCGACACGCACAGGTCCGGCGCCCGCGCCATCAGTTCGGCGGCCGTGGCGGCGGGAAATGTCAGGTTGAGGTTGCCGGCGATGCGGGCGTTCGTGCTGCCGTTGAGCACGACGCCAGGGATGGCAGCGCGAAGAAGGTCCAACAACGAGGCACGCAAACCGGCAATGCGGACGGCCTCGTCGGCCACTTCCGCCGCCGCCAGCCGGCAGGCCTCTCCCAGCCCGACGATCAGCGGTGTGGGCAGTGTGCCGGCGCGCAGCCCCCGCTCCTGCCCGCCGCCGGAGAACAATGGGCTGATCCGCACCCTGGGCCGGCGGCGCACGAACAGCGCGCCCACGCCCTTGGGACCGTACAATTTGTGGCCACTGACCGACGCCAGATCGACTTTCCACCCGGTCAGATCCAGCGGGATCTTCCCCGTCGCCTGCGCCAGATCGCTGTGGAACAACGCGCCCGCCTCTTTGGCGACGGCCGCATGGGCAGCAATGTCCTGGATCACCCCGGTCTCGTTATTCACCGCCATGACGCTGACCAGCAACGTTGGCTCCGCCAGCGCGGCCCGCAGCACATCCGGATCCAGCAGCCCGTCCGCGCCGACCGGGAGGAAAACCGGTTCGAACCCCTCGGCCGCGAGATCGGCCACGGACTCCAGCACACACTTATGCTCTGTCGCCACGGTGACGACGCGCCGGCGCTCGTTGCCCACCGACCTGGCGAAGCGAGCGGCACCCTTGATGGCGATGTTGTTGCTCTCGGTGGCGCCGGAGGTCAGCACGATCTCCCGCACGTCCGCGCCCAGTAGTGCCGCGATGTGGGAACGCGCCTCCTCCACCGCCTTTTCGGCCGAGCGGCCCATGACGTGTTCGGCGCTGGCGGGGTTGCCATACTCCTCCGAGAAGTAAGGCAACATCGCCGCCAGCACGCGGGGGTCGCAGCGAGTGGTCGCCTGGTTATCCAGGTAGACCGGACGGTTGGGGCGAGGCGGCATCATGGGCATCAGTGTGGGATCAGGCGGCGCGCGAAACCAGAGGCGGACGCAGCCGGTCCGCCATGCGTCCGTACGCAGCAGCGAAGGCGTCCACGTCCGCGACGGTCGCATTCCACGGCAGCGATACCCGGATCGCCTGCCCCGCCAGCTCCCCCAACCCCATGGCCGCCAGCACATGGCTGGCCGCGACCTTGCCCGAGCTGCAGGCCGCGCCCGCGCTGACCGCGATGCAATCCAGGTCCAGCGCGATCACCTGCGTGTCCGCCCGTGCGCCCGGCAGTGCGAGGCAGGTGGTATTCGCCAGCCTCGGCGCATCGCCGCCGATAACCAATGCTCCGTTTGCCACGGCGGCGCGTTCAGCCATGTCCCGCAGTCCTGCCAAGTTCCCGGCATCCGCGGTTGCCAGCGCCGCCGCCGCGAAACCGGCGATAGCGGCGACCGGCGGGGTGCCGCCACGCCGTCCCCGCTCCTGCCCGCCGCCGCGGATCAACGGCACAATCGTGCTGAGGTCCGGCGCCAACAGCAACGCGCCCGCCCCCGTCGGCCCGCCCAGCTTGTGGGATGAGATCGCGAGGCTGCTCGCCCCGAGCCCGGAAAAGTTGACCGGCATGCGTCCCGCCGCCTGGACAGCGTCGACATGCAGCAGTGCGCCGAGGGTGCGGCACAGTGCGGCGGCCTCGGCAACTGGCTGGATCGTCCCGGTCTCATTGTTCGCCAGCATCAGGCAGACCAGCGCCGGCGGCCCGTCCGCCAGGATCGCCGCCAGTGCATTCAGATCGATCAGACCGTTGGCAAACACCGGCACGATCGCCGCACCCGGCGCGGCAGCTCGGATGGCATCGTGTTCAGTGGCACCGATGACCAGACGGCGCCCCTGGCCGAGCGCATGCACCGCGAGCGCGTCGGCCTCGGTGCCGCCGGAGGTGAAGACAACGTCCCCTGCCCGCACGCCGAACCTGGCCGCCAGCGCCTCCCGCGCATCCTCCATCGCTCGCCGCGCTGCCCGTCCGGCCGCGTGGATCGACGACGGGTTCCCGGTCACATCCAGCGCCGCGAGCATGGCTGCCCGAGCCTCGGGGCGGAGCGGTTCGGTGGCGTTGGCGTCGAGGTAATGCCCAAGGGAAAGCATCGTCATTCGGCCGCGAGCGGCAGTTCGTCCAACGACGGCAATGGAACCGCCCGCCCGCGCACCCGGCGGCCGACCACGTCGGCCAGGGAGATGCCGCTGAGAAAGAGCTCGATCTGCCGGCCGAGTTCGAACCAGAGGTCGTGGGTCTGGCACGGCTCGCCGTCGCCGCCGGGGTTGGGGCCGGCCATGCAGCCGCCGCTGCCCACCTCGCAGCGGACGGCATGAATCGGTTCGTCCACCGCCGCGACGATGGCCGCGATTGGGATGTCCCCGGAGGAGGCGATCAGTCGGTAGCCGCCGCCCGGGCCGCGGGCCGAGGCCACCAAACCGGCGCGCCGCAGCTTGCCGAACAGTTGCTCCAGATAAGAAAGAGAAAGCTGCTGGCGCTCGGCGATCTCCGCCAGACACACCGGCCCGCATTCGCAGCCAGCAGACTGACGTGTCGCGAGGTCGGCCATCGCCATAACGGCATACCGGCCGCGCGTGGTGAGATGCATGCGCCTATTCCGCCGCCGACTGACGCTGACGGGCCTGCTGCCCGGCGAGGCGGGCGACCTTGATCTCAAGTTCGGCGAGTTCGGCACGCAGGCCCTCGATCTCGCATTGCACGGGATCGGGGCTGCCGTCACAGGGCATGCCATAGGGGTCGAAACTCTTGGGATTGGGTTTTTCCCGGCGCTCCACCGGGCGAGCGGGGATGCCGACCACGGTTGTATCGGGCGGCACCGAGTCAACCACCACGGCATTGGAACCGATGCGGGCATTGTCGCCGATGGTAATCGGGCCGAGTACCTTGGCGCCGGTGCCGATGATCACGTTGTTCCCAACCGTGGGATGGCGCTTGCCGCCCATGGTGCGCGCGACCCCCAGGGTGACCTGGTGATAAATATAGCAATCGTCCCCGATTTCGGCGGTTTCGCCGATGACGACCCCCATGCCGTGATCGATGACCAGGCGGCGTCCAATTTTTGCGGCAGGATGAATCTCGATCCCGGTCAACCAGCGCGCAATATGAGACGAAAACCGACCCAGAAAGTATAGTTTTCTCTGCCACAATGCATGCGACAGTTTGTGCCATATCACCGCATGCACGCCAGGATAGCAGAACACGACTTCAACATACGACCGCGCGGCAGGGTCGCGCTCCCGATACGTCTTGATCGTCTCACGCAGGAACATGAAAGCCATGCGACAATTCCATTATGAATGGGCGAGCCACTTGTTCTATAGTTGCTTCGCCCCGGGTTGGTATGGCCATTTTGGTTATCCTGGCCCCGGGCACGCGGCCCCCGATCGGAGCGTTCAGGGGCTTGGATCGTGAGGCAGGAGGAAACGCGAACCCGGTACCGGTTGCATCACCGCGCGCAAGTTACAATATCCGACTAACGCGGTCAACAATTGCAATGGGGAAAAAATGCGCAGCCGGATGAGGGGTCATTATTAATAGACGGGCGCGGGCAACCGAGCCTGATGCAGAATTTTCGGCCAAGGCGGCCTTTCGGGGCCGTGAGGCTTGAGGCGTTCAAAAAGGGGACCGGCGGACGGGGTGGAACCAAGAGGGTTTCCATCGATGCTCCGGCGGATGAGACAGCAAACAGGTTTCGGATTGCCATGCCCGAGGTGATGTTTGCCGGTCCTGATGGCCGGCTAGAAGGTCGCTACCATCATTCGAAAGAATCCGGCGCCCCCGTGGCGCTGATTCTGCACCCGCATCCGCTGCACGGCGGGACCATGAACAACCGCATCACGTATTCGATGTACCAGTCCTTCCAGAAGCTGGGCTGCTCGGTGATGCGGTTCAATTTCAGGGGCGTCGGGCGCAGCCAGGGCCGCTACGATGGCGGCATCGGCGAAATCGGCGACGCCGCGGCAGCGCTGGATTGGATGCAAGCCGTCAATCCGTCTCACGGCGGATTGTGGATCGCCGGCTACTCCTTCGGTGCGTTTATCGGCATGCAGTTGCTAATGCGCCGGCCGGAGATCTCCGGCTGGGTGAGCGTCGCGCCGCCCGCCAACCACTACGATTTCGGGTTCCTCGCCCCCTGCCCCTGCGGCGGGCTGATGGTGCATGGCGATACCGACGAACTGGTGCCGGAGCCGGCTGTGCGCAAGCTGGTCGATAAGCTGAACACGCAGAAGAACGTCCATGTGGACTACCGCGTCTTCGAAGGCGCCGATCACGTCTTCGCGTCGCACGCCGATCAGGTGGCGGAAGCGGTGGAAGACCACTGCGGCAAGGCCATCGCGCGGCGTCAGATGGCGCTCGCGGCGGACTGATCGCCACCCCTTACAGGGTTAAAAAGGGCGGCGGACGCGAGTCCGCCGCCCTTTTCGTTCGAGAGTGCTAAGGTTGGACGATCCTGCCGCCAAGCATCGGCCCCGCCACGCCCGTCGTTCCGGGGAAACTGAGCGGCAGCCCGGCAACAACCCGAGCGGCGAGGAAGCCGAAGCATTGGGCCTCCAGCGCGTCGCCGTTCCAGCCGACGGCCTCCACGGGATCGACCGGCGCGGTCAGGGCGGCGCGAAGCGCGCCCATGATCGCGGGATTGTGCCGCCCGCCGCCGCACACCAGCCACCGCACCGGTGCGGCCGGAAGCACCGTCGCGGCAACCGCTCGGGCCGTGAAGGCCGCGAGCGTGGCAGCGCCATCGGCCGCGGACAGCGCTTCCAGGCCGCCGCTCCGCAGGGAAGCCGCGAAATCCAGCCGGTCAAGCGATTTAGGGGCCGGACGCGAGAAATAGGAGTGGGCCAGCAGGCGGCCCAGTACGGCTCCATCCGCGCACCCGGACAAAGCCAGCGCGCCGTCGCGGTCGAACGCATCCCCGGTATGCCGCGCCGCCCAATCGTCCAGAGGCCCGTTGCCGGGACCGGTGTCGCACGCGACCAGGGTCCCATCGGCCCCGATCCAGGTCACGTTCGCCACCCCGCCTATATTAAGGATGGCCAGCGGCTTCGGCAGATCGCGCGCCAGCGCGGCGTGGAACACCGGCACCAGCGGCGCCCCCTGCCCGCCCGCCGCCACGTCGGCCGACCGGAAGTCGTAGGCCACCGGCAACCCAACACGCGCCGCCAAAGCCGTGGCGTCCCCAATCTGCCAGGTCAGCCGGCGCTTGGGGCGGTGCAGAATCGTCTGGCCGTGGAACCCGATCAGGTCGGCCGGCCGCCCGAGCGCCTTGACCGCTTGCGCATGGGTGTCGGTCAGGCGCTCGACCAAAGATTTGACCAGCGCGCTGTCGGCTGGCAGCGACGGGGCGATGTCCAGAGCCCGTCGCAGGTCGATGCGCATCTTGCGGTCGTAGGGAATGGTAACCGTGGGACCGGTGGCGGTCACGGTTTCCCCGTCCGTGTCCACCCAGGCCGCATCCACGCCATCCAGGGAGGTGCCGCTCATGAGCCCAATCGTGCGTGGCATTTCCCGATTTTCTCCGTCTGTGATAACCGCCCGCCTTCTCTTCGATAACGGATTTTCCGCCATGTCCGCCACCGACTTCCTCCAGGAAGCCACCGACCGGGGTTTTGTCCATCAGTGCACCGACCTGGATGCGCTGCGCTCCGTCATGAGCACCGGCCCGACGCCGACCTATATCGGGTTCGATTGTACGGCGGACAGCCTGCACATCGGCAGCCTGGTGCAGATCATGATCCTGCGACTGCTGCAAAAGCATGGGCACAAGCCGGTGGTCGTGATGGGCGGGGGGACGACGCGGATCGGCGATCCCTCGGGCAAGGACGAGTCGCGGCAGATGCTCACCGACGCCCAGATCCGCGCCAACATGGCAGGCATCAAGCGCTGCTTCGGGCCATTTCTGCACTTCGGCGACGGCGCATCGGACGCCATCATGGTGAACAACGCCGACTGGCTGGACGCGCTGAGCTATATCGACCTGCTGCGCGACGTCGGCACCCACTTCACCGTCAACCGCATGCTGACGTTCGATTCGGTCAAATTACGGCTGGAACGCGAGCAGCCAATGACCTTCCTCGAATTCAACTACATGATTCTGCAGAGCTACGACTTCCGGGAGCTGTACCGCCGCCACGGCGTCGTGCTGCAGATCGGCGGGTCGGACCAGTGGGGCAATATTGTCTCCGGCATGGAGCTGACGCGGCGCAGCGACGCCAAGCACGTCTTCGGCCTGACGACGCCGCTGATCACCACCGCGTCCGGTGCCAAGATGGGCAAGACCGCGTCCGGTGCGATGTGGCTGACCGAGGACCGGCTATCGCCCTACGACTACTGGCAGTTCTGGCGGAACACCGAAGACGCCGACGTCGGCCGTTTCCTGCGCCTGTTCACGGATCTTCCAATGGACGAGATCGCTCGGCTGGCGGCGCTGGGCGGGGCGGAGATCAACGAGGCCAAGAAGATTCTCGCGAATGAAGCCACCGCTCTGGCGCACGGCCGCAACAAATCCGCCGCGGCCGCCGAAACCGCGCGTCTGGCGTTCGAGGAAGGCGCCGCGGCGGACAGCCTCCCCAGCGTCAACGTCTCGCACGCTGAGCTGGAGGCGGGCATTCCGGCGTTCCGGCTGTTCACTCAGGCCGGACTGGCTGCGTCGAATGGCGAATCCCGTCGCCTGATCCGGGGCGGCGGTGCGCGGGTCAACGACGTGGCCGTGGCCGATGAAGGACAGCTCATCGGCGTGGCCGACATGCGCGACGGCGCGATCAAGCTGTCGGCCGGGCGCAAGCAGCACAAGCTGGTGCGGGCGGGGTGAAACACCTGTCCTACATCCTCGCCGTCGCGGGGGTGCTGATCGTCATCGGGCTGCTCAGCTACTTTGGCTTCGGCAATGTCACCGCCGCTGTCGGGCGCATCGGCTGGCCGGAGTTCGGCATCATTGTCGCGTGGCAGTTTCTGCTGTTCGCGGTGCTGGGGCTGGCTTGGTATGCGATCACCCCCTCCGGCGGGGCAGCGCATGTGGGAGTGCTGATCTGGGCGCGCATGGTGCGGGACGCCTCCGGCAATTGCCTCCCGTTCTCCCAGATCGGGGGATTCGTGTTCGGCACGCGGGCGGCGACGCTGTTAGGCGTCAGTTGGGTAACCGCGACCGCGACGACAGTGGTGGACGTCACCGCCGAGTTCCTGGCGCAGATCGCCTTCGCCGGGATCGGTTTGGGCATTCTCCTGTCGCGGGCACCGGGTTCGGCAGTGGCCGTGCCGGTGGAGGTGGGGCTAGGGCTGGCGGTCGTCGGGTGCTTCGCCTTCATCTGGCTGCAGAATGGCGCCGCTCCCTTGTTCGCCAAGCTGGGCCGCCTGATCGCAAGCGGCCGGCTGGCCGACGCGCAGGAGCGTGTGGCCGTGATCCAAACAGAGATGGGACTGATCTACGGCCATGCGCCGCGGCTGGCGTTGGGGTTCGCCATTCATTTGGCCGGCTGGCTGATGGCCGGCGTAGCCGGCTGGATCGCCTATCGCGCGCTGGGTGTGCCGATCGATTTCGACGACGTGCTGGCGATTGAGGCACTGCTGAGCGCTCTGGCCGCTGTCGCCTTCCTGGTCCCGGTCAACGCCGGGGTGCAGGAGGCCGGGTATGCCGGCCTCGGTGCCATCTTTGGAGTGCCGCCGGAGTTGTCGTTGGGTGTGTCGCTGGTGCGCCGGGCGCGGGATATCGTGGTCGGCGTGCCGATCCTGCTGCTGTGGCAGTATCTGGAGGTTCGGCGGTTGCGGACGGCGGCACCTAAATAACCGTCATGGTCGGGCCTGACCTGGCCGCCTCAGGCCAGCGAGGCACGGTATATGGTACCGCCCCTTCCGGAGGTGACCGGCTCAAGGCCGACCATGACGGTTGTTCGGTGAGGCAGCCCTACTCCATCCCCTCGTAGAAATCGTTGCCCTTGTCATCCATCACGATGAACGCCGGGAAGTTCTCGACCTCGATCCGCCAGACCGCTTCCATGCCGAGTTCGGGGTATTCCAGCACCTCCACCTTGCGGATGCAGTCCTGTGCCAAACGCGCCGCGGGGCCGCCGACCGAACCCAGATAGAAGCCGCCGAACTTAGCGCAGGCGTCCTTCACGGCTTTGGAACGGTTGCCTTTGGCCAGCATGACCATCGAACCGCCCGCTGCCTGGAACTCCGCCACGTAGCTGACCATGAGGCCGGCGGTGGAGGGGCCGAAGCTGCCGGTCGCCATACCCGCGGGGGTTTTGGCGGGGCCGGCGTAGTAGACGGGGTGGTCCTTCAAGTATTGCGGCAGGCCGAGGCCGGCATCCAGCCGTTCCTTCAGCTTGGCGTGGGCGATGTCGCGCGCCACGACCATGGTGCCGTTCAGCATCACACGGGTCTTCACGGGGTAGCCCGACAGCAGCGTGCGGATATCCGCCATCGGCTGGTTC
>CAIYDT010000080.1 GCA_903924985.1 uncultured Acetobacteraceae bacterium
ACCCGACCGTCGGCTTGCCGCTGTTCCTCGGCAGCGTCGCGCTGACCTCGCTGGCCGTGCAT
The DNA here is from genome assembly GCA_903924985.1 of uncultured Acetobacteraceae bacterium. Lineage (GTDB taxonomy): Bacteria > Pseudomonadota > Alphaproteobacteria > Acetobacterales > Acetobacteraceae > Rhodopila. The sequence goes on from CAIYDT010000080.1 coordinate 63, forward strand.
ACCGCGGTGATGACGCACACGAACTGGATGAGCAACTTCTTCGCCGGCTCCTCGCGGGTTAAGACGGCGATGTCGGATGGCATGTCGCCGGTCGCGCAGGCGGCCCCGACCGCCCAGCCGGCGTTCGTCATCTCGGTCGCACCGGTGGCCGCTTCCGCCGGCAAGACCGATGCCTCCTTCGTCGTGACCGTGACGCCCAATCCGGCGGCAACGGCCCAGGCGGAGGAAAGGACGGCGCGCACCGATACGCTCGCGCTCGCGACGCCGACAACGAAGTAGGCGAAGAACGAAACAGCCTGGCATTGCCCGGCTTCGCCGTTCGCGCAGATGGCGGATCAAGGGGCCGGGGTCGATAGATTCCGGCCGCCTTGACCAATGCCATGATGGAAACGCTGTACCCGCTTCCCGTTGCATAATGGGATTTATGAAAATCGATTCAACAACCTAGCCCGCCTCCGTTCGAACTGGTGAAACGATGAACCGACTTAGCCGGGGTGTGATGAAAGCGTGGGTTGGCCTTGGCACGCGGTTCCTGCCATTCGCCGATGCCGCCACGCCGGACCTCCCGCTGTCGAGGCTGTTGCGCCTGTCCTTGTTCCAGGTATCGGTGGGGATGGCGCTGGTCCTGCTGATCGGCACGCTCAATCGCGTGATGATCGTCGAGCTTGGGGTTCCGGCCTCCCTGGTCGGGATCATGATTTCCCTGCCGCTGCTGTTCGCGCCATTTCGCGCGCTGATCGGTTTCCGGTCCGATACGCATCGTTCCGCCCTCGGCTGGCGGCGGGTGCCGTTCATGTACCGCGGTGCGATGGTGCAGTTCGGGGGGCTGGCGATCATGCCGTTCGCGCTGCTGGTGCTCTCGGGCCAGGGCAACGCGGACGCGGCGCCGGCGTGGATCGGCTATATCGGCGCCGGCCTGGCGTTCCTGCTGGTGGGTGCGGGCCTGCACACGATTCAGACGGTCGGGCTGGCCCTGGCCACAGATCTGGCGCCGACGGAGTCGCAGCCGAAAGTTGTCGGGCTGATGTATGTCATGCTGCTGTTCGGCATGATCGCGAGCGCACTCGGGTTCGGCTCGCTGTTGGCGGATTTCACCCCGGGTCGGCTGATCCAGGTGATCCAGGGCGCGGCGGTGGCGACGATCGTGCTGAACGCGGTGGCGCTGTGGAAGCAGGAAACGCGCAACAGCGCGCCGCGGCTGATGGCGCATCAGCGCCCGCCCAGTTTTCGCCAATCGTGGGAAAGCTTCACCCATGGCGGCCAGGTGATACGCCGGCTTGTGGCGGTTGGTCTTGGGACCATGGCCTTCAGCATGGAGGACGTATTGCTGGAGCCTTATGGAGGACAGATCCTGCATCTGAGCGTGGGCGACACCACCAAGCTGACCGCCACGCTCGCCCTGGGCGGGCTGGTGGGTTTCGGACTGGCGTCGCGCGTGCTGAGCCGTGGTGCGGACCCGTTCCGGATGGCGAGTTTCGGCGCGCTGATCGGCATACCCGCGTTCCTCGCGGTCATTCTCGCCGCACCGTTATCGGCGAATCCAATGGCGGGACAGATGCCAGCCGGGGCGCTGCTGTTCGGCACGGGCACGGCGTTCATCGGCTTCGGCGCGGGGCTGTTCGGACACGGCACGCTGACGGCCACGATGAACCTGGCGCCGCCGAGCCAGACCGGGCTCGCGCTGGGGGCGTGGGGCGCTGTGCAGGCCTCGGCGGCTGGCCTGGCGATCGCGCTGGGCGGGATCATTCGCGATGTGACGGCGAGTGCGGCCTCCCCGGACACGCTGGGCGCGGCGATGGCTTACGATCTTGTTTACGGCATCGAAATTGCCTTGCTGTGCGCGACCCTTGTGACAATGATACCGCTTATTCGCCGTGTGCGAGCCTTTGCCTAACCAGCCTATACCTAGCCGGAACACCCGGGTGGGACCCGGATGGATGGAACAGACGATATTGGTCCGATCGCCAGCGACAGGCCGGAACGGAACGGAGGCAGCATGACCCAGACGATCACCCGAATGTTTCCCAGCCACGTGCAGGCGATGAGCGCCGTGGCGGAGCTGAAGAAAAGCCGCTTTGCCGACGAGGATATCCATGTGGTCGCCCCGCCGGCGGAAGACGCCCCCGGCATTTCCACTCAGGCGATCGCCGAGCAGATCATGAAGGGCTACGTGCTGAAGTCGCACGCCCAAATCTATGCCGAGGGAGTGCGCAATGGCGCCTCCCTCGTGACCGTGCATGCGCCGTTCGGCACCGCCGCCATGGCGATCGATGCGCTGCACAATCACGGCCCGATCCATTCGGGCGTGGCTATTCCCGAGCCTGTATACCGGTTCTGGGACGAGGCCGCGCCGATATCCTCGATCTTCCAGTGGCCGATCTTCCTGGCCGACCCCACGCCGTTTGCGACGGTCTGGAACGTGCCGACCTTGATGTCGGGACAGTGTTCGTTGTCGGGGGCGCTGGGGCTGCCGTTGCTGTCGCGGTCGTCCGGCAGCCGGCAGAGCTCCTTCGGCCTGCCGCTGCTGTCGCACAAGGCGACGCCGCTTTCCTCGATGTTCGGGTTGCCGGTACTGTTGCAGAAATAGCCTGGGAAGCCGTTGAGACGCTGAGGGACGGGCGCACATTTCCAGACGGGGACGAGATGACCTCAAACCCCGAGCGGCTATGCGATGACCGGCAGACGATGAAACCGGTTCGCTGAGCCGTCTGGAACTATTGGCGCTTCGGGGTGGATGGCGGCTTCTCGTCCGGTTTCGCGTCGGAACTGACCGGTGTGCGTGTTGAGGCGTGGTATTCGGGGTTCGGCATCATGTCCAGGGCGTGCGCCATGCGGTTGGACAAATTGTAGAACGCGATGGTTTCCGACAGGTCGAAGACATCCTCATTGGACAGGCCGGCATTGGCCAGCGCGGCGCGGTCCGCGTCGGAGACGTCGTGCGGCGTGACGGTGAGTTTCCAGGCAAAATCCAGCATCGCGCGCTGGCGGGCGTCGAGATCGGCGACGCGGTAGTTCAGCGCCATCATTTCGCCGAGCTCGGGATCGCCGGAGAGCTGGCGGACGGCGGCGCCGTGGGCGACGAGGCAGTAGTAGCAGCGGTTGGCGGAGGAGACGACGACGGCGATCATCTCCCGCTCCAGCTTGGACAGGCCGGAGGGGGAGAGCATCAGCTCGTTATACATCGCCATGAAGTTGCGCAGGCGCTTTGGGCGCAGGCTGTAGGCCTGCAGCACGTTGGGCACGATGCCGAGTTTTTCGGCGGCCTTCTTCCAGACGATCTGCAGATCCTCGTCGAGGTTTTTGGCGTCGGGAACGCCTAGTTTGGAGATGTGCGTCGGTTGTGCCATGGGCTGGGGGTATCCTCTTGAGCGTAGATTTTCTTGTTTACCACGTTGTCGTAGTTCGGCGCGCCGTCCAGCACCGAGAGGATGTTCCGTGCGGTGGCCTGGGCCATGCCGACGATCGATTCGTGGGTGACGCCGGCAACGTGCGGGGCCGCGAAGACGCTGTCGAGGCTGAGGATCTTCTTCGAGGCGGGGGCGGGTTCCTCGTCGAACACGTCGAGGCCGGCGCCGCGCAAATGGCCGGAAACCAGGGCGTCATACAGGTCGTTCTCGTTCACGATGCCGCCGCGGGCGGTGTTCACCAGGCCCGCCCCCTTTTTCATCTTCGCCAGGCGGGCGGCGTTGAACATGTCCACGGTGTCGGGGGATTTTGGGCAATGGATGGTGACGTAGTCGGCGCGCGGCAGGGCGGCATCGAGGTCGGTAACGGCCTCGTAGCCGGCTTCGGTGATGGTGGCCGCGGGCATGAACGGGTCGTAGACCAGCACGTCCATCTCCAGCGCAGCGAGGCGCTTGGCGGAGCGGCTGCCGATGCGGCCGAAGCCGACGACCAGCGCGGTCTTGCCGGAGAGCTGGGAGGGAACGGTGGTGAAGCGGTCGCTCCAGCGGCCTTCCTTGACCAGGGCGTCGAGCTCGGTGACGCGCTTGGCGATGGCCATGATGAAGAACACCGCCTGCTCGGCGACCGAGGTGGAGTTGGCGATGCCGGTGGTGAGCAGCGGGATCTTGCGGGCGTTCAGCGCTGGGATCTCCACCGCGTCGAACCCGACGCCGATGCGGGCGACGACCTGCATGGCGGGCGAGGCGTCGAGCTCGGTCTGGCGGTAGGGGGTGGCGGAAAGGGCGATGCCGGACACGTCGGCCAGTAGCGGCAGGAGATCGGCCTGGGAGATGGCGGTGGGGTAGACGACGACCTCGATGTCGCCGCGGGCGCGCAGGATGTCCACGCCTTCCTTACCCATGTTGGAGGGCACCATCACGCGGTGTTTGTTCGTGGCCATGGCTGGGTTCCTTGCTCGGACGGTTCAGCGCTGGTTGCGCTGGAGGTTGGCGACGTAGGTGCGGTTCCAGGCGGGTGTAATCATGACCTCGGGAATGCACAAATGCGGCGGCAGGCAGGCGATGTAGCGGATCAGGTCGCCGCAATCCTCCGACTGCACCAGGCGGGCGCGTTCCTCGGGGGTGACGGGGATCGGGCGCTTGTCGAGGATAGGGGTGGCGACCTCGCCGGGGAGCATGACGGAGGAGCGGATGCCGTTGATGCATTCCTCCATGTTGATCGTGTGGCTCATGGCCACCACGCCGTGCTTGGCGGCGGTGTAGATCGGGCCGGAAAGGCCGCCGATGAAGCGGCCGGCCATGGAGGCGGTGTGGATCAGCAGGCCGTCCTTCTGGGCGCGCATGAAGGGCAGGGCGACGGTGATGCAGTAGAGGGCGGATTTGAGGTTGCCGTCGACGAGGGTGTCGATGCCCTCGGGGGTGAGCTTGTTCCAGTGCCGGTCGGTGATGTTGATGCCGGCGTTGTTCACGAGGATGTCGAGGCGGCCGAACTTTTCGGCGATGAAAGCGCCCACCTTTTGCACCTCGGCGGCTTTCATCAGGTCGGCGGGCTGGACATGGGCCTCCCCGCCGGCGGCGCGGATCTGCGCGGCGGTGTTTTCGAGGTTGGCGGCGCGGCGGCCGGTCAGGATGGCGATGGCGCCTTCTTTCGCCAACGCGATGGCGGCGGCCTCGCCGATGCCGGTGCCGGCGCCGGTTACCCAGGCGATCTTGCCGGCGAGTTGCTTTGTCATGTCCGTTCCCCCGTTCGCGCCGGTCCGGTTGTTGTGTCGGGGATCCGGCGCGGGCGGCATTCAAGGGGTTTGCCCCCCTTTGAGCAAGAGTGGCGGTTGGGCAAGGGCAGGGATGCCGGCGCAGGTGTCCGGCCGGGGCTGGATCGTGCTAGATCCGCCGGGACGCCAATTTGGAGTAGACGATGCCGGATTTCGTTGTCTCGGATATGACCTGCGACGGCTGCGTGCGTGCGATCACTAAGGCGGTGCAGGCGGTGGACCCGGCGGCAACGGTTTCCGCGGATTTGGTCAGCAAGCGCGTGCATGTGGAAAGCACGTCGCCGCCGGCGGACCTGGCGGAGGCGATCGACGAGGCGGGGTTTACCGTCGCGGCGGGCTGATCGCGGGCCTCGCTATTTGCAGGGCCCGCTATTTGCAGGGGAAGCGTTCGGACAGGAAGGTGAACAGCCCGTCCGTTGCGGGCAGGACCTGGTTCTTTGGGATGGCGCGGGTCCATTTGACGAACTCGGACATCGTTGCCTCGCGGGTCGGGGCAGGGGTGGGGAAGCAGATCCGCTTCTTGCCGACCGCGGCTTCGCGCTTGAGTTCCATCACCACGGCGCCGTCGGCATAGCCGTGGCAGAAGTTTTGCCGCTCTGGTCCGGTCGGGTCGGTGCGCGGGGCGGCGCACAAATCCGCCAAGTCTCCGGCCGTGCGCACCTGGATCGCCGTCTCCGGGGATGCGGCGGACGCGGGCGTGGCTGCCATGAGAGCGGCGAACCCGAGGGCAAGGGCGAGATGGGTCTTCGGCATGGGGGGTCCCTGACGGTTCATTTGCATGGGAAGCGAAGCTGGAGGAATTGCGCCAGGCCGTCGATGACCGGCGAGGATCGGACGATAGGCTGCGTTTGGGCCAATTGCACGAACCGGTCCATCGTCTCGTTGATATCGAAGGTCGGCTTGGGCGTGCAGAATACGCGGGTTCCGCCGCTTGCCTGCTGGCGCTCGGCGACGGCGATCACGCCCAGGGTGAAGCCCAGGCAGATGTTGCGCTTGGCGACGCCGTTTGTGTCGGACGGCTTGCTGGCGCAAAAATCAGCCAGATCGCCGACGGACAGCAGGATCGGTGC
>CAIYDT010000081.1 GCA_903924985.1 uncultured Acetobacteraceae bacterium
ACGGTCTGAAACGCGGTCCAGCCAGCACGGCGGAGGCGCGTCCATTATGTTGCGTATGGTTAAATATTATGGTGCCGTCTCATGACCCCGAAACGCGATGAATAAGATGGGCTAACCGGTCCTGGGAACTATCTTGGGGTGGCGGGGGAGATGGTCGATCGGGCGGTTGCGTTGTCGCGGGGGGTGGGGTGAGGGCGAGTCGGCAACGGGGCGAACCCGGGTCATTTTGCGGGGGAGCTTTGCAGCAATCAATTCAAGCATTTTCAATAGCTTGGTATCGCTGCGAAAATCTTGACGGGGTTTATCCCGACGCCCTTTCGTTCATCAAAGGATAGCTTTTGCAAGTGGTGACAGCGATTTTCCGCTAATGTCGATACGCCTGACGCGATGTTAGTGTCTATCAAAGGATAGGTTTTGAAACAACAATGCACCGCCTAATCCCAGCTTCAGGGGGGTGGGGGTGGGTGGATAACGGTCGGAGTGTTGCCAGGAACGATACGTTGATATATCGGTTCGAAATAGAATTGAACGTAGCAGAATTTTGTCCCTTTTTTGGCTGTATCCTGACCAACTCCTGTAACTGTCAATTGGATCATCAAGCTATCGGCTGGAAAGTCATATGACTGTGCCTTTGCCGCTATAAATAACACCCCTTGCGTTGAATCAATGATGTTATCTGGCGAGGCAGACACCTGATAGAATGAGCAAGTCTCCGCTGTCGTGTCGACAGATTTTATTCCAAGTCTTATCCTGGTCGTTGGGATTAGAAAAACGGCTCCTTCACCGACTAATAACTCCAAGCGTTTATAGCCATCGGCATAAACGGAATGCGATGAGATAGCACTGATACCTAATCCGGTGATTACGACCTTCCGTAGGAACTTGGCCACGGGACTCATCTCTATCATCCTTCTCAATGAGGCTGTTGGGAAGGTAACAGCATAAGCACATTTTTTTGCGTAAGCAAGTCGTGTGAGATGTCCTGCAAAGGGTAAGAAGTGACAGGGAAAATCGTCCCTATGAAAACAATGGGTTGCGCTTCGCACGAGTTAGTCGCATGATGACCCCATGAAATACGGCTACGCTCGAGTCTCGACCGAAGACCAGAATCCGGCCATGCAGCTTGCCGCCCTGAAGAAGGCGGGCTGCAAGATCGTGTTGAAGGACCAGGTAACCGGCGCAGACGTCAACCGCCCTGTCCTCACCCGTTGCTTGAAGAAGCTGGAGACCGGCGACACGCCCATTGTGTGGAACCTCGACCGGCTTGGCCGTAGTCTTCGCGACTTCATCACCATGCCGGACGACTTCGGGAGCAAGGACATCCGGTTCAAGTCCCTCACCGAGGCAATCGATACCGAGACCCCGGCAGGCCGCGCGATGTGGCAGATGATTGGCGTGCTGGCCGAACTGGAACGGTCATTGATTACCGAGCGCACCCGTGCCGGAGTGAAGGCCACGCAGAAGCGTGGAGTGAAATTCGGACGCAAGGTGAATTGGACGCCCGGCCGGCTTGTCCATGCGCGGAATCTGATTGACCAAGGTTCCGCACCTACACAAGTCACGAAAATGATCGGCGTGAGCCGCGCGACCGTTTACCCTACGTTGCAGCGCGAGAGGGACTGAGCATAATGCGTGCAATTACAAAAAGCTCCTACCTGAGTAAGAGGGCGATGTCGGGTCTGACTAGCTGCTGGGATTGGGTATGCCATTTCGCGACTTACGTGATGCATCGGGCGTGGCTTCTGGAAATTGCGTTTCTTTTGTGTGCCGCAAGCTTCTTTGCCTTGCTTTGGTGGACTTCCAGGATCGCAGACACACCAGTTAGTCAATATATCCAAACCACCTGGGCGATTCTCCCGGTTTTAGCTGTAACAAACGCGTTACCGATGTTGGGGGTAAGCGTGTTCCTCGGGCGTTACACCATCTCTGATAAACCTTCTGAGGCGTTAGCGGGACTCTCTGCCCTTGTTCGAGGTGACTTCAATCGGATTTATGGCCACCCTCGCGCGAACCCTTTTCGTAGGCGGGCAGTTTATCGTGCCACCTTGAGGCGAGCTAAAACTGGGGCGTTCCTGTTTGAAGAAAATGGCGAGCCGCTCTATACTATACGCCCATATTGGGACGGAATTTGGTTTTTTGGATCCAGTGCTTATGTCAAGAACCAAAGGGCTGAAAGGAGCATTCTATACCCCACACACGAGCTTTTGTTCTGCGCAATTGTCATGCTCCGTATAGTTGCAGTTCTCCGAGCCAGCGGGTCTTACTCACTAGGTAGGAGAGGGAGACGTGAACAAGGTTCTCAAGGATCATATTGGTTTCTAGAAGATTTTGTAAAAACTCAAAAATTGCTGACTCCTCCCATAAGGAGAATCAATATTCATGACGCTCAACGCATCATATATCATGCCATCGATTCTACTCACTACATGACTGAGGAGCTTCAAGCCCATGAAGGGGCGATGGTTCGCGATGAGCGACGCGACACGATGTTTATCCATTACATGTGTGATTATATAATATGGATGGACTTCTTTCACAACAAATTGATGGAATGCAGAGTAGCGTTCGTTAGGCGACGGATCGCAATAGAAAAGCTACAACCGTATTTCGAAAAGACAATGGGAGGCTATCAGGCAGCCCACGAAGGCGTGATCAATCTTCGAACTGCAAACTTGGTGCGAATGGTAACAGCTGAACGCATTCATCAGGTCAAGCTCGGCACGATTATTCCAATTCTTACTACGGCTGGTGCACTTCTAACCTACATTTGTCTACAACCATTGGCATACGGTCTATTTGATCATTGGTATGCACGAACTGTCGCAGGTGTTGCTTATGTGATAGCGGCGACATCAATAGGTATGAATCTTGCCTTCGGAGTTTGGCTGCTCATTTCGGCTCCTCAGTCTAGAAGAGCTGATCTGATGTATTGACGAGTCAATCCGCCTATGGCCACAGGAGCCGGAGGCGCTGAGCAGTTCCCCCCAAGCGTGGCACACCCAACGCCGCCCTCGCTACCGTTTCAAAGTCACTCCGCCGCCCGATTACGCGGCGCATGGCCTTTACCCCGCTCGACTGCTCGGCGATCCTGCCGGAGCATCAGCCAGTTAATCAAGGAGATCCCGGCTGCCAGGGTGATCGGCACGATGACGAAGGCAAGCCACTGTTCCGGTGTCACGGCTTCAGTCTCCTCAGGTGGACACGTGCGTTATATTGGATAATCGACGCCACACCGAGCCAAATCGCGATGCCAAGCCCGAGGGTCGGCACCGATACCCGGCTCTGCCCGAAGCTGTAGAGCGCCGCCGCCAGCGGCGCCAGCACGCCCACGGTCACGCACAGGGCAATCGCATTTGGCGCCGAGCCACCCTTTTTCGTCATGGTCGGGCTTGACCCGACCACCTGAGCCCAAGGAGGCCATGACGAAATATCGTGGGATATCAATACAATACAAAGACGCAGTAGGTGGTAGGGTCAAGCCCGACCAAGACGTTACGACATGATGTGCCGCGGGATGCGGCCAAATGCGATCACCCTGCGGTCACGCACGACGTGGCCACGGTGTTGAACGCCGCCGCGGTCACCTTGGTCTGCTCATTCTCGATCATGCTCATGCACCCGAGGATACAAACCCCACGTTAACAAACCGTTAACGCGACGCGGAAATCCTCAAGGCCCCCTCCACCGCCGCCGCGATCGAGAACAACCGCGCATCCCCCATCGTCTCCCCCGTCAGCATCAGCCCGACGGGAGCCTCCCCAGTGCGGTGGCAGGGGATGCTAATGGAACAACGATCCAGGAAGCGGCGGACCGATCCCGGGAACTATCTTGGGTTGGCGGGGGAGATGGTCGATCGGGCGGTTGCCGGCCGGCGGACAAAATGATGCAAAGAGCTGTCGGGGGTAGGTGCCTATGAGCGCCCCCTCTTGCAATTACTCCGGAGATTCCGTATTTTGTGGAAATATCGGAAACGGAAACCCCGGATGACCATCCAAACCATTGCTGATTTTACGGCCAGCGACCTCAAGCAGTCGGGACCCATTCTCGACACCGCCTCGCGCGGCCTCGTCCGCATTCGACGGCGCGGTGACGCGTTCCTGCTGATGCGGGAGGCGCAGTTCGAACGGCTGGTCGCCGAAGCGGCGGACCCTCGGCCGAAGACGCTCGCCGATCTCCTGATCGGTTACGATCCAAAAGACGTGAAGGACCGCCTGTCGGGCTGGCTGGCGGACGCGCCAGAGGGGCACGAGGGTATTTGAGTGCCGTCGCGCGGCCATAACTTCCGGCGAAACGGCTATGTCCCCTCAATGGGCGACATCGTGCATCTCAACTGGTCCCCGACTGTTGGCCATGAGATGGACGGTCCCCACTATGGGCTGGTCGTATCGGCGGACTTGTTCAATCAGGGCACCGGCCTTGTCGTGATCGTGCCAATCACGTCGAAAAGCGGAAAACTGAGTGGGTTCGAGTTGCCGGTCCGCGCGGGCCGTGTGAACGGTGTCGCTGTTCTTTCGGGCCTGCGTTCGCTCGATTATCAGAACCGAGACATTCAGTTCGAGGCGACGGGCGCCGCCGCCGACGTTACGGAGGCAAACCGGCGGCTGCGAATGATTTTTCCCTGAGCGCCTTGAGGCTGACCGTTACGGAGACTCTAACCAAGGGCCGGACTGACCACCAACTCCACCGCCCCCGCGATCGAGAATAACCGCGCATCCCCCATCGTCTCCCCCGTCAGCATCAGCCCCACCGGCGCCTCCCCGTCGCGGTGGCACGGCACGCTGATCGAACAACGATCCAGGAAATTCCCCAGGGCCGTATTGCGCAAGATGTGCATGTTGATCCGGTTGTAGGACTGCTGATCGTTCAACTCTTCAACACGAGGCGCCACAATCGCCACCGTCGGCATCAGCACGCAATCGTAATCGCGGGTGCTCAAGTCGAAGCTGGCGATCAACCGCCCTCGCGCCGCCAAAAGATCCAGATAATCGGCCGCGCTCATCCCCTCCCCCCGCGCAATACGAACGCGGATATTCGGGTCGTAGCCGGCGCCCTTGGACGCCAGCAGGGACCGGTGCCACGCATAAGCCTCCGACGCCGCGAATCCGCCCTTGGCGTTGACCGCCGGAATTTCGTCGAATTCGGCAAACCGCACCCGCGTCACCACCGCACCGGCCGCCGACAGCGCCGACAACGTCCGATCGAACGCGGCGGCGACGACGTCGTCCATCCCATCCAGCACCACATTCTCCGGCACCGCGAACCGCAGCCCCTTCAACCCGACCGGCGAGGCAACGGAAGCCCCCTCCCCCGCCAAAATCCCGTCAATCGCCGCGCAGCACGCCACGCTCGGCGCCAGCGGCCCGACCGAGTCCAACGACGGCGCCAGCGGCAGCACACCCGTGATGGGCACCCGCCGAGCGGTCGGTTTGTAGCCGACGATGCCGCAGAAAGCGGCGGGGATCCGGCACGATCCGCCCGTGTCGGTACCCAGCCCCGCCGCCGCCATCCCGTCCGCCACCGCCACCGCGGTGCCCGACGACGAGCCGCCCGGAATGCGCCCCGACGCCCGATCCCAAGGCGACAAAGGTGTCCCGTAATGCGGGTTGATGCCCAGGCCGGAGAACGCAAACTCCGTCATGTTCGCCCGCCCCATCGGAATGAACCCCGCCGCGAGCATGCGCGTCACCACCGGGGCATTGGCAACGGCGGGCGACGCATCGGCCAGCACCGCCGACCCCGCCGGCGTCGGCTCCCCCGCGATGTCGAACAAATCTTTCAGCGCGATCGGAATACCCGCGTACCGCCCCGGGGAGCGCCCCACCTTCCGCAGCGCATCCGCCGCATTCGCCATCGCCCGCGCCTGTTCGGCATGCACCTTGATGAAGGCCCGCGCGCCCTCCCCCGTCGGGTCGGCAATGCGCGCCAAAGCTTCCTCCACCAGCGTTCGGCTGCTGGTCCGACCCGCATCCAGGGCCTGGGCGAGTTGGTCGATTGTGCGCATGATGGACCTCCTGTCGTTCGCCCTGGAGCATGCCATGACCAGCGTTCCCGCCAAACCCGTCTTCCTCACCGGTGCTTCCGGCGCGCTCGGCCGCGTGCTGGCGAAGTGGTTCGGCAATGCGGGATGGACGCTGGTCATGACCGACATCGCCCCCTTCCCGGACCCGCTGCCGCCGCGCGCCACCTTCACCAAAGCCGACCTGAACGACGGCCCCACCATCCTGCGCCTGGCCGAGGGCTGTTGCGCCATCGTCCACCTCGGCGGCGTCTCCGTCGAACGCCCGTTCGAGGAAGTGCTCGGCCCCAACATTCGCGGCCTGTTCCACATCTACGAGGCCGCCCGTCGCGAAAAAGCGCGGGTGATCTTCGCGTCGTCGAACCATTCCGTGGGATTCCACGAGCGCACCGAAAGCCTGCCCGCCGACACGCAATTCCTGCCCGACGGGTTCTACGGTCTATCGAAAGCCTACGGCGAACTGATGGGGCGCCTGTACTGGTTCAAGCACGGCGTGGAAAACGTGAATGTGCGCATCGGCTCCGCCTGCCCCGAGCCCGTCAACGCCCGCATGCTGGCGAGCTATTTGTCGTACGACGATTTTTCCCGTCTGGTCGTTGCGTGCGTGACGGCGGGCAAGACCGGAAGTTGCGTGGTGTGGGGCGCGTCCAACAACAGCCGCATGACCTGGTGGCGCGACGATGCCCGCGCCGATCTCGGCTGGACGCCCACCGACAGCGCCGATCCCTACGCGGGGCAGCTCGCCGGGAAGATCAGCGGCGATCCGGTCGAGGAACGATATATGGGCGGCGCGTTCTGCTCCATCGGCTATTCCCGGACCGCCTTCGCGCCGGCCGGCTTGTTCGATAACGCGGGAGACTGAACCGATGTCGGATGGAACCTTGTGTATCGGCAACAAGCGCTACTCGTCCTGGTCGATGCGCGGTTGGCTCGCGGTGCGGCTGGCGAAGCTGGATGTGGAGGAAATCCTGATCCCCTTCGCCCGCCCCGGCCCCACCCCGTCGATCGCCGCCCTGTCGCCCAACGGTTTGGTGCCATATCTGGAGCACAACGGCGCGAAAGTCTGGGAGTCGCTGTCGGTCTGCGATTATTGCGCCGAATGCGAACCATCGCTGTGGCCCACGGACCGAATCGCCCGAGCCCATGCCCGCTCCATCTCCGCGGAGATGCACGCGGGATTTCGCGACCTGCGCATGGCGATGTGGATGAACCTCGGCCGCGATTTCTCCCCACACGGCCGCACGCCCGGTGCGCTGGAAAACATCGCGCGGATCGAGGCGATTTGGGCCGGCACACGCACCCGTTTCGGTGCCGGGGGACCATTCCTGTTCGGCGCGACCTTCGGCGCGGCGGACGCGATGTATGCGCCGGTGGTCGGGCGGTTCCTCGGCTGGAAGCCCGAACTCACGGCGGCATCGTTGGATTATTGCAACGCCGTGCGGGCGCATCCCCTGGTCTCGGAATGGTACGAAGGTGCCTTGGCCGAACCGGATTCCATGCTGGTGGAGGACTACGAAACCCTCAAATGAACCAGGCAACCGGACTGGATCACGTCGGCATCGTCGGCCGCGACCTCGACTCCCTGGCTGCCGCCTTCGAGGCCGTGGGATTCCACCTCACCCCCCTCGCCCGCCACGCCGGCGGGCGCACCGGCAACCGTTGCGTCATGCTGCGCGACGGCGGGTATCTGGAGCTGATGTCGACCATCGACAACGGCACCAGTGCGACATTAGATCGTTTCCTGGCCCGCCACGCCGGGGCGCATATCCTGGCGCTTCGGATCGCCAATGAAGACGCGGTCCTGTCCCGGCTACGGTTGGCATGGGACCCAGTGCCCCAGCCCTCCCGCACCAACCGAGCGGTGGACGACGCCGATTCGCATAGCCCGCGCGCCCGGTTTTCGCTGATCACCCCGCCCGATCCGCCGGAGGGACGCGTGCATCTGATCCGTCACGAGACGCCGGAAGCGCTATGGCAGGAGCGATTTCTGAATCACGCAAATAATGCCGTGGCGTTGGAGGAAGTCGTTTTGGTAGTGCCTGAACCGGCCGAAACGGCAGCGTGGTATTCCGTGCTGGCGGGGCGTCCACTGGTGCCGGAACCCGCCGGCGGCTACGCGCTGCCGCTGCCGCGCGGACGGGTGCGGATCCTGCCGCGGGAAGCGTCCGACGCGCCCCACATCGCCGCGGTAACATTGCGCACCACCGATGGCGCGGCCGCCGCGCGGCGGTTATTGGACAAGCTCGGCACCGCCTATGCCGTTACAGACGATAGCATTCAGCTAGAGGTAGCTGGCGTAACCCTGCGGTTCCACTGAGCCCTATCTGGAGAGGACCAGCCCCCCGGGGTTACCCCGGAAGGCTGGCCTCACTCCTAGCGACGCTTGAGAATGATCTTGACCTTGACGGCCCAAATCACCACAATGATCACCAGAAGCCGACGATGTTGCTGCATCGTTCAAGCTCCAGACGGAAACCGGTCGGGCCAGTCCCGGCCGGTTTTGTCATTATGGGGTTGGTTGGTTAACGAAAGGTTAACGGCGGCGCGAATTTATCCGTCCGCTTTCAATACTTCACCGGCCAGATACAGGCTGCCGCAAATCAGCACCCGAGCCGGTTTTCCGCGTGGCAACGCTGTCAGGGCATCAGCCAGATGAGGTCCGGGGCGTGCGACGCCGCCCGACGCGGCAATCACCCCCTCCACCGGCATCGCCGCATGCTGCTCGGGTTCCGCGATGGCCCAAAGCGTGGTTGCATGCGGGATCAACGGCCGCAGGAATCCGGCTCCGTCCTTTGCCTGGTTCAGTCCGACGATCACATGCACCGGCCGGTCGTTCCAGCCGCGCAGGTGCTCGGCCAGGGCCTCCCCCGCGCCGGGGTTATGCCCGCCGTCGAGCCATAGCTCCCAGTCCGGCGGCAGCATCGCGGCCAACCGCCCGCTAAGGCGTTGCAGGCGGGCAGGCCATTCTGCCTGCGCGACGCCGGGCGAGAACGCGCTATCGGGGATGCTCAGACCGGAGGCCCGCAGCGCGCCGATGGCGATGCCGGCGTTATCCCACTGATGGGCGCCCGGCAGGCCTGGGGGCGGCAGCGGCAGGCTGCCGCGCGGATCCGAGTAAACGGATCGTTCGATTGACCAGTTGCGCCCTCGCAGGAACACCGGGGCTCCGACCCGCTTTGCGTGACCCAGCAACACGTCCGTCACCTCCGGCGGCTGGGCGCCGGTAACCACGGGCACGCCGGGCTTCATGATCCCGGCCTTCTCCCCCGCGATGATCGCCAGCGTGTCGCCGAGCAGTTCCTTGTGGTCCATCGAGATGGAGGTAATCGCCGTCGCGGCCGGCGGAGGGATGACGTTGGTGGCGTCGCCGCGCCCGCCCAACCCGACCTCCAGCACGCACAGATCGGCCGGCGTGTTAGCGAACATGTGGAAGGCGGCGGCGGTGATGACCTCGAACAGGGTGATAGGGGTGTTGGCGTTCACCGCCTCGATATGCGCCATGGTCGCGTTCAGCACGTCGTCGGACACGATCGATCCGGCGACGCGGAAACGTTCGTTGAACCGCACCAGATGCGGGGAGGTGAAGACGTGCACCCGCCAGCCGGCGGCTTCTCCGATCGCGCGCAGGAAGGCGCAGGTGCTGCCCTTGCCGTTGGTGCCGGCGACATGGATCACCGGGGGCAGGCGCCGTTCGGGGTTGCCAAGCTTGGCCAGCAAGCCGTGCAGCCGGTCGAGGCTGAGGTCCATCAGCCTCGGGTGCAGCGAGGTCAGACGGGCAAGAACCGGGTCCGTATTGTCGCTCACGCGGCCGCCGGGAGGTCCCGGACGCGCAGCAGGCCGATGATCCGTGCCAGGGTGGCCTTCAGGTCCGTGCGCTTGACGACCATGTCGATGATGCCATGCTCCAGCAAGTATTCGGCGCGCTGGAAGCCTTCGGGCAGCTTTTCGCGGACGGTCTGCTCAATGACGCGGGCGCCGGCGAAACCGATCAGGGCGCCGGGTTCGGCGATCTGGATGTCGCCCAACATGGCGAAGCTGGCGGTGACCCCGCCCGTGGTGGGATCGGTCAGCACCACGATGTAGGGCAGCCCGGCGTCCTTCACCAACCGCGTGGCGATGATGGAGCGGGGCATCTGCATCAGGCTGATCGCACCCTCCTGCATGCGGGCGCCACCGGACGCGGTGAACACGACCAGCGGCGCGTCCTGCAGCACCGCGAGCTGAGCGGCGGCGACCAGACCGTTGCCGACGGCAGCGCCCATGGAGCCGCCGATGAAATTGAACTCCATCGCCGCGACGACGGCCTTACGCCCGCCGATCAGGCCGTGCGCCACCACGATCGCATCGTCGAGGTGGGTCTTGTCGCGGGCTTCCTTCAGCCGGTCGGTGTAGCGCTTGGTGTCGCGGAAGCGCAGCGGGTCGGCGTTCGCCTTGGGCAGCTCGATGCGGGTGAAGCTACCCTCATCGAAGGTCCACGCCAGGCGTTCGGTGGCGCTGCCGCGCATGTGGTGGCCGCAATGGCCGCACACTTTCAGCCCGGACACGAGGTCGCGGTGGAAGATCATTTGCTGGCATGCGGGGCATTGATGCCAGAGGTTGTCCGGCACCTCCCGCTTCGCGAACAGGGTGCGGATTTTCGGGCGGACGAATTCGGTAAGCCAGCTCATGCCGTCGCTCCTTTGCCCCGAACCCCATCCGCCAGCGCCTTCACCTGCGCCAAAATCATCTCCACCGTGCCCGGATTCGCCTTCCCGTCGGCATCCAAATTCCCCGCCATCGTGTCGATCAGCGCCGAGGCCACCACCGCCGCGTCCGCGACGCGGGATGCCTCCGCCGCCTGCGCCGGGGTCCGCACCCCGAAGCCGATAGCGATCGGCAAATTGGTGACCTTCCGCACCCGGGGGATTGCCGCCGCCAGATCGGACGACGACGCACTGCGCGTGCCGGTAATGCCGGTGATGCTGACGTAGTAGACGAACCCCGAGCTGCCATTCAGTACATGCGGCAGCCGCTGGTCGTCGGTGGTGGGGGCGATCAAACGAATGAAGTCGATCCCGTTGGCGTTGGTGTGCGGCAGCATCAGGTCAGCTTCCTCGGTCGGGAGGTCGACGATGATAAAGCCGTCCACGCCGGCCTTGGCTGCGTCCTCGCAGAACTTCTGGGGGCCATAGGACAGGATCGGGTTGAGGTAACCCATCAGGATGATCGGGGTATCCGCGTCCTCGGCCCTGAACTCCCGCACCATATCCAGCACGAAGCGCAGCTTCACCCCGGCCAGTAGCGCACGCCGGGCGGCGGCCTGGATGATGGGGCCATCGGCCATGGGGTCGGTGAAGGGGATGCCGATCTCAATCAGGTCGGCGCCGGCGGCGGGCATGCCGCGCAGCAGCGCCATCGATGTGGGGCCGTCCGGGTCCCAGGCTTCCACAAAGGGGATCAGCGCCCCCCTGCCCTGCTTCTTCAGCGCGGCGAAGCGCGCGGCGATCCGGCTCACAGCTTCACCCCCAGATGCGCGGCGACGGTGAAGATGTCTTTGTCCCCGCGTCCGCACAAATTCATAAGGATGATTTTATCCGCATCCATCGTCGGCGCCAGTTTCGTGACATAGGCCAGCGCATGCGCCGGCTCCAGCGCCGGAATAATGCCCTCGGTCTGGGTGCAAAGCTGGAATGCAGCCAACGCCTCATTGTCAGTCGCCGAAACGTATTCAACGCGGCCGATATCGTGCAGCCAGGAATGTTCCGGCCCAATGCCGGGGTAGTCCAATCCAGCGCTGATGCTGTGCGCCTCGATAATCTGCCCGTCGTCATCCTGAAGCAGATAGGTTCGGTTGCCGTGCAGGACGCCCGGCCGTCCGCCGGTTAGAGACGCGGCGTGCTGGCCTGTCTCGATGCCATGGCCCCCCGCTTCAACGCCGATGAGACGAACGGATGAATCATCCAGGAACGGATGAAACAGCCCCATGGCATTGGACCCGCCACCGATACACGCCACACAAGCGTCGGGCAGGCGGCCCTCGGCCTCGCGCATCTGCACCTTGGCTTCCTCACCGATCACCGACTGGAAGTCGCGCACCATCATGGGGTACGGGTGCGGGCCGGCGACGGTGCCGATGATGTAGAAGGTGTCCTCGACATTCGCGACCCAGTCGCGCATCGCCTCATTCATCGCGTCCTTCAGCGTGCCGGCGCCGGAGGTCACCGCTTTCACCTCGGCCCCCAGCAGCTTCATGCGGAACACGTTGGGCGCCTGCCGTTCCACGTCGGTCGCGCCCATGTAGACGGTGCACGGCAGCCCGAACAAAGCGCACATCGTGGCGGTGGCGACCCCGTGCTGCCCGGCCCCGGTCTCGGCGATGATGCGAGTCTTGCCCATCCGCCGCGCCAGCAGAATCTGCCCCATGCAGTTGTTGGCCTTGTGGGAGCCGGTGTGGTTCAGCTCATCCCGCTTGAAATAGACCTTCGCCCCGCCCAGCCGCTCGGTCAGCCGTTTCGCGAACCACAGCGGGCTGGGGCGACCGACGTAGTGGGTCAAATGGCTTTTCAGATCGGCCTGGAACGCCGGGTCCACCTTGGCTTCCGCGTAGGCCTGCTCGACCGCGAGGACCAGCGGCATCAGCGTCTCCGCCACGAAGCGGCCGCCATACTCCCCAAAGCGCCCGCGATCGGTCGGACCGGAGCGCAGGCTGTTCAGGGCGGCGGGGGGAAGCGGTTGGTTCACGCGGTGCGTCTCCCAAAGGGGAATAGGGTTGGCGATGGTCGCGCGCTTGTAACGCAGGCTCGGGCTCGGGTCACGCCCGGATCGGGCTCGAGCGGCGCAGTGCTGGACAGTTTCGCCGCCGGTCTGCCCTGCGTCATGACGCCGGTCGCGGCCGAGGGACTGACGCTGGACCGCGTCCTCCGCTCGGCCGGCGCGATCGAGGCGGTCGCAGGCGTTGGGCGCGTTCGTCCGGGGATCCAGGGCGCGGCACAGGAGGGGCCTTATCGCCGCGCCGCCACGATGATGCCACGAATCCGGGCGATACTGGCCGAACTCGGCAGGATGTTGCCGACCCTGTAGCGGGTCGGTGCCATGCTGCACCGCACACCTACCATCTTGCGGACAAAGCGAAAATCAGGCTCCTACTCTCAAGTAGCAGCCGGTGATGGCTGGTCTGCCCTTTTCCCGCCAGGAGCCTACCCCGTGACCGCTGCCGCCATTAGTTTTCATGCCAATCATAAACCGACCAAATCGGAAGCCCTCGCGGGAACGGGGGTGCGCGCGTCGCGCGCGGTGCATGCCAATTTGCTCCCCCCTGCTTTGGTCGCCGAGTCGCTGCGCCGCCACGAAGGCCAGCTGTCGGCCGAGGGCTCGCTGATGGTGAAGACCGGCGAACACACGGGACGGTCCATGAAGGACAAGTTCGTCGTCGATGAACCCAGCGTGAGCCCCGAGATCTGGTGGGGCGAGGTCAACCAACGCATGTCGCCGGACAAGTTCGCCGGCCTGAAGTCCCGCGTGCAGGCGTACCTGCAGGGGCAGGAACTGTTCACCCAGGACCTATATGCCGGCGCCGACCCCGCCCACCGCGTGCGCGTCCGCCTGGTGACCACCCAGGCGTGGAACGCGCTGTTCGCCCGCAACATGTTCATCCGCCCGCCGGCCGAGGACCTGCCGGGGTTCGAGCCGGACTACGTTATCCTGCATGCCCCGATGTTCCACACCGATCCGAAGGTCGACGGCGTCCGCTCCACCACCACCCTCGCGCTGTCGTTCGAGCAGAAGTTCATCGTCATCGCCGGCACCGAGTACGCCGGCGAGATGAAGAAATCCATCTTCACCGTGATGAACTGGCTGCTGCCCGCCAAGGGCGTGCTGCCGATGCATTGCAGCGCCAATATCGGCGAGAAAGGTGACGTGGCGCTGTTCTTCGGCCTGTCCGGCACCGGCAAGACCACCCTATCGTCAGATCCAAACCGCCAACTGATCGGCGACGATGAGCATGGCTGGGGCGAAAACGGCGTCTTCAATGTGGAAGGCGGCTGCTACGCCAAAGTGATCAACCTCTCCCGTGAGGCCGAACCCGACATCTACGCCGCGTCCAACCGCTTCGGCACGGTGCTGGAAAACGTGGTCGCCGACGCGCACGGCAGGATCGACCTCGACGACGGCTCGCTCACCGAAAACACCCGTTCCTGCTACCCGGTCGACTTTATCCCCCGCGTGGAAATGTCCGGCCGCGGCGGGCAACCGAAGAACGTCTTCATGCTGACCTGCGACGCCTTCGGGGTGCTGCCGCCGATCTCCAAGCTGTCGTCGGCGCAGGCGATGTATCACTTCATGTCCGGCTACACCGCGATCGTCGCCGGCACCGTCAAGGGCCACACCGGCGATCCCACGGCGACCTTCAGCACCTGCTTCGGCCACCCGTTCATTCCCCGCCCGCCGGAAGTCTACGGCAAGCTGTTCGCCGACCTGATCGAGCAACACGGCGCCGATTGCTGGCTGGTCAACACCGGCTGGAGCGGCGGCAAGTATGGCGTCGGCAAGCGCATGAGCATCCGCCACACCCGCGCGCTGCTCAGCGCCGCGCTGGATGGCAGCCTCGCCAAGGTGGAGTTCCGCAAGGAGCCGTTCTTTGGACTGTCGATCCCGATGCACGTCCCCGGCATCCCGGACGAGGTGCTGGATCCCCGCCTGTCCTGGGCCGACAAAACCGCCTACGACGCCACCGCCCGCGACCTGCTCGCTCGGTTCGAGAAGAATTTCTCGAAGTTCGAGGGCGGAGTCGGTGCGGACGTGAAGGCAGCGGCCTTGCGCGCGGCTGCCTGATTGGTCCGGTGGGGCGGGGCAAATAAGGCTCTGTCCCGCCAGTCCGCTTTGCGGCAGCTTGGCGGCAACAGCTCCCGAGGTTCGCCGTGTACATCCCGCCGCATTTCAACGAAGACCGGATCGACGTCCTGCATGACGCGATCGGCAACGCCGGCCTCGCCACGCTGGTGACGATGACGGCCGATGGCATGATCGCCAGCCACCTGCCCCTGCTGCTCGATCCCGCACCGGCGCCTTACGGCACGCTGGTCGGGCATCTGGCGCGCGCCAATCCGCAGACCAAGACCACCGACGCCGCCGTGCAGGCGATGGTCGTGTTCCACGGGCCTGACGGCTACATCAGCCCATCCCTGTACGCGACCAAGCGGGAGACCGAGAAGGTCGTCCCCACCTGGAACTACGTCGCCATCCACGCTTACGGCACGATCGAGTTCTTCGACGATCCGGACCGGCTGCTTGGCGTCGTCACCCGCCTGACCGAAAAGCACGAAGCGCCCCGAGCGCAACCATGGGCGGTAACCGACGCACCGGCCGATTTCGTGCAAGGTATGCTGCGCGCCATCGTCGGGGTCTCGATTCCCATCGCTCGGCTGGAGGCCAAGTACAAAATGAGCCAAAATCGCCCCCCGGCCGATCACGCTGGAATCGTCGCCGGTCTGGAAGCCGACGGAAAGGCCGCTTTGGCGGCCCAGGTTGCGCGGTCCCTCGCCGAACGGGCATAAGCGGGTCTCCCCTTATCCGGTTACCCTCGCCCCATCATGAACTCCATCTTTAGAGGCGATGTCGCCACCGCGCGCGGGCGGGCTTTGGCATGGGTGGATTCGCTGTTCATCGACCACGCGCTGTTCCGGCTGGTCTGGAGTAACTGGGCCGCCGTGGTGCCCGGGCGGCTGTATCGTTCCAACCACCCCACACCCTGGGGTTTGGCACGGGCGGTCAGGCGGTATGGCATCAGCACGCTGATCAACCTGCGCGGCGCCACGCAGACCGGGTCGTACGCGCTGTCCAAGGATGCGGCCCAGCGCCTCGGGCTGGATTTCCACGACATGTCGCTGGAAAGCCGGGGTGCGCCGCAGAAGGACCGCATCTACCGGCTGTTCGACATTTTTGCCGGTATGCGCGGACCAGGGCTGATCCACTGCAAGTCGGGCGCCGACCGAGAGGGACTGGCGGCAGGATTGTTCGTGCTGTTCGAGGGCGGCACGGCGGCGGCGGCGCTGCGGCAACTTTCTCTCCGGTTCGGGCACATCAAACAGGCCAAGACCGGCATTCTGGATGCGTTCTTCCTCCGCTATCAGCGGGAGGGCGAGGCAGTGGGAAAAAAATTCCTCGATTGGGTGCGCGACGATTACGATGAGGTGGCGCTAAAGCGCGACTTCCACGCCAATGGCCTGGCCAGCTTCATCGACGACTGGGTGCTGGCACACGAATAGCAATCGCGGCAAACTGCGGCCACCGAAAGGGAGAACCGTTCCATGGACGACAACCGTCACACCGAGATCGAAGCCGGCGCCGTATGCGGGCCCGATGGCTGCGACACCGACAGCGTCGCCCCGGCGAACCTCAGTCGCGCCGCTGGCGTGGGCACGCGGATCGACATCGTGTCGGATGCCATCTGCCCCTGGTGCTACATCGGCAAGCGGCACCTCGAGAGCGCGCTGGCGACGCTGGCATCGGAAGGTTTCCACTTCACCGTCCACTGGAATCCGTTCCAACTCAATCCCGACATGCCGCCCGAGGGCCGGGACCGCGCCGCCTATCGCGCCTGGAAGTTCGGCGGCGCCGAGAAGGCCAAGGCCATCGACGCCCGCATCCAGGGCGCGGCCGAGGCAGCGGGCCTCAGCTTCCGCCAGGACCTGATGACCCGCACCCCCAACACCATCGACGCGCATCGGCTCATCTGGTTCGCCGGCCAGAAGGGCGTGCAGGACGCGACGATGGAGGTCGTATTCAAGGCCTACTTCATGGAAGGCAAGGACATCGGCGACCACGCGGTCCTGGCCGATTGCGGTGCGGCCGCCGGCATGAACCGGGATGAGGTGCTGGCCTTCCTGTCCAGCGACCTCGCGGACAAGGAAATGCGCGCCGCCGACCAATCCGCTCGGGAAGCCGGCGTCAGCGGCGTGCCGTCCTTCTTCCTGGACGGTTACACGGTGTTCTCCGGCGCGATGCCGACCGAACACATGGTGCAAGCCTTCCGCCGCGGCCAGCAGGTGTTGCGCGAGCAGGCATCCAAAGCAGCATAAATCAGCAGGAGATCGTCCATGACCTCGAAGAACCCCGAAACCCTCGCTTTGCACGCCGGCTGGCGGCGTGATTCCGCGACCAACGCCGTCGCGGTGCCGATCTACCAGACCACGTCCTTCCAGTTCGACAGCACCGAACACGCGGCAAACCTGTTCGGGCTGCGGGAACTCGGCAATATCTACACCCGCATCATGAACCCGACGCAGGACGCATTCGAGCAACGGATCGCGGCGCTCGAAGGCGGAGTCGCGGCTCTGGCTTTGGCCTCGGGTCAGGCGGCGTCGGCGTTCTCGGTGCAGAACCTCGCGCGCGCCGGGGATAACATTGTCAGCTCCACCGACCTGTACGGCGGCACCTGGAACCTGTTCGCGAATACGCTGAAGGACCAGGGGATCGAGACGCGCTTCGTCGACCCCACCGATCCGGAAGCGTTCCGGCGCGCCACCGACGACAAAACCCGCGCCTACTACGCGGAAACCCTGCCGAACCCGAAGCTGATCCCCTTCCCCATCGCCGAAGTCGCGGCGATCGGCCGTTCGTTCGGCATCCCGCTTATCATGGACAACACGGCGGCACCGCTGCTGGTGCGCCCCTTCGATCACGGCGCAGCGGTGGTGATGTATTCGGCGACGAAATACATCGGCGGGCATGGGACCTCGATCGGCGGCGTCGTCATCGACGGCGGCAATTTCGATTGGGAGGCGTATCCGGTACGCCAGCCGTTACTGAACCAGCCCGATCCGTCCTACCACGGCGCGGTATGGTCGCAGGCAGTGAAGCCGCTCGGTCCCATCGCCTACATCCTGAAAATGCGTGTTACGCTGCTGCGCGATCTGGGCGCGGCAATTTCCCCGTTCAATTCGTTCCTGTTCCTGCAAGGGGTCGAAACGCTGGCGTTGCGCATGCGGGCGCATAGCGAGAACGCGCTCGCAGTGGCAAAATTCCTGGCGGGCCGAAAGGACGTCTCGCGGGTAATCCATCCCTCGCAGCACACCGGCGCGGCGGCGGCGCGGACAGCGAAGTATCTACCCAAGGGCATGGGCGGGTTGTGCGGGTTCGAACTCGCGGGAGGCTCCGACGCGGGCCGGAAATTCATCGATGCGCTCAAGATGTTCTACCATGTGGCGAATATCGGCGACGCTCGCAGCCTGGCCATTCACCCCGCCAGCACGACGCACTCGCAGCTTTCGGCTGAGGAGCAGGCGGCGACGGGCGTAACCCCCGGTTATGTGCGGTTGTCGGTGGGCATTGAGCATATCGACGACATCCTGGCCGATCTGTCGCAGGCGCTCGACGCCGCCGCGGCTTAGTCCCTTGTCAACGCGCGTCGCTTTGGTCACCGGCGGCGCGGGTGGCATCAGCGGTTGAAATCGCGTCAATTATTCAAGACCGGTGCGGACGGCGGCCCTCCGGTCAAGCCAGAAGAGGACGGGCAAATAGATGACGGGCAAATATATCGCTACGTAATTCGAAAGAAAACAAGATTGTCGCGTATGGAACCGAGGCCGGCGCGCCGCGGCCTCGCCGCGCTGCTGACGTGTCTGGCGATGGCCGGGTTCGCCAGCATGGACGCGATGAGCAAGTTCCTCGTGCGCGACTATCCGATCGTGCAGACGTTGTGGGTTCGGTATGTCATTTTCACGTGTTTCGCGCTGCTGATCGCGGGGCGGAACGCTTCGTTGCGCAGCGTGCGGCCCTGCCTACAGGCCGGGCGCGGCGTTTTGGCGCTGGTGGAGAACGGCGTGTTCGTGCTGGCCTTCGCCTATTTGCCGCTGGCTGACACGCATGCGATCGCCGCGACCTCCCCGCTATTGGTCATTGCCTTGTCGATGGCGTTTCTGGGGGAAAAGGCTGGGCTGCACCATTGGCTGTCGGTGCTGGCTGGTTTCGCTGGCGTGCTGCTGATCATCCGGCCGGGCTTCCAGACCATGAGCTGGCCGCTGGCGATCCCGCTGGCGGGTGCGCTTCTGTGGGCGATCTATCAGGTGCTGACCCGGCTGACGGCGCGCGGCGACCGGATGGAGACCACGCTGCTGTGGACGGCGGTGTCGGGCCTAGCCTGCACCACGCTGCTGGTCCCCTGGTTCTGGGTACCCCCCTCCCCAGGCGCGTGGGTGCTGCTGGCCTGCGTCGGTGCCCTCGGTTCTCTGTCCCATTTCGCCCTGATCAAGGCGCTCGACCATGCCGAGGCCGGCTCGGTGCAGCCATACGCCTATACATTGCTCCTGTGGGCGACCATGTTGGGACTTCTGGTGTTCGGCGACGTACCGGATCGCTGGACGATGACCGGCGCCGGAATCGTCGTTCTGAGCGGACTTTACACCTGGCATCGCGGCCAGCGGGGGACTTAAACCTATGTCGGATGGCGCGATACGAATCGTCTTCGAACCGCTGCCGGACGCGGATCTGCAACGCTTTCTGGAAGACAACGTCGTCAATCTAAGCTTCGCCAAAACCGGCCTGACGGAATGGTTCCCGGTCGGCTATTTCCTGCGCAGCGAACGCGGGGAGTGGCTGGGCGGCTGCACCGGCCACATCTGGGGCGGCTGGCTTCACATCCGCTGGCTCTGGGTGTCGGAGATGCTGCGCCACCAGGGATACGGCAACAGCCTGATGGACGCCGCCGAGTCCTATGGGCGAGAACGCGGGGCGCACCACGCGACGCTGGAAACCCACAGCTACCAGGCGCCGGACTTCTACCGGAAGCGGGGGTATACGGTGTTCGGTACGCTGGAGGATTATCCAGTGGGGCATAGCAAGTTGTTCTTGCAGAAGAGGCTGGGTGGGTAGGTTACGGGGGAGACCGGTTGCCCCTCAATCGGCAACCCAATAGCGCTGCAGAAACAAACGTGCTTAGTTCGTGTCCAAGATGGAGGGGCATCGCGCCGGTAATGTCGGATACGAAACACATCCTGGTCGTGGAGGACGAGGCGATCCAGCGCACCATGCTGGTCGAGTACCTGACACGACAGGGCTTCCAGACTACCGGCCTGCCCGACGGCGCCGCTCTGCGCCGAGTACTGCAACGCAACGAGCCGGATCTGGTGCTGCTGGACCTCGGCCTGCCGGGGGAGGATGGGCACAGCCTCGCCCGTTGGCTTAGGGAAAATCACGCCAAAGTCGCGGTGATCATGGTGACGGCCGCCGGCTCGACGGTCGACCGTATCATCGGGCTGGAAACCGGCGCCGATGACTACATCCCCAAACCCTTCGAACCGCGGGAGCTGCTGGCCCGCATCAAAAGCGTATTGCGGCGTGCCGTGCCGGCAGCGGCGCAAGTGACAGGCGCTCGCGTGCCGATGGGACGGCGGGTGCTGGACCTGGAGCACCGCGTGCTGCTGGACGTGGATGGGGTCGAGGAACGCCTGACCGCCAGCGAGTTCGAACTCCTGCGCCTGTTCGCCGAAAACCCGAACAAGCCACTCAATCGCGAATGGCTGCTGGAAGCGACCAGCCACCGGGAAGCCGAGGCCTTCGACCGCGCCATCGACCTGCGGATCACCCGGCTGCGCAAGAAGATCGAGGCCGATCCGGCGCATCCGGACACGATCCGCACGGTGCGCGGCGTGGGGTATGTGTTCGTTCCCCCCGAGTGGTAAAACAGCTATAGGGGCGTCCACAAACTGCGAGGATGTCCCCATGTCAGGCACCAATTCGTTCAAGTTCGTTATGCTGCCGCCGCAGTCCGACACCACGCGCGCCTGGGGCAAACGCCTCGCGGAATCCGTGCCGGAAGCCCGCGTGGTGGTGGCGGAAGATGCCGAGACGGCGCGGCGGGAGATCGTGGATGCCGAGGGCGCGTTCGGCTGGTTGAACCCCGAGCTGCTGGGTGCCGCCAAGAAGCTGCGCTGGTTGCAGGCGCCGCAGGCCGCCCCCGCTGCCGGGTATTACTTCCCGGAGCTGATTGTTCATCCATTGGAGGTGACCAACTTCCGCGAAATCTTCAACGACCACATCAGCGCCCATATCATGGCGTTCGTGCTGGCCTTTGCACGCGGCTTGCATGTGTTCATCCCGCAGCAGCTGCGGCGGGAGTGGAAGAAGTCCGGCCAGGAAGCGGGCGACGTCGTGCATCTGCCCGAAGCCACCGCGCTGATCGTCGGGGTCGGCGGCATCGGGGCTGAGACCGCGCGCCTGCTCGCCGCGTTCGGGGTGACGGTGCTGGCCACCGACGCCCGTCGCACTTCGGCGCCGGAGGGCGTGGCCGAACTGCACAAGCCGGAGGCGCTGGACGAACTGCTGCCGCGCGCCGACTTCGTCATCCTGACCGTGCCGCATACCCCGGCGACCGAGGGGTTCTTCAACACCGCCCGCTTCGCCCGTATGAAGAAGACCGCTTTCTTCATCAACATCGGCCGCGGCATGACCACCAGGCTGGACGATCTCGTGGGCGCCCTGAACGCAGGCACCATCGCCGGGGCCGCGCTGGACGTGTACGAGATCGAACCCCTGCCGGCGGATCACCCGCTCTGGACCATGCCGAACGTGCTGCTGACCCCGCACATGGCGGGTCACGGTCCCTATCTGAACGACCGCCGCTACCAAATCATGGAGGATAACTGCCGGTCCTTCGCCGCCGGCCGTGAACTGCGGAATCTCGTCAACAAGGCGACGTGGTTCTGATGATAGACACGCTCGTCGTTACCTTCCCGCAGGACGCCAAGGGCCGCCCTTACATCGCGGACGCCCTGCAAGGCACGGCAGATGTCGTCTATCTGGCCGACCTTGACGACGATCAGGCGCGGGCGGCTGCGCTGCGAAACGCCACCGTGCTGCTGGCCCGCAACACGGCGAAGGAGCTGCGGCCGCACGAGCCGGCGCTGATCGAAAACGCCAGGCTGATCCAGTTCATTAACGCTGGCGTCGATTTCGTGCCCTTGAAGGTCTTCAACCCTGCAATCCCTATCGCCTCCAACGGCGGCGCCTATGCCGAACCGATGGCAGAGCATGCGTTGGCGATGGTGCTGGCGGCGGCGAAACGGCTGTTGGTCGAGCACGAGGCCCTGAGGCGCGGCGAATTCAACCAAGGCAAGCGCAACCGGTCTTTGGCTGGCGGGGTTTGCGGCATCCTCGGATTCGGCGGCATCGGCCTCGCCACCGCGCGGCTGATGCAGGCGCTGGGGATGAAGATCCATGCCATCAACCGGCGCGGCGCCTCGGACGAACCCGTCGATTGGATCGGCGCGCCGGCGGACCTGGATACGATGCTGGCGGTCGCGGATGTTCTGGTGATCTGCACCCCGCTGACGCCCGCGACGCTGGGCTGGATCGGCGCGCGGGAGCTTGGCCTGATGAAGCCGGACGCCATCCTGGTGAACCTGGCGCGCGGGGAGATCGTGGAGGAGGCGGCGTTATTCGCCCACCTGCAAGCCCACCCAAAGTTCTATGGCTGCATCGATGCCTGGTGGATCGAGCCGGTACGGCACGGGTCGTTCCGGATGGATTACCCGTTTCTGACGTTGCCGAACGTGATCGGTTCCCCGCATAATTCGGCATCCGTGCCCGGGACAGGGGAAACCGGACTGCGGCGGGCAGTGGCGAATATCCGCCGAGCACTGGCTGGGGAGACGCCGCTGTATCTGGTTGGGCCGGACGAGCGGATGATGTGACGATAATGGGAGAAACACTGAATGGCACGCCTTGAGGATATACCCGAACCAACACGAACGGCGGTGGCAAGCATCCCTTGCCCCGCCTTCGAGACGACCCCTTTCGTGGCCGGCCCGCCGCTGTCCAAACGCCGGGTCGCGATCGTCAGCAGCGCGGCGCTGATCCAGCGCGGCGACAAGCCGTTCCCCTTCGGCTCCGGCGAATGCCGCCCGTTGCAGCGTAGCTGGGACCCCAACGATATCCTGATCAGCCACGTGTCGATCAACTTCGACCGCGCCGGCTACCAGCGCGACATCAACGTGGTCTACCCGATCGATCGCCTGAAGCATCTGGCGATCGACGGCCTGATCGGCAGCGTCGCGAACACCCACTACACTGTCATGGGTTCCACCGACCCAGCCGAGATGGCCGCGTCCGCCGACTTCATCGCCGCCGCCTTCAAGGCCGACCACGTCGACGCCGTCGTCCTCGCCCCCGTTTGACCGCTGTGCACCCGCGCCGTGAGCGCGATGGCACATATGCTGGAAGAACGGGGCCTGCCGACAACGGTTTTGGCGCTGGTGCTGCCCCAGGTCGAGAAGACCCGCCCGCCCCGCGCCCTGATGACCCCCTTCATGCTCGGACGCCCGCTGGGTGAGCCTGGGGATTCCGACTTCCAGCGCCGCGTGCTGCTGCAAGCGTTGCGGTTGCTGGAGCGAACGGACGGGCCGGTCATCCTGGAGCATTTCCCGGACGATAACCCGAGTCATTTCGACCGGCCGGATTGGGTGCCATCGGTGACGGTGCCGCCGCCGGGCGTGTATGACGACGCGGACGCCTGGGAATCCGCCTTCCGCGACGAACTCGAACTGATCTTACCGGCCTGGGAACGATTCGAGGCTCGGTTTGGCCGCTCCACGGTCGGGCTGTCCGGTCAGTCCTTGCAGGATTGGCCGGATTTCGCAACGTCCTTCCTGAACGGCGCTTTGCCGACAGTGCCGCTGCATGACACCCCGGCTTTGGCATTGCGCTTCCTGTGCGATGACATCAAGGCAATGTACGGGGAGGCCGCGCAGGCCGACGGACCCGCATCCTCCGCCGGGCAGATCGACCGGTGGTTCTGGCGGGAGACGGTCGCAGGGCAACTGCTGATCGCGCTTCGGAGCAAGGCAATGGAGAGCGAGAACAACGCTCTGAAAACGGTGGGCGGGCGGTTCTTCGTGCCGGTGCCGTATTTGCCGGGGTGACACTGAACTGCGGGGGGCGGAATGAATTTCCGCCCCCCGCCTGTCAAGCACATGCCGGCAAATGCTCCCTATACCAGGCCAGCGTCGGCGCCATCACCTGACGGAACGCGTCCCCTGCATAAACCTCGTAGTGTCCCCAGTTTTTCAGCACCACCAACTTCTTCGGCTCCCCCGCTCGGGCGAACAGCGCCTCGCTCTCATCGCGCGGCACGAGGCGGTCGTTATCGGTGGTGATGAACAGGATGGGGCGGGGCGAGATCTTGTCCACCACCCATTCCGGGTGGAATTCCAGGGTTTCGTTGATGTATTCCAGCGGGATCTCGCTGACCGCACCTGGATTGCCAGCCCGAGCAGCCGCCGCCAGCGCGGCTGATTGCCGGTCGGGGATGAGGATGGAACTGCGATCCACGAACTGCGATTGACCGGTCATGACCTGCTTCACCCGGTCGGCATTGGCCAGATCCAGCAGATCGGCGAAGTCGTCCGGGCGCCGCACGCTACGCATCCAGCGCCGCCCGTTGCCGATGCCGACGACCGAGACCCCGCATTTCACCCGCGGATCGATCGCCGCCGTCCAGGTCACGGTCGCCCCACCGTAGCTGGTGCCGTACAAACCCAACCGCTGCTCGTCCACCATCGGTTCCGCGCCAAGGAACGTCAGCGCCGCCTGGCTGTCGGTCACCCGCCCATGCGGCGCCAGCCGCGATTTGGAGCCATCGCTGTCCCCCCAACCCTTATAGTCGAAGGTCAGCACGACATAGCCGGCCGCGTTCAGTTCCCGCGCATTATCGGGCAGATAGAGGTCCCGTACCCCGGTATAGCCATGGCACAGCACGATGCCGGCGCGCTTTTCCCCCGGTTTCAGGTCCGGGGGCAGGAACAGATCCCCGGACAGGCGGGTGCCCTCGCTGTAGAAACTGACCTTTTGGCTGGACATGGCTTCCTCCGTTGGTGTCGGGTAGAAGTCTCCGATCCGTTTGCGGGGCCGTCAAACCCCGTAAGGCACTCGCGGTCACTCCACGTGGCTCCTCCGGCATATCGGCTTCATTCCGACCCCATACCGTATCGGCACGTTTTATTTCCGATATGGTAGATTGGTGCTGTATGTACGGCATGGCGCCAACCGGCGGATTGCCGCCGCCAGCCCTGTCTCGGACGATACAGACGATACAATTGCCCCCTGGCCCGCTTGCGCCATTGTGCCATTCTGCGCACCTTGACCAGGACCGCCATACCATGCCCACCGTTCGCTCCTTCGCCAGTGCCGACGTCTCCGCCGGCCGCGTCCCCCCGCCCACTCCGGAGCAGGAAGCCGCTATCCTGCGCGAAATCGTGCTGGGGCTGCCCGACGCCGTCGCTTATGTCGACCCCGACGACACCATGCGCCTCGCCAATGACGCATATATGGCGGTCATGGGTTGCGAGCGCGCCGACATCGCCAATTTGCCCACGACCGAAGCCCGTCTGCACTGGCAGTTCGAAACCGGCCGCCAATCGCTGACCCACCCCACAACCGAAGCAAGCGTCGCCAGCGCCCTGAAGCGCCAGGTGGCCGGCGACGGGACACCCACGATCCGAGAGTTCCTGGGCCGTATCTACGAGCACCGCTTCATCGACCTGCCGGAGGGGCGGACGATGACGGTGTATCACGACATCACCGCTCTGAAGCAGCAGGAGAACGAGCTGCGGGAGACGTTGGCCTACGCCGCGGCGATGAACGACGTGCTGAAGGTCATCAGCCGCTCCGCTTTCGACCTGACGACGGTTCTTCGGACCGTCGTCAGCAAGGCAGCCGAATTGTGCGGCGCCGAACGGGGTATTCTGTATCGCTACCAGGACGGCGCATGCCGCTTCGAAACCGGGTATAATATTCCACCCGGCTACGAGGAGATAGAACGCGGCCGCCCCATCCACGCGACCAACCTCACGATCGTGGGGCGGGCGTTGCTGGAACGCCGGACCGTGCAAATCGTCGATACGCTGACCGATCCGGATTACGTCGGGAAGGACCAGGCGCGCGCTGGCAACGTCCGCTCCCTGCTGGGCGTTCCTCTGTTACGCGATGGGGAGCCGGTCTGCGTGGTGGCGCTGGCGCGGTCCGTCGTGGAGGCGTTCACCGACCGGCAGATCGAGATGGTGACCAGCTTCGCCGATCAGGCTGTTATCGCCATCGAGAATGCCCGCCTGCTGGAGGAATTACAAAACGCGCGGCAGGAGGCCGAACGCGAACGCGCGCTGATGCGCACCATCCTGGACAACGTGACCGACGGCATGGCGTTGTACGAGGCCAATGGCGATATCGCGCTGTGGAACAACGCGATGTACGAAATCAACAGCTTTCCCAGAGACGTGTTCGCGCAGTTCCGCAACGTTCGGGAAAGCCTACGATGGCAGCTGGAAAACGGCTCGATCCCCCGCCAGCACTCCACGCTGGACGAGGATGTCGAGACATGCGTGCGACCGTTCTGCGCACCTAACCCGATCGCGCTGACCCGCCACCGGCCGAATGGGCGATGGGTCGACATCCGCTGGTCCACTCTGCCGGACGGGCGCCGGCTGGTGACGCACCATGACGTGACCGACCTGAAGCAGCGGGAACTTGAACTGCGCCAGGCACACGATGCCACAGAACAATCGCGCGCCACGATGCAGATCGTGCTGGAAACCATGACTGACGGCGTCACCCTGTGCGAGCCAGATGGCACCATCATCCAGTCCAACGACGCAGCCTACGCCGTCAACGGCATTCCGCGCACACTGGTGGAAATAGGCAACATCGCCGATCGCATAGGCTGGCTGGTGCAACAGGCCGATCCCGGGCGGACGCCAGAGGCCGACGACGCGGATCTGGCCAGACACATTGCGCTTTTCCGCGCCGGCGATCCCTTCCACCCCGCCGCACTGCGCCCGAACGGCCGCTGGGTCGAGCGGCGCATCCAAATATTGCGGGATGGCCGCAAGCTGGTCGTCCACCGCGATGTTACTGATCTAAAACAACAAGAAATTCAGTTACAACAGGCTCGCGACGCGACCGAACGGGCACGCACGCTGATGGAGACCGTGCTCGACAATATGACCGACGGTGTGATCCTGTGGGACGGCGACGGCGACTGGCTTTATGCGAACAAGGCATTCTACGACATTCAACAAACGTCCCAGGACCGTCTTGCGAAGCTGCGCCGTTTCGGCGCGATGATGGATGCCCTGGTGGAGCGCAATCCGATCGATGCGGCGTTCCGCGACGCCGCGAACGAACGGTTCCAGCGGGCGGACGGCGAAGCGAAATTGCGGGCGACCCATGACGGGCGGTGGGTGGAAGGGGCGTTTCACCGCACCGCCGACGGTGGCACGCTGGGCGTTTTCCGCGACGTCACCGCCATGAAAGTACAGGAGGACCGCCTCGCGCACGAGCGAGGCGTCATGCAAGCCATTCTCGATAACATGACGGACGGTGTGGCACTGTGCGAGGCGGATGGTACGATGGTTTTACGGAACAACGCGATATACGATATGAATGCGTTTCCGCGCGAAGAATTCGCGGCATACACCAATATCAGCCAGGCGCTCGTCTGGCAGCTGGAGCGCGGCCTTATACCTTGTAGTCATGGGGCGATTGAGGCTGAGGTCGACGCGCTGATGGAGGCATTTGGCGCTGGCCCCACCCACCGTCCGGCAAGGCTCAGATTGAATGGTCTTTGGGTCGAAGCCAATTCTATCGTCCTTCCCGATGGAAGGCGACTGCTGACACACCGTGATGTAACCGAATTGAAAAAGCGAGAGGAGCGTATCGCCGAAGAACGCGACGCCGCCGAACAGGCCCGCTCGGAAGCGGAAGCTGCCAACCAGGCAAAATCGACTTTTTTGGCGACCATGAGCCACGAAATCCGTACCCCGATGAATGGCGTGCTGGGCATGATGGACGTGCTCGAGCACCAAAGCATGAGCCAGGACCAAAAAAATACCGTCGCTGTCATGCGGGATTCCGCGACCTCGTTGCTGCGCATTATCGACGACTTACTGGATTTCTCGAAAATCGAAGCCGGACGGATGGAGCTGGAGGAAGCCCCGTTCTCGCTGTCCGATATAGTTACAGGTTCCGTCCGGTCCTTGCGGGCGCAGACGATGGCAAAAGGTATCAGGCTGGCCGCGGCGATCGACCCAGGTTCCGCGGACGCACTGATCGGCGATTCCACCCGGGTGCGGCAGATCCTGTTCAACCTGCTGGGCAACGCGGTGAAGTTCACCGAGCAGGGGAGCATCCATGTGCGCGCCGGCACCGAACCGCTGGGCGGCGGGCGTCAGCTTGTCACCCTGACGGTGGCCGATACGGGGATCGGCATGGACGCCGAACAGCAGTCCCGGCTGTTCCAGCCCTTCGCGCAGGCCGACAGCTCCACCACCCGCCGGTTCGGCGGCACCGGACTCGGCTTGTCGATCGTGCGCCGGCTGGCGCAGCTGATGGGCGGCGACGTCGCGGCAGAAAGCGCCCCGAACCAGGGTTCGGTCTTTAGTGTCACCTTGCCGCTCCGCGCGGCGCCGGCCCTTGTCCAATCGGACGATACGGTTCGGCCCCTGGAGCAGCTCACGGCGATCAGCGGCAAATTGCTGGTGGTCGACGATCATCCCATCAACCGAGAGGTTATGGTCCGCCAACTTGAGCTGCTCGGCCTGAGCGCCGACACGGCGGAGGACGGCCTGGCGGCCCTGGAACTATGGCGTCCAGGACGTTACGCTGCCGTGCTGGCCGATATACACATGCCCCGCATGGACGGCTACGGCCTGACCGACGCAATCCGCCAGCGGGAACGGACGGGCGGCACCGCCCGCACCCCAATCATGGCCGTTACCGCCAATGCCATGCGCGGCGAGGAGGAACGCTGCCTCGCGGCCGGCATGGATGCCTATATCGCCAAACCCGTCAGCCTGCCGCGCCTGCGGGAAACCCTGCTGCGCTGGGTAGAGGTGGGTCAGCGGGAACTCGCGATATCCACTCCGATCAAGACCGGTATCGACCGGGAGCGGTTGAAGGACTGGATGGGCGACGACCCGGACGCGATCGACTCCCTGCTGCGGCGTTTCGTCGACAGCGCCCAGGAGTCGGCACACAGCATCGATATGTCCTTGCAGCAAAAAGACCTGCCGGCGGCGGCGACGGCGGCGCACAAGCTGAAGGGTGCATCCCTTGCCGTGGGCGCCATCGCGCTGGCGGAAATCTCCGCCTGCATCGAAACCTGCGCCAAGGAGGGGAAACACGCTGTTTGCGCCGTGGCGATGGACGCGTTGGGTATAGAGATGCGGGCGCTGCGGGCGTCGGTTTAACCGCCGTCAGGCCACCGGTTTTGCTCCACTTACGAACGAACCATTGGGGTGGCCAAACGGTGATGCAGCCATTACTCTATCCGGCAGAATGATAATGCGCCGCCCGCCATCGCTGGGAATGCTGCTCGCTTTGCTCGCGTTGATCGCGCAGCTGGGCTTTGGCACGGCGTTGCCGCGGTCGGACGCGGACGCCGTCCTGGCCGCCACGACGCTCTGTCACAGCGACGACGGCGGGCCGGCACCATCGGCGCCGCATACGCCAGACTGCGTACTCTGCTCGCTTTGCGCCACCGTCGCCAGCACGGTGTTTATGCTGCCGGCGGACGGGCCGGCGATCCCGCCGCCGCTCACCATTGCGATCGTTCGCGCGTCGGAACTGCCGCAAGCGACGGCTCCCCCCGCGACATCGCGCTTCGTCGCCCAGCCACGAGCGCCCCCCTTCCAGGCCTGAGTTCCCTGTCGCCGGCCGGTTGCACCCCTCCGGCCGAACCGTCGCACTCATGGTTTGGAATATGACATGTCCCGCCCTTCCCCCGTCGCAGCCGCCACCGCCGGCGCCATGCTGTTTGCCGCGCCCGTGCACGCCCATGGCGTCGCCGGCGCGCACCTGTTCGTCAGCACGCTGCTGATCGACGATCCCAACGTCGCCGATGAGGCGAGCCTGCCCACCTTCATGTGGCTGCCGCAGCCCAGCGACAGCAACCCGGCACCGATCGCCTCCAGCATCGGCATCGAGATCGACAAGCGCCTGACCGAGAACTTCGGGATCGCCGTCAACACCGGCTACTCGTGGCTGCGAACGCCCGGCCAGAAAACCGCCAACGGCTGGCAGAATCTGGCGGTGACGACGAAGTATAAGCTTTACGTCAGCGCCGAGCATGAGTTCATGCTGTCGGTCGGGGTGACGCGGAACATCGCCCGCACAGGCGCCAACGGCGACAATGGAGCGACACTTGGCAACGCCGACAGCAGTTCCACCACGCCGAAGATCTACTTCGGCAAGGGGTTCGGGGACCTGCCGATCGGCCCGCTCCGAGCGCTCGCGCTGACCGGTACGCTGGGCCTTCAGGTCGCTGACAAGGCGTTGAAATACGACGTCAACGGCAATGCCAATAACGGGCTGGCCAATCAGTGGCAGGGCGGCCTGTCGTTGCAATACAGCATCCGCTACCTGGAATCTCAGGTGAAGGATTATGGGCTGCCGGAGCTCGTCAAACGCCTGACCCCGTTAGTGGAGATGTCTTGGTCGTCCCCGGCCAGCAAGCCGAACAACAGCAGCATCCAATACCTGATCGGCGCCGGCGTGGCGTATACCGCGACCGACTATGCCGTAACCATCGAAGCGCTGATTCCCGGCAACAAGCAGACCGGCTCGCATATGGGTTTCGTCGCTCAGTTCCACCTCTATTTCGACGACATGTTCCCCAACAGCCTCGGCAAGCCGGTGTCGCGATGGTGGTAAGCCGCACGATCTTTGTAGTAGGGGCGCTGCTGGCGGCGCCCCCGGCCTTCGCCCATGCGTTTCTGGCACACGCCAGTCCATCCGCCGGCGCCGAACTACGGGCTGCCCCCCCCGCGGTCACGATCACCTTTACCGAGGGGGTGGAGCCGCATTTCTCCACCATCGAGGTGCGGGACTCCGTCGGCGCGCGGCTGGATACGGGAACGCCCCACACGGAGGGCAAGATCGAAATCCTGGCGGTAAGCCTGCCGAAACTGCCACCCGGACGCTACACGGTGATCTGGCATGCCACCTCGGTCGACACCCATAAGACTGAAGGAAGATTCACCTTCTCGGTCCTGCCCTAGATGGATGCCGCCAACCTGCCGCTGGCACTGCCGCGGGGGATTCACCTCGGCGCGCTGTTGTCGGTGTTCGGGACGCTGCTGTTCGCCGAAGTCGTGGCGCCGGAGGCGATGCGTCTCCGGTTACTGCGCCACGCTCGCATCGGCGCCTTGGTCGCGCTGGCGGCGGGGGCGGCATGGTTCGCGGCGCAGGCGGCCGTTTTCGCCGATTCATGGGACCTGCCGGCCGCCATCCCCGCGACGGCGCTCTACTCCCGGTTCGGTCATACCCTGGCGCTGCGCCTGCTGCTGATGACCATCGTGCCGTTTTTAATCGCAGTCCCAAGGGTCGGCAGTTGGCTCGCACTCATTTCCACCGGCATGGCACTTTCGATGCAAGGCGTAATGGGCCACGCCGGCGCGGCCGAGGGCAACGAGGTGTTCGGCCTGATCGCCTCCGAAGCGCTGCATCTGCTGGCAGCCGGCGCCTGGCTGGGGGCGCTGCTGCCGCTGCTTCTCTGCCTGTCCGCCGTCTCACCCCATGAGGCTCGGCTGGCAGCGGAGCGGTTTTCACCGATCGGGCTGGCGGCGGTGCTGGTCATCGCCGGCACCGCGGTCGTGCAGGCCGTCGCGCTGATTGGCGGATTCCCAAATCTGATCGGCACCGCCTACGGGCGGACGGCGTTGGTCAAGTTGGGGTTGTTCCTGCTGATGCTGGGCTTCGCGGTGTGGAACAGGCTGTCGCTCACCGACCGGCTCGACGCCGAGAACCCCGCCCCTGCCCGCCGGTTGTTGTTCATCTCCGTCGCAATCGAGACGGGTTGCGGCCTGCTGGTGGTGCTGACCGCCGGCCTGCTGGCTTCCCTGGTGCCAGGGGTTCACGAGCAACCGGTCTGGCCCTTTACCTGGCGCCCCAGCCTGGAAGCATTGGCCGATCCGGATTTGCGGCAGGAGGTCGCGGTGGCATTGCTGGCGGTTGGCGCCGGCTTGGCCGCGGTCGCACTCGGCTGCATCGCCCGGCGGTTCCGGGTCGCGGCGCTGCTGCTCGCGGTGCCGCTTATCGTCTGGCAGGCGCCATCCCTGGGGTTGTTGCTGGTGGAGGCCTACCCGACCAGTTACCTGACATCCCCCTCCGGCTTCAGCGCCGCATCGATCGTGCGCGGGCAAACGGTGTTCGCCGCCAATTGCGCCGCCTGCCATGGCGCGGGCGGCGAGGGGAACGGGCCGGTTTCGGCGGGCCTGCGTATCAAGCCCGCCGACCTGACAGCGGGACATTTGTGGGACCATAAGGACGGCGAACTGTTCTGGTGGATCGGCCATGGCATCGAGAACCCGGAAGGCGGCGTGGCAATGCCCGGCTTTGCCGCGACCCTGACCGAGGACGACCGCTGGGCGGCGATCGACTTCGTCCGAACGCTGAACGCCGGCGCGTCGTTACAACTCAGCGGGTCCTGGTCCCACCCGGTGCCAGCGCCCGACCTCCCCATCGTCTGCAACAATGGATCGGCCGATCGTCTGAGCGAACTGCGTGGACAGTTCGTGCGGATCGTAACAACCTCCGGCGCGGCGACTGCCCCGGCCGGCACTGCGATCCTCCGGCTGGACCGCATCACCAACGGCGCGCCCCCGCCAGACGCCTGCGCCTCGGCAAGCGCCGAGGCCTGGGGGGCCTATGCAGCGGTGGCGGGCGTCAACCCGGACGCGTTGGCGGGAACAGAATTCCTGATCGACCCGGCGGGCTGGCTGCGCGCGGCACATGGCCCCAAACAAGGGCCAGACTGGAATGACCCGCCCGTGCTAAGCGCCGCGTTTCGCGACCTGCGGGAGCAACCCATCTCCGGAGCCCTGGGAGGCATCCATGTCCATGGACACTGACGAAACCCCGAAAGCCGGCGGCCCCGGCAGGTTGTATGCGGCCATCGGCCTTGCGATGGCGCTGCTGCTGATCGGCACCGGGGCTTATATGTGGTTCTCCGGCGGGACACCCGCCGGGATCACAGTCGGCGGGCCTTTCGCCCTGCAAAACGGCGACG
Source organism: uncultured Acetobacteraceae bacterium (assembly GCA_903924985.1). Classification (GTDB taxonomy): domain Bacteria; phylum Pseudomonadota; class Alphaproteobacteria; order Acetobacterales; family Acetobacteraceae; genus Rhodopila. Next base: position 33,048 of record CAIYDT010000081.1, read on the forward strand.
GCAAGCCGGTCAGCGACAAGGATTTCCGTGGCAAGTACATGCTGGTGTACTTCGGCTACACCTACTGTCCGGACGTCTGCCCCACCACCCTGAACGCCGTCGCGGATGCCATGGACAAACTGGGGCCCAAGGCCGACCGGATCCGGCCGCTGTTCATCACGGTGGACCCGAAGCGGGACTCGCCCGCCGTGGTGAAGCAGTTCGCGGCAGCCTTCGGACCACGCATGGAAGGGCTGACCGGGTCCGTGGAGCAAATCGCCACCGTCGCGAAGGAATACCGCGTATACTACGCGGAACATCGCACCGGCCCGGGACCGGACGACTACACGATGGACCACAGCTCCGTGCTGTATTTGATGGGGCCGGACGGCCGCTTTATCGCGCCGATCCGAGCCGACATGGCAGCCGACCAGATGGCGGCTTCGCTGGCGAAGCTGGTGTCTTAAGGCACCACCGGCTCAACCGCGCGCGGCAGGCGGTCCACCTGCGTGCGCCAGTTCATGCCCGCCATGAACCGGGGGCATGCCGACCCATAGCGGTCCCCGCCGTCCGGGTCGCTGTTACCAGTGGCGGTATGGCCGCCCGTAATACCCGCCGCCGATCACGATGCCCGGCGCGTAGCCGTAGCCATAGTACGGGGCGGGGTATGGGTATGGATATGGCGCCGCATAGGACGCCGGGGCGCTCTGCACCGAATTGCCGTAAGCGTACATACACTGGGTGTAGGCCGTGTCGTACTGCAGCTGCGACGCGTAACCGCCGCGCGCCGCGTTGTTGGCCCCCGCGGCGCTGCCCACCAGCAGGCCGGCCCCGGCGCCCACCGCCGCCCCGGCGCCCGCGTTGCCGCTGGCTGACCCAATCAAAGCCCCCGCCGCCGCGCCCACCGCGGTGCCGACAACCGCACTGCCCACCGCATTGTTTTGTGCCTGCATCGCGGATTCACCCGCGCCGCTGGTTTGTGCCGCGGACTGGCGGCAATAGATGTCCTCCCGCTGGAACGCCTCGAATGACTTGCCCTGCGGCGGCAGTGCCATCACGTTCGGCCCGCTGGGCGGCGGCACAACGCAGCCGGTCAGGAGAACCGCGGAGGTCAGGGCAACAGGCAGTCCGAAGCGGCGCATCGTCATGGTTCCTTCGTCAGGGTCGTGGCCCGAGCAGATTACCCGAGGCCCGGTTTACCGGGGGTAACATAGTGTGTCCCTGAGCCGATACGAGGTGTGTCACCGATCGAATGCGGCTGTCATTGACTTGGGTCGGCCGAACGCCGTTCAATCCGATCCTGTCCCTAATCAAAAAAGGGACCCGGAAAACGGGCGCCTAGGGACGACAGGGAAGGACATAGCCATGTCGACGACGACAATGGACGCACCGACCGTACGCAAGCCACTGCGCCACACCACATGGCGAGGCGGACTGATGGGTTCGGACTATCTGTGGGCGCTCGCTTTCCTTACGCCGTATATCGCCGTCTTCCTGGCCTTCGTGATTTACCCCGTGGGCTACGGGCTTTGGCTGGGCAGCAACATCGCCAGCTACAAGGCGCTGTTCGCCGATCCGATCTACCCCGAGACCGTGCTGAACACCCTGATCTATCTGGGCGTAGCGGTGAACACCAAGATGCTGCTGGCGCTGCTGTTGTCGGGTTTCTTCATGCGCCCGGGCTGGTGGCCGAAGCTGCTGCTGCTGGTGTTTATCCTACCCTGGGCGGTGCCTGGCATCCCCAGCATGATCTCCATCCACTGGATGCTGAACGGCCAATGGGGGCTGGTGAACAACACCATCTGGGACCTGTTCCAGATGGACGGACCGCCTTGGCTGGACCAGTCCACCCTGGCGCTGGCGTCCGTCATCTACGCCCATATCTGGAAGTGGCTACCCTTCTGGACCATCATCCTGCTGGCCGGCCGCATGGCCATACCCAAGGAGCTGTATGAGGCAGCCGACGTCGACGGCGCCTCGGCGTTGGACCGCTTCACCAACGTGACCTGGCCGCTGATGGCGAGCC
>CAIYDT010000082.1 GCA_903924985.1 uncultured Acetobacteraceae bacterium
CCCAGTCGGCCGATCAGGTGAAGAAGCGGTCGGACGGGCTGTCGGTGTTCCTGATCGACATGCGGGCGATGAACACCGGGGTTGGGCTGGAGGTGCGGCCGATCAAAGCCATGATCAACCACAACACCACCGAAATCTTCTTCGACAATTTCCGCATCCCCGCCGACAGCCTGATCGGCGAGGAGGGCAAAGGCTTCCGCTACATCCTGGACGGCATGAACGCCGAACGCATCCTGGTGGCATCCGAAGCGGTGGGCGACGGCCGCTGGTTCGTGAAGAAGGCCACGCAATACGCCAAGGACCGCGTGGTTTTCGGGGCGCCGATCGGCAAGAACCAGGGTGTGCAGTTCCCCATCGCCCGCGCCTGGGCAGAACTCGAAGCCGCCGACATGGTGTGCCGCCGGGCGGCCGCCTTGTTCGATAACGGCAAGGAATGCGGGGCAGACGCCAACATTGCCAAGCTGCTGGCGTCCGAGGCCGCCTGGAAAGCCGCCGATACCTGCATGCAAACCTTCGGCGGCTTTTCTTACGCCAGGGAATACGAGATCGAAAGAAAATGGCGGGAGGTGCGCCTGTATCAGATCGCACCGATCTCCACGAACCTGATCCTGGGCTATGTCGGACAGCACGTGCTGGGCATGCCCCGGTCTTATTGATCCAAAAAAGAAGCATAAGGGAAGAGACGTCCAATGTCGGAAACAGCCGAACCAGAAGCGCCAATACGCGCCGCGACGCGCCCGCAGGTCCCGGGCCGGGTCATCTTCGACCCGTTGAAACCGGTCAACAAGCCGCAGGAATACTTCGACGAGATCAAGCAGAAGTTCGCCGAAGCGCGCGATCTGCGCCTGAGCTACCGTCCGGCCGGGCGGGCGCAATACACGTCGGAACTGACGGGCGACCTCGCGAAATACGAGATCGATCCGCATGTCGAGGAAATCGCCCAGCGCGACCCGATCGAAGACTCGGTCGAGGTCCTGTTGATCGGCGGCGGCTTCTCCGCCCTACTGACGGCGGCACGCCTGCGCGAGCGTGGTGTGGAAAGCATTCGCATCGTGGAACGCGGCGGCGATGTCGGCGGCACCTGGTACTGGAACCGCTATCCCGGCGCCGCCTGCGACGTCAGCGCCTACGATTATCTGCCCCTGCTCGGTGAGATGAACTACGTGCCCGGCAGCTTCTATGCCAAAGGGCCGGAGATTTTCGCCCACTGCCAGGCGATCGCCCGGAAATACGACCTCTACGATTTGGCGGTGTTCCAAACCACCGTGACCTCCACCGTGTGGGACGCGAAGACCAAACTATGGACCGTCAGCACCGACCGCGGCGACAAAATGACCGCCCGGTTCGTGATCTGCGCCAACGGCACGCTGTCCAAGCCGAAGCTGTCGAAGATCGAGGGGATGGAGACCTTCAAGGGCCACGCCTTCCACACGTCCCGCTTCGACTACAAATATTGCGACGCCGACCTGTCCAACCTCAAGGACAAGGTCGTGGGCATTATCGGCACCGGCGCTTCGGCCGTGCAGATCATCCCGCGCGTGGGCCGAGCGTCGAAGGAACTGTACGTGTTCCAGCGCACCCCGTCCGCGATCGATATCCGCGACGATACGCCGACCGACCCGGAATGGGCAGCGAGCCTGCAGCCCGGCTGGCAGGAAGAACGGCTGGCCAGGCACATGAAGGGCCCGCAAATCTCCGACGAGGATAAGGCGAAGCTGGCCGCCCTGCCGCGCGATGAGAAAATCCGCCGCCAGGAAAACCAGAATATCGAGCACATGATGCGCATCCACCGGCGCGTCGAGGAAGTCGTCAAGGACAAGGCCACCGCCGAAGCCCTCAAGCCGTGGTACATGCACCGCTGCAAGCGCCCCTGCTACGACGACGAGTACTTGCCCGCATTCAACGAGCCGAACATCCATCTGGTGGACACCGACGGCAAAGGCATCACCGAAATCAACGAACGCGGCGTCGTGTTCGAGGGCAAGACCTACCCGGTCGACGTCCTGATCTACGCCACCGGCTTCGAAGTGCAGGTGACCGGCATCTACAACGACATCCGCGGCGAGAACGGGCTGGAACTGAACGAAAAGTATGCCGACGGCATGCGCACCGTGTTCGGCATCCACTCGGCCGGGTACCCCAATCTGTTCATCATGGGCGGGTATCAGGCGTCGTTCCAGTTCAACCTGACCTTCATGCTGCGCACGCAAGGCGCCCATATCGCCGAGTGCATCAAATACGTCCGCGAACGGAACTACACCACGATCGATGCCGCGCCGGACACCGAGCAATGGTGGGTGGACGAGGTCATCCGGCACCGTGGCAAAACCAACCGCAACAAGGAGTGCACGCCGGGCTATTACAATTTCGAGGGCGAGGATAACCGCCGTCAGGATGGTAATTACAACGGCGGATTCTATCAGTATTTTCTCCATATGGAGGACGTGCGGAAAGACATGGAGAAGCACTTCCGCTTCGCGTAGACATGGCGCGTCCCGAGCGGCAGCCTTGTCGCTGCCGCTCGGTGTTCTCAGGCTGCCGCGGCCTCAAAAACGTAGGGTTCAAGCGACTCCTGCGCGGCAATCCGCAGTTCGTGCCATTTCCGCGGGCCGCCATAATAGGCCAGACTGCCCGGCTCGGCTGATCCGTCACCGTTATAATAGGACAGGCAATCGCGTAACGGTCTGGTACGGATGTCGGCCTCCCGGCAGTGCTCGGCGTAGGCGACTTCAGGCTCTTTCTTAATGTCGACGATGCCGGCGCCCCGCGCGCGCAAGGTCTCCAGCATCCACACGACATAGTCGGTATGCCCCTCCACCCCACGGGTGAAGTTGAATTGCCCGCCGCCGCTTTGCGGGCCGGACATGATGAACAAGTTGGGAAATCCGTGGCTGTGCAAGCCCAAGAAGGTCTTGACGCCCTCTGACCGCCACTTGTCGCGCAGGGTAACCCCGCCGCGGCCGGTGATCATGTTGAAGGTCGCTGTCGCCATCCATTGGAATCCCGTAGCGTAGACCAGCACGTCGAGGGGATATTCCACCCCTTCATGCACCACACCCCCAGCGGTAATCTTGCTGACGCCCACGGGGGCGGTGTCGATAAGATGCACGTGTGGCAGGTTGAACGACGGCAAGTATTCGTCGTGGAATGTCGGCCGCTTACAGCCATAGGGATAATACGGCTTCAAAGCCGCCGCGGTTTTCGGGTCCTTCACGATGGCATCGATCCGTGCCCTAATCTGCTCCATAATTCGGAAATTGGTGTTGAGCTGGCGCTCGATCAACTCTTCCGGGGAAAGCTCCCGCTCGTAAACACGGCGTTCCCGGACCGCGGTAACCTTGCCTGACAGAAAATCGTCGTTGCCTTGCAGCGCGGTGCGCCCTGAAGAAATCATCGCCAGCCGTTCCCGCCTGGCGAGCGCCCAGCCGGGTTCGTTCGACCAGGCCTCGATCTCCTCCTGTGTCGTCACGCGCTGGTCGCGCACGTCGATAGTGGAGGGCGTCCGCTGAAACACGTAAAGTTCCTTCACAACCTTGGCGAGTTCCGGAACAACCTGAACGGCGGTCGCGCCAGTGCCGATAATGCCGACACGCTTGCCTTCCAGGTCCACGTGGTAGTTCCATCGCGACGTATGGAAGGATTCTCCCGCGAAGGTCTCCATGCCTTCGATCCGGGCGAGCTTCGGAGTGGTCAGAATGCCGTTCGCCAGCACGACATAGCGGGCGCGCATTTTGTCCCCCCGGTCCGTTTGGACTGTCCAACGGCCAGAGGCCTCATCCCAATCGGTCTGCTCCACCGTCGTGTGAAACAGGCAATGGTCGTAGAAGCCGTACCGTTCCGCCATGCTTTGGCAGTATTCGAGGATTTCGAATCCCGAGGCGAATTTCATCGTCGGGAAGTATCCCATTTCCTCCAGCAGAGGCAGGTAGCTGTAGGACTCGACGTCGCAGGCGATGCCGGGATAGCGGTTCCAATACCAGGTGCCGCCCACGTCGCCGCCTTTCTCGCAGAACCGGACATCGGTAAACCCAGCCGCACGCAGCTTGTACCAGAGCAACAGAGCCGCGAAACCGGCCCCGATCACCAGAATTTCGCATTCGTCGGTCAAAGTCTCCCGCTCGACGGGAGGCGCGGAATAAACATCCTCCAGATATTTGGCGAATTCGCCTTCCATGGCGATGTAATCGGCGGCGCCACGCCGCACCTCCTTATTCGCGCGATATCTCGCCTGTTCTTCGGCGTTGAACGCGGCCCCGGGCGGCGGAGGGGGCAGCGTCTTCAACACTTCGTCCCGCACCGACGAATACCCCTTGCCGGCAATCCTCTCGCTCGCCTTGGCGGCGCGCGTCTTGAATACCTTCAAGCCGGTGGCTTCATCGGTTTGGACTGCCAGGGTCATATCGAATGTTCTCATAGTGTCGGGTTGCGGACGTTCCTCGTGACGGCAGGATAGTCACGGATCGCGCCCACCGACAACAGCGGCGCCTCCGACCTTATCGCCAGCCTTGATGACGATGCCGCCGCTGAACAGGATCGGATGCGGGGTAGGCTGCGAGGCAGCCGAGGATGGTCAAGGTGGCACGGTTCATGGTGGCCCTCCGGTTAATTACATCACAGGTATGGTATACCCGCCAGGCGCCACTAACGGACCAGGATTTACCCCTCCTCATAAGGCACATGCTCCTCCGCCAACGCCCACAGCGTCCGAGCAGTCGGCATTTCCATTTCCTCCAGGATGTGACCGGGGAGGCCGCCGCAGCGGGAGACGACGGCGATGGCCCGCATGATCTCCGCCGGGATACCGATCTCCAGCATCAGCGCGCCGATCGCGCCGGTGGCGTTGATGGTCAAATGCCGGCCGAACTCCCGGTCCACCACCCCGCTCAGCCGGTGCAGCAGGTCCACGTATGGGCCGCGCATGCCCACTTCGTCGGCCACCTGGAACAGGCGCACCGGGCGGGGGTCGTCCGGCTTGTGGAACGGGTGCCCGAAGCCGGGCATCGCTTTCTTCGCCGCGCGGTGTTCCCGCACGACGGTCTCGCAGTAGGCGTCCAGATCGCCGCCGGCCTCAATGCCAGCCGACAGAATGCGAGCGCAGCCTTCCATCGTGCCAACGAATACGCCGCCGATGGTCAAGAGCCCGGCCGCCATCGCCACCTGCACCTGATCCGGTACACTGTCGTGCACCATGCGCGCCACCAAAGACGAGGGGGTGAACCCGTGCTCCATCAGCGTCACCAGGCAGGCGTCCAGAATCCGGGTCTCCGCGACACCAGGGGGCCGGTGCTTGATCAGGAAATACATCATCTCGGTGAACGACAGCTTCCCGATCAGGTCGTCTATCAGGCTCTTGCCGCGGATGGTGACGGTGGTCGCGTCGGAGTGCGCGATGCGGGTCTTCGGGGCGGGCTGTTTGGCCATGGACGTTTTCCTTCGGATCGATGTTCCGACCTTACCACCGCCCTCCCGCCGGGTTAACCTCGGCCCAACGACGCCAAGGAACCCCCATGACCCTCCCCGCAATCTGCCTGATCGCCGTCCCCGGCCGCCGCCGCCGCACGCTGGAGCTGGCGCAAGAAATCGAAAAACGCGGCTACGCCGGCATTTTCTCCCCCAGCCCCTTCGGCAACATGTCGCTGTGCGAGGCGCTGTCGTGGAAAACCGAACGGATCACCTTCGGCACCGCCATCGCACCGATCTATCAGCGCACCATCACCGACTTCGCGCAGAGTGCCGCTGCAATGCATGAGGTCTCAGGCGGCCGTTTCCGCCTGGGCATCGGCGTGGCGCACGGGCCATCCCACGTCCGTATGGGCGTCACCCCCGGCAAGCCGCTCGGCGACATCCGCTCATTCGTGGAAAAATTCCGCGCACAAGAAGGCCTCGGCCAACTCCCCCCCATCATCATCGCCGCACTCCGCAAGCGCATGGTGGCCCTCGCGGGGGAAATCGCCGAGGGCGTGGTGTTCGCCAACGCCTCCCTGTCGCATATGAACGTATCGCTGGCCGCCCTGCCCGAAAACAAGCGCAACGACCCCAATTTCTTCATCGGCAACATGATCCCGACCTGCATCAGCGACGATGTCGAAGCCGCCAAAGCGGTGAACCGGCGCACGCTGACGAATTACGGGTTCCTGCCGAACTACCGCAACTACTGGAAGGAAGCGGGCTACGAGGCGGAAATGGCCGCGATCGAAACAGCCATCTCGGAAGGCCGCAACGCCGATGTGCCGTCGTATTTCAGCGACAAATGGCTGGAGGATAATTCGCTGTTCGGTCCCGCGGCGAAGATCAAGGAGCGCGTGCAAGCCTGGCAGAACGCGGGCGTGAAGGATTTGATCATCGTTCCGTCCTCGGCGGTGGGGAACCAGATGAAGGCGCTGGAGGAGGTTTTTGCGACGTTTGGGTAGGCCCATCCCCCCTTCCCGTCATCCCCGGGGCTTGAGCCGAGGACCGCCAACGCCACCGGCGTCGAAACGTGCGCACCATCGTAAATCAGCGCTTGCGGCGGTGGCCGGGTCAAGCCAGACCATGACGCTATTTTATCGATGAGGTGACTACCCAGCCAAATGCGCCTGCTCCAACCAGTCCGCGCTCTGCATCTCATCCAACCTTGAAGCCGTCCGTTCGAACATTTTCGCGTTCTTACCGCGCTGGTAAAGCTGGTCCGGCATCGCATCGGCCGAGGCCACCAGCTTCACCCGCTGCTCATACAAATTATCCACCAGCACGATAAACCGCCGCGCCTGATCGAAATTCTCTGGGGATAAACGCGGAATTCCGTCCAAAACCAAGGTATGAAACGTCCGAGCAATTGACAGGTAGTCGCCAGCACCCAGCGCGGTGTTGCATAAAGCCTCGAAATCGAACCGCGCCACGCCCTCGGCGGCCAAGGGAACGACCAAAGCACGCCCCATCACCGTCAGCGTCACCGGCCCAGCCTCCGCCCCGCCCGTCAGATCCTCGAACGCCTGATCCAGCGCGCGATCCGCGAACCGGTCCGCCGGGACGTGCCAGGTGCGCATGGCCCGAATGCGTTCCCGCCGGAAATCGCGGCCGGAGTCCATCATGAACACCTCCAACCGCTCTTTGATCAGCGCTATGAACGGCAGGAACGCGTCACGGCCGGGCTGGCCCTTGAACAGATTGTCGGGGGCGACGTTGGATGTGGCGACCACCACCACCCCGCGCGCGAACAGCGCCTGGAACAACCGGCCGAGGATCAGCGCGTCGGCGATGTCGTTGACCTGGAACTCGTCGAAGCACAGCAGCGCCGCCTCGGCCGCGATGGCATCGGCCAGCGGGGGGATGGGATCGGCCGCATCGACGTTCGTGCGACGCCAGGCGTGCACCCGAGCGTGGGAGTCTTGCATGAACCGGTGAAAATGGATGCGCTTTTTGCGCGCGACCTGGGCGGTGGCGAAGAACAGGTCCATCAGCATGGATTTGCCGCGCCCAACCTCGCCCACCAAGTAAAGCCCGCGCGGCGCCACCGACCCCGTGGACTTACGTCCCAGCAGCCGAGCGAACCGTCTCGACGGCGGCAACGGCTTTGGATCGTAGCCGATCAGCTCGGTCCATAGCCGGTGCAACCGTTCGGCGGCGGCTTCCTGCGACTCGTCCGATGCCAGCTCCCCTGCGGCGAGCATGGCACGATAGGCCGGCAAAGGTCCTTGTTCCGGGGGAATGGGGTAAACCTGGATGTTCATGGCGGGGCCGGGGCAGATAGCGCGTCCGCGCGCCTCCGCCTAGATTGGTCGGCAACAAAAGGATCGACCGTGCCCGGAACCCCCGCCTCTCTGCTGCCAGACGTGATCGACGCCGCCCGCGTGGCCGGAGACATCCTGGCGACCGAGTTCATCCGCCCCGATGGCCCCCGCTTCAGCGACCACGTCACGTCGCCGGTGGACCATGAGATGGAGATGTATCTGCGCGACCGCCTGGTCGCGCTGTTCCCCGCCCGTTTCGTGGGGGAGGAAGCCGGGGTGCTGGCGGCCGAGGCCAACGGCTTCTGCTGGATCGTCGACCCGCACGACGGAACCCGCGCCTTCCTGGAGGGCAAACGCGGCAGTGCGGTCTCGGTGGCATTGCTGCGCGACGGTATCCCGGTGCTGGGCGTGGTTTACGCGCCGCTCAGCCCCGATCGTGGTCAGGACATGATCGCCTGGGCCGAGGGCGTGCCCGGCATCACCCGCAACGGCGCCCAGGTGCCAATCGACCTGCGGCGGCGGGAACTGACCGCCTCCGACGTGGTGTTCCTGAACCATGGCGTGTGGCAGAGGCCGATCTGGAACAGTGCCGCCGTGGCGCCAGGGCGCTTCATGCCCCTGCCCTCCATCGCCTACCGACTGGCTCGGGTGGCAGTGGGGGACGGGTTGGCGACGGTGACGCTGCGGCCGGTGAACGCGCATGACGTGGCAGCGGGACACGCGCTGCTGCTGGCGGCGGGCGGCGTGCTGACGGCCGAGGACGGAGTGCCCGTCACCTACGACGACCAAGGTTTCAGCCGCCCCTCCGCCTGTTTCGGCGGCGCACCACTCGTCGTCGAGACCCTCCGCGCGCGCCAATGGCGCGGCAGCACCGAGGACCGGCGGGAGCCTCGGGTGACTTTAACCTGGCCGCGCTCCATCCCCGAACCGATGGTCGACCGCGCGGTCGGGAGCCTGCTGGCGCTGGCGGCGGGCGGTGGCTTCGAACCGGCGCTGGCGCTGGCCCGCACTCTGGTCGGGCGCACCGAATACGATCCCGGCGCGGCGCGTTCGGCCTACGCCCGGTGGCTGGCATCCAACCCCGCCAACCCGGCGAACGACCCCCGCAAACGGGCCGTCCCCATCGGCATCTGGGCCGGCAGCCCGGAGAAAGCGGCGGCAGCGGCCCGAGTAGACGCGGCGCTGACCCATCCCGACGAAGCAACCCAGCACGCCTGCGCCGAGATCGCCGCCGCGACCGCCCGAGCTGTCCGGGTCGGCGGCGACGGTCCGGATCGCGCCGCCATCCCAGTAGACCAGGCCATGCGGGTACTGACCTTCCGACCGAACGACCGGCCGGAGGAATATTGGGCCGACGACCTCTGCGATCTGGCGGAAGCCTTGCTGTCCGGCCACCAAACGCACATCTAGGCAACCGATGACAGATCTGGATTACACCCGCCTGACCGCCACGCCGGTCGCGACCGACCCTTTCCCCCACATCGTGGTGCCCGATTTCGTGCCCCCCGACCGGCTGCGCGCCGTGGTGGCCGACCTGCCGCCACTGGCCAGGCGTGGCTCCTTCCCGCCCGACTCCCTCCGCATGGGGGCCGCCGCCCGCGACCTGATGACCGAGATGGAAGGCCCCCGCCTGCGCGACGCCATCGCGCAAAAATTCGGGCTGGCGCTGGACGACGCCCCCACCATGGTCACCCTGCGCGGCCGGACGGAGGCGAAAGACGGCCGCATCCACACCGACTCCACCGCCAAGCGGGTCACCGTGCTGCTTTACCTGAACCCGGACACCGAGGCCTGGGCCCGCCGCGACGGTTGCCTGCGCCTGCTGCGTGGGCCGTCTGACCTGGACGACTACGTGGTCGAGGTGCCCCCGGTGAACGGCACCCTTCTGGTCTTCCCCAACGGGCCGGCGACCTGGCACGGCCACCGGCAATTCATCGGCAAGCGCTACGCCGTGCAGTTGAACTACATGACGTCCGACGCCAAGGCGCGCTCCGAACTGCGCCGGCACCGCATTTCCGCGTTCGTGAAGAAGCTGACCATGGCCGCATAATCTCGGGGAGACAGCCCATGTGGCGCCGGTCTCGGTCTAAACGTCAAACCCGTTCGCTGATCCTGATCGCCGCTCGGCAGCCGGCCTTGATGGCGGCGGTGAGGAACCGGTAGCCGGGCGCCTGTTCCGCGCCGTTGGCCAGACCGATATCGCGGTGTTCGCGCTCCTCCGCTCTGAATGTCTCCAACGTTTGGCGGAACTCTGTCTCACCCAGGCTGTCGATCTGGTCCGTGTAATGCGCGTCGATGGTTTCCTCGACCGCGACCGTGCAGGCCATGGCGGCCTTCTCCCCCAGCGCGGCGGTGACGGCCCCGAGGGCGAAACCGACGAGGTGCCAGAGCGGGAGCAGCACGGTGGGGCGGACGCGGTTGGTGGCGACCAGGTCGTTGAACGTGTCGAGGTGCGCCTGCTCCTGTGCCTGCATGTGCCGCAGCAGGTCCGCCTTGTCGCTGTTACCCAGCACCGCCAACTGCCCGGCGTAGATACGCGCGGCACCATACTCCCCGGCGTGGTCGACCCGGATCATGCGGCGGAGGGGGTGGACGGGGTCGCCGGGCAAGCGGGGGCGGGTCATCGAAAATGCGGCCTTTTGCGGAGGGAGCGGGCGACGAAACCCGCCAGCGCCAGGCTGAACAACAGGTTCATCGCCGCCATCGACACCGGCACGAAGGGGATTAAATAGCTGGGATCGTCGCAAGGCTTGGCCGGCCGAGCCGGCATCGCCGCCAGCCGTTCGGCTATGGAGCCGGTGCCGAACTTCGGTGCCGCACACTCCGGCAATGGACTGGGCCACCAGCGGAACTCCACCCCGGTGTGGATCGCGGCCAGCCCGGAGCCCGCCAGGATGGTCAAGACCAGCAGGACAATCGCGGGGCGGACGGCGAAGCGGGGGGCCACCACGACGATCAGGCCCAACGCGATGGCGACGCGGTAGGGCCAACGCTCCCACAGGCACAGCGCGCACGGGACCAACCCACCCCACCATTCGGTGGCGAAGGCGAACCCCAGCGCCGCCGCCGCGAGCGCTGAAGCGATCAGACCCATGAGCCGGGGTGTTGGTATCCGCATAGCGTCGATTTGGCCGTTCTTGAAGCCTGCCGCAAGTTGCCGCGACGCGTGCGACAACATACCTTGATGGAAGAAGTCACAAGAGGGAAAAAACATGCCGCGCATCGTTTGGGGCCGCAAGACGTCCAGCAACGTCATGAAGGCCCTCTGGGGCCTGGGCGAACTGGGGTTGCCGTTCGAGCGGATCGACGTCGGGGGCAGTTTCGGAAAAACCGACACGCCCGATTACCGCGGCATGAACCCCACCGGGCTGGTGCCTACCCTGCAGGAGGGCGACTTCACCCTGTGGGAGAGCAACGCGATCCTCCGCTATCTCTGCCACGCTTATGCACCGCACAGCCCGATGTGGCCGCAGGAGCCGCACGCCCGCGCCAATATCGACCGTTGGATGGACGCCCAGCAGACGGTGCTGAACCGGCCCATGAGCCAGGTGTTCTGGGGCCTGGTCCGCACGCCCGCCGACAAGCGGGACAAGGCGGCGATCGCGGGCGCCATCGCCGAAACCGCTCGGGCCTGGGGCATGATCGAGCCTTTGCTGGCGAAGCACGCCTACATCGCGGGCGACACGTTTACCCTGTGCGACATCCCCTGGGGGGTGCACGCGCACCGCTGGTTTGGGATGGATTATTTGGGCCTGGAACGGCCGGAGTTCCCGGCGATGCGGGCGTGGTACGGGCGGCTGTGCGAACGGGCGGCTTATCAGGAGCACGTAGTGGCGACGCCGATTTCCTAGCGCCTCAGCGCGGTCGGATCCAAAACAGTCAGCGCCTGCCAGCCGAAGCGCAGAAGTGGTTCGGCTTCGGCGGCGAACACGACCGCGGCCTGGATCAGGTCGGGACTGGCGACCATTTCGGGTTTCAACGGCCGCCGCACCACGAACCGCTTCCGCCGCAGCGCGTCGGCCACGGGAAGATCGGCTGCGTCCTGGTAATCGCGGGGCATACGGCTGAGGACTTCACTCGTGTCCAGCGTCAGCCCGGCCTTGGCCAAATCGGCCCGGATAGCCTGGAACCGAGGCGGGTCGATGTAGATCGCTTCCCGGATCGCCCCCAATTGTTCCGGGTCCGGGGCGTGAAAGCCGGCGGCGAGCCAGCAGCCCTCGGGGTCGATGTGAAAATACAGAATGCCCGAGGCGCCCTTGATCCCATCGCGCGTCAGCACCGCCCCGGCGTGGGTCTTGTACGGTAGCTTCTCCTTGCTGAACCGCACGTCGCGGTGGACGCGGAAGATCGCTTTCTTCGGGTCGCCACCGAGCGGGATGCCCTTCTCGGCCAGCGCCGAAATTACATCCGCCAGCAGCAAATGGAACGGCGCCAGCACCGCCTTCTCATAGGTCGTTTTATTGGCGGCGAACCACGTGCGGTCGTTGTTCGCCGCCAACCCGCGCAGGAAGGCGAACGTGGCGGGCGTGAATCCGGTGAAACGGCTCAAGCGCGGCCCGGAGCGATGAAGCGCCAGGGAGCGGTTTCCTTGCCGATGTCGGTCATGACCTCGATCAAAGCAGGGGCGTTGGCGGCGAGGGCTTCTTTCAGCGCGACTTTCAGGCCGGCGGCGTCGGTCACCCGCCACGACGGTACGCCGAAGCTGCGGGCAAAAATCTGGAAGTCGGGGTTTTTCAACTCCGAGCCGGACGGGCGCCCGTCGTACAGGCGCCGCTGGTCGCGCAGCACGTTGCCGTAGGCGGAATTATTGAACAGGATCGTCACCAGATTGATGCCGTGCTGCACCGCCGTCGCCAGCTCCGCCCCGCCGAACAGGAAGCCGCCGTCGCCTGTCAGTGCCACCACGGGACGATCCGGGTGAGCGACTTTGACGCCCAAAGCCGTCGGGAAACCTGCGCCGAGCGTGCCGGAGAAGCCGGAGGTTACCAGGGATCGCGGCGAATAGAACGGGAAGCCGAACCAGGAGACGTAACCAGCCTGGGTCATTTCGTCGCACAGGATGCCGTTCTCCGGCAGGACGTCGCGGATGACGTTCAGGAATGACATTTGCGGCTGGACGCTCTGGATATCCTCCAACGCCGCGGCCTTGGCCGCGGCGATGCGCGACGGCGCGGGCCGGGCGGCGACCAGCTTCGTCAGAGCGGACGCCGCGTCGGCCGTATCGGCGACGATGCCGATGTCGACCTTCAAACGCCGCATCTCCGCCGGGTCGATGTCGATTCGGGCGATTTTCAGACCGTCGGGGGATTTGCCCCAGCGCATCGTCGGGACCTCCAACCGCGTGCCGAAGGCGACGATCAGGTCGGTTTCCGGCCACAGGCGGTAGGCCGCGGCAATGCTCAAACTTAAAGGATTGCGGGCGTCGACCACGCCTTGGCCCGTGCGGAAGGACACCACGGGGGCGCCGGTTCTCTCGGCCAGCGCCAGGATCTCCGGCCCGGCGTTCTGCGCGCCGCCGCCGATCCAGATCATGGGGCTGGAGGCGCTATCGAGCAGTTTTGCCAGCGCCTCGATCTTCGCGGGATCTGGCGTGGGATTAGGAGCCAGCGGCAGCGGGTCGTGGGAGGTCACCTCGGCCGGGGTGTGAAACTGTTCCCACGGCATTTCCAGCGCCACCGGGCCGGGGCGGCCGGACTGCATCTCCTGAAACGCCCGTGCCACCAGATACGGCGCCTGGCTCGGGTGCTCGATCCGGTCGGCATATTTCAGTAACGACCGCAACGTCGCGAGCTGATCCGGCAACTCATGCAACGCGCCCCGCAGCCGCCCGATCAATTCGCTCGGCACCTGACCGGTGAGGCACAGCACCTTGGCGTTCACGCCCCAGGCGGTGGCCAGCGCGGCGGTGGTATTGAGCACGCCAGGACCTGGCACCACGGCATAGGCCGCGGGCCGGCCGGTCGAGTAGGCGTAGCCCAACGCCATGTAGGCCGTGGTTTGCTCATGCCGGGCGTTGATCAGCCGCAGGCGGTTGGCATTGCGGGCGAAGGCGTCGAACAGGCCGTAGACCTGCACCCCCGGCAGCCCGAACACGGTATCCAGCCCGTGCCGCAGCAGCCCATCGACAATCGCTTCCCCGCCGGTCATCCGCGCCATGTGTTTCGTCCCTATCTGATTGCGTTTCTATTCGGCCGGGCGTTCGTACCACACGCGACCATCTTTGAGCGTCATTTGTGCCAGCAACCGCCGCTTGGCCGCGATGGTGTCGCCATCGCTGTCGATCAGCGGGAAACTCCCGTCCCGCAGCTCCCACACCGCGATATCCGCGTTCGCACCGGGTTTCAGGGTGCCGACCGTGCCCTCATATCCCATGATCTTCGCCGGGTTGGCGGTGGAACGGCGGATAATTTCATCAAGAGAAAGACCGAAATGCAGCAGTTTCGTCATCGTGGTCGGCATGTCCCACACCGGCCCCTTGGTCGCGCTGGTGGTGGTCAGATCGGTGGAGATCGTGTCGGGAAGGAATCCCTGATCCAGCGCTTTCTCAATCATCCGGAAATTGAAGTGGTTACGGCCATGCGCACAGTCGAAAATAATACCGGCGCGCTGCGCCTCCACCACTTCCTTCAGCAAAAATTGCTTCTCCTGCCCCATAATTCCATGCGCTCGGCCATGATAGCAATGCGTGACGATATCGCCCGGTTTCATCTCGGATATCAGGTCCGGGAGCGGAACAGGCGAGTCGGTGATGTGCATCATCATCGGCACGTTGGGCCCGGCCATTTCGGCCGTGCGGCGCGCCAGTTTCACCGGTGCGGTGGAATACTCCCACACCAGGTTGGGGCCGAAGCGCAATTTCACGCCGAACGCCAGATCGGGGTTTTCGTTGATGGTGCGCGCGCAACCCTCGGGGTCCGCGTAGGGGAAATGCTGCAACTCGCCCCCGCGCGACGTGCCGGTGATGCCGAGCGCGGAGAGGTTGACGAAGGCGCGCACGCGGGTGCGGACCTCGGCGTCCAGCACGTGGCGCAAACCGGCGAAGTTGGACGACCCGGCGCTGCCGGCGTCGCACAGCGTGGTGACCCCCGAGCAGCGGCAGAAATGGTCGGTCTGGTGGCCCATGTCATGCCCGTTGACGAACACGTGGGCGTGCATGTCGACCAGCCCCGGGGTGACCAGCCGTCCCTTGGCGCTGATGGTCTTCCGCGCCTGGGAGGCCGGGATGGACGGCGCGACGGTCGCGATTTTGCCGCCAGAGATGGCGATATCCATGACGCCCCGCAGGTTGGCGCCGGGGTCGAGGACGTCGCCGCCGGTGAGGAGAAGGTCGTATTGCATGGTGAGTGTCCCTCCTGGTTGGCGGGATGGTCGTGGGTTTGGGGCGGGGTGGCAAGGGGGGCGGGCATAATGCGCTGTTGACGACCAGGCAGAAAATTACGAATGAAAATGCACCGTTCGGTCAAATCATCGCCCGTATCGCGGTCCAGATACCAGACCCGACCATCACCAATGCGCCTGCTACAATCCCAATGGATGTCACGGGATGCTTGTCAGCGTCAAAAAACCACGCTGTGAACCTTTGCATCGGCGCCAGAATTCCAAGAGTAGCCGTGGATAGAAATATCAAGGTTATCCAAAGAGAAGACAGCAGTGTCGATATCATCGGTATCACTGCGAACCCAATAACGGTAATATCCTCAAACAGCCCTCCCATGATATCGGGGCGAATATATTCGTAGTATAGCCCCACGATGCGAAGAAATGAATATAAAAACGCCAAGGATATTACGGCCGACCCCACAAGGTCTGCCAGAATTAGCATCGAAAGCCCCCCGACTCCATTATTTTTTGTTGTGGTTATTTGGATTAAAAATCGGGATTTCCACAAAGCCAAATAATCGGGAACGATTCCGGCAAACAGGACTTCTGCCGTGAACAAGAAGGGGTCTTGTTGTACGCTGTTCCACATGTTGCCCCTGGTCCATGATTTATGTGCGATGAAAACGCACAGCGCCATGGTGGTAAATGTCGCACTCGCCACGATTGAACGCCGCGCGCACTTCCAACTCAGATGCCGCTCGCCAAATGTCCAGACGAACACCTGCGCAATCAGCGAAGACGGTCGCACCGCGTTTGACCACGATGGGTTTTTCAGGATTCCGCCGATATCTCTCAAAGCCTCCGGTCGGGCGACTTTCTCGGCTGCGGAACATGCCCCATACATCGCCAGTGCGAGCGTGGCCGCGCCTGCCGGTATTCCCAAAACGGAAGCCAGATCGGTCACCCATGCCATGAGCCGAATCCCCTATTTTCCCTACCGCCCCTTCCGCGGTCAGGGACTCGGCGTGTGGAGGTATAAGCTGGATAGAGGCGATTCTCCAAAACCGATGGACATCGGTTTTTCGGTAAGGATGCGTTTCACCTGCCCTGGTGCCGCACCCTCTGTGGCCCCCCGGTGCGCCTGCCTGAAGGACCTGCTACCATCCAACCACCGAAGCGAAGGACCCGAAATTGGTGCGGTCGAGAAGACTCGAACTTCCACGAGGTTTCCCCCACAAGCACCTCAAGCTTGCGCGTCTACCATTCCGCCACGACCGCACCGGTTCGTCAGGCGCGGGGGTATAGCCGATGGCTGCACCGCTATCAACCGCTCCTGTATGGGAGATTGCCGAGGGCCTCACCCCCTACCCCGAGGCCCTGGCCCGCATGACCCGAAGGGTGGCGGACATCCGCGCCGGAACGGCCCAGGAGCTGGTCTGGCTGGTTGAGCACCCGCCGCTTTACACCGCCGGAACCTCCGCCAAACCCGACGAACTGACCGACCCCGACCGCTTCCCCACCTACAGCGCCGGGCGTGGGGGGCACTGGACCTACCACGGGCCGGGGCAGCGCACCGCCTATGTCATGCTGGACCTGACCAAATCCCACGGCAGCGTTCCGGCGCAGGACATTCGCTGCTACGTCAATGGGTTGGAGGAATGGATGATCCGCGCCCTCGACCGCTTCAATGTTCGCGGTGAACGGCGCCAGGGCCGGGTCGGCATCTGGGTCGTGGACCCCGCGAGAGGCACGGAAGCCAAGATCGGCGCCATCGGCGTGCGCGTCAGCCGCTGGGTGAGCTGGCACGGGATCGCGCTGAACGTGGAGCCGAACCTGGGGCATTTCGGCGGTATCATCCCCTGCGGCATCAGCGAATACGGCGTCACCAGCCTCGCAGCCCTCGGCATCCCCGCGACGATGCACGACGCCGATATGGCCCTGCGAGCAGCGTGGGACGAGGTGTTCGGAGAAACCGCCGCCCCTACAATCTGCTCAACCGGATAAACCGTTCCGCCAGCACGACATCCCGAGCGACGGAGTTACGGCGGTCGAGGCCTTCGTAGTCCTCGCCCCACTGTTCCACTTCGAATAATTCCTCCAATGCGCCCAATTCATGCGCCTTGGCGGCATCCAGCGCGTCCTCGGCCAAGGCCAGGCCCAGCACCAGACTGCCGAGGGACGGGACCGCGATCCCCAGACCGGCCAGCGCATAGGGGTCGAACGCCAACACCGCCTGGCGCAGGACCGCGATGGAGTCCTTGTGCTGGCGGACGTAGGCGATGCCCTCCCCCACCCGCAGCGGCGCGCCATATCGGTCGGTGGCCCAGTCCAGCCAGGGCTGCCATTCCCGCGTTTGCCGCTCCACCAGGGGGCGGGGGGAGGAGGCGCGGTAGCACAGCAAATCCGACTCGCCATAGCGGGCGATGGCGTCGACGGTGGGCAGCGGGTCGGGGGCAATGCGCTCCTGCGCCGTGCCGGCCAGGCGCGTCAGAGGGGTGTCGGCAAACGACATCTGCCCACCTTTGCCGCCGCCGGCGTCACGCCATTCGGTCGCTATGGCCTCCGCCAGAGCGTGCGGGCCAACCACCAGCCGTGTGCCGGTGGGCAGGTTCATCGGCTTGCCGTCCAGCAGGACGGTGTATCCGGCATCGGCCCGCGACAGGGTCACGGTGTCCCAAAAGCGCTTCACGCGGTCTTTCCTCAGGTCAATGGAACAGTTTCTTCAGCAACTGCCCGGCATTCGGGGGTTTCGCTGGTTGCGCCGGGGCCGGGGCTGGAGCGGGCGTCCCAGGAGCCGGTGCAGCGGCCGCGGGCGCCGGTTCTGGCACAGGTTCTGGCGCCGGGGCCGCCTGGCCGCGCGCCAAAGCCAAGGCGCCTGGGCAGGAGTCGCCGGCTACCGGTTTCTCCCCACCACCGATCGCCGATCCGACCGAACCGCCAAACAGCGATCCCAGCGCGGCGGCGTTGGACTGGGCAATGCCGATTTCGTCCACCTTGGTCTGCGGGGCCGCGATGGGGCCGGACACCTTCACCGGCACCGTCACCGCCGCGCCTGCCACCAAGGCGCGCGATTTCAGAAGCAGCGCCAGGGTCTCATCCCCAAGGTTGACCGTCCCGCTCCCATCCACATTCACCAAAGCCGATCCAATTGCCAGTGCTCGGACTGTCCCCACGCCGTGGGCAAAATCCAGCCGCAGGGCGAAGCACCGCAGCGTGGAGGCGCCGGAGGAGGATTTTTGGAGGTTCACCGCCTGCAATACGCGCGCGCCGGCGCCGCCGATGCGCTGGATGTCGATGCTGCCGCCGGCCACCGCCAGACCGAGCAAGCCGTCCAGCGAGGATGCGATGGCGTGCGGTGACTCGCCGGCGCCGTGCAGATCGGCCACCACTTCCAGGTTGCCGGTGGCGTAGGGCGGTTCCCCGAGTTCGGCCAACAACGGCGCCAGCGCAATCGCCGGCGCGCGCAGGGTCAGATGTACGGGGGGCGCGGTCTTCCCCGCATCGGCGGTCAGCGTCAGCGCGAGATGCCCCTGCGGCAGGTCGGCGCTCGCGGGATCCAGGGTCAGGACGCCGTCCTTCAGCAACATGTGCGCCTCGATGGCTTTATAGTCGGCGCCGCCAAACCGCAGCGTGCCAAGGTTGAGCTGCAAGTTGGCGTTGGTCGTCTGCATTTGCCCGAACGGCAAAGGCTGGTCGGGAATGAGCCACCTGGATTTCGGGGCCGGCGCAGCCGAACCCGCCTTCGCCGCTGGCGTCGCCGCCACGGCGGCTGGAGGAAACAGCGCATCCAGATCCAGCTTCTCAGACTTCAGCACGCCCGTCATGCCGCGCGGCGGGCCGAACGTGACAGCCAAATCCCCCGCGATGTCGCCGGCGGAACTGGTCAGCTTCAAACCGTGCAGCGCCAGACCCTGCGCCAGCCCTTTGGGATCGTCGGTGACCTTGGCACTGAGGACCAGCGACTTCAGCGGCGGCAGGTCCTGTTTGGCGACCTTGCCCAGCGCCGCCAGGTCTGGAATGTCGGCCGTCACGGCGATATCGGCTCCACCCCCAGCCACCGGATTGGCGATCGCACCATCGATACCGATTTTCGCACCCGCCGCCGTCACAGCCAGCTTAATCGGCCACGGCCCGCCCGGTGTTTGGCCCGTCAGCCGCGTTAGCGGGCCGGTATCAGCCGTCAGGGTGATGTCGGACCCGTTCAGCGCAAACGCAGCCGTCAGATGCAGCGGTGCGTCGATCGAGGCCAGCGATGCCTCGATCTGCTTCGCCGCGACAGTATCGCGTTCGCCCGTCTTGCCGTTGCGGTAGGAGAAATTGCCGTCATCGAGACGTAGCGTCCTGATGACCAACGCCATCGGTCCCGACTTACCGCCACCGCCGGCGGCCGGACCCGATGGGGCGGCAGCCGGTTTCTCGGGGGGCGTGAACACCCAGTTGGGGCTCCCCTTCGCATCTGTCTCCAGCCGGACATCCGGCTTGGTGACGATCAGCCGGTCGATCTCGATTCGCTTGCTGAGCAGCGGCAGCAGCGCCAGTTGCAGGTCGAGCCTGGCGATCGATGCCATCTCGGGCCGGGAGAAGCCTGGCGGGTTGGACAACGTGACATCCGAAACCTCAAGCGTCGGGCGCAGCGATAGTGCCAGTCCGATGCGGCCCTTGATCGCGAGGTCCCGGCCAGTCGCCTGTTTCACCGCCTCGACAATGCGGGGCTTCTGCGCTTCCGGATCGAACATCGCGATGCCGACGCCGATCGCGACCACCGCCAGCAGCACCAGGCCGCCAACGATCCAGCCGAGTTTGCGCATGGTTACCGTCCTTCCCGTTTCGGGGCCCGCGCGGGCGGCGCGTGGAAGCCCAGAGTCTCGAATGTCTCTCGCATATGGGGCGGCAGGTCGGCTTCGACCGTCAAAGTGCCGCCGCCGGGATGCGGCAGCACCAGCCGACGGGCGTGCAGATGCAGATCGCGGGACAGCCCCTCCACCGTCGCCAGGAAGGCGTCGTTCTGGTCGGGCTCCTGGTATTTGATGTCGCCCAGGATGGGGGCTTTGATGGCGACGCAATGCACCCGCAGTTGGTGGGTGCGGCCGGTGATGGGTTTCAGCTCCAGCCACGCCAGCTTGCGGGCGGCGTGGTCCAGCGTTTGGTAATCGGTGACGGCGCGCGCGCCCTCGGGATCGTCCCGATCCGCGGGGGCGGTGCGCTCGCCGCGATCGCCGCCGATGCGCTTCAGCGGCATGTCGATGCGCCCCTCCACCGGCACTGGGCGGCCGACGACCACCGCCCAGTAGGTCTTCTCCATATCGCGCCCGCGAAAGGACGCGGCCAGCTTGGCGGCGGAGCCAGGCGTGCGGGCGATCAGCAGCACGCCGGAGGTGTCCTTATCCAGCCGGTGCACCAGCCGCGGCCGGTGCGGGGAGCCGAAACGCAGCGCGTCCAGCGCCCCGTCGAGATGCCTGGTGATCCCCGGCCCACCCTGCACCGGCAGCCCATGCGGCTTGTTGAGCACGAACAGATGCTCGTCCTGGTACAGGATCATCTTCTCCAGATCGCGGGACAGGCCGGGATCGACGAAGGCGATGGGCTTCGGCTCCGGCGCCGCCGGCAACGGCGGGATGCGCAGAACCTGGCCGGGTTCGAGGCGGGTGTTGGTCTCCACCCGCTTGCCGTCCACCCGGATCTGGCCGGTGCGGCAGAGCTTCTGGATCATGGATTGCTGTAGGTTAGGGAAATGCCGGCGGAACCAGCGGTCCAGCCGGATATCGGCTTCGTCCTGGGAAACGGTTTGGGTGGCGACTGTCATGGGCGAGCTTGTAGCGCATTTTCGCGGCCAGCGCGCGGAAGAATCCAGGTGAGCAGATTCCGAGCCTGAGTGGCTGCCGTCCTGGTTCCATATCTGGGGAGCGTTTTTGAAACCAACCGACGAAAAAACCATCCGGCGCGCGATACTTGCTTCGACGATCCTGGCCGGCTTTGCCCTGGCCACGCGCGCGGCCTAACCGCCTTTCGCCGCCCGCAGCTTCGCCCAGTAATCCAGCCGCTTGCCGATTTCGCGTTCGAAGCCTCGGTCGCGGGGTCGGTAGAACTGCTCCCGGTTCATGCCGTCCGGGAAGTAGTTCTGGCCGGAGAAGGCATCCTCGGTTGAATGGTCGTAGGCATAGCCGTCGCCATAACCGAGCTGCTTCATCAGTTTGGTCGGGGCGTTCAGGATATGCGCCGGCGGCATCAGGCTGCCCGTCGCCTTCGCCGCCGCCCGCGCCGCGCCGTAGGCCGTGTAGACCGCGTTCGATTTGGGGGCGGTGCCGAGGTAAACGACCACCTGCGCGATCGCCAACTCGCCCTCCGGCGAGCCCAGCCGCTCGTAAGTCTCCCACCCCGCCAGCGCCTGAGGCAACGCCTGCGGGTCGGCCATGCCGATGTCCTCGGCGGCGAAGCGGACCAGACGGCGGGCGATGAAGCGGGGGTCCTCCCCGCCGGTCAGCATGCGGGCGAACCAATAGAGCGCCGCGTCGGGGTCGGAGCCGCGCAGCGATTTATGCAACGCCGAAATCAGGTTGTAATGCTCCTCCCGGTCCTTGTCGTAGAGGGCGGCGCGTTTCGCCAGCAGTTCGGACAGCGCGGCGGGGTCCATCGGGGGCGTGTTGGGCGGCAGGGCGGCGAGTTGTTCCGCCATGTTCAGGATGTAACGGCCATCCCCGTCGGCCATCGCCCGCAGCGCCTGCCGCGCGTCCGCGGTCAACGGGAACGGCCGGTTCAGCTCGGTTTCGGCGCGTTCCAGCAGCAGCTCCAGCGCCGGATCGTCCAGGCGGCGCAAGACCAGCACCTGGCAGCGCGACAGCAGCGCGCCGTTCAGCGCGAAGGACGGGTTTTCGGTCGTGGCGCCCACCAGAATGACCGTCCCGTCTTCCACCACCGGCAAAAATCCATCCTGTTGCGCTCGGTTGAAGCGATGGATTTCGTCGACGAACAGCAGGGTTCCCTGACCGGTGCGGCGGCGGCGGGACGCTTCCTCGAACGTGCGCTTGAGGTCGGCGACGCCGGAGAACACCGCCGACAACTGGGTGAAATGCAGTCCCGAGCGGGCGGCCAGGAGACGGGCGATGGTGGTTTTGCCGACGCCGGGCGGACCCCAGAGGATCAGCGACGCCAGCGAGCCGCGCGCCAGCATGCGGGTCAGGGTCCCGTCGGGACCCAGAAGGTGATCCTGGCCGACGACTTCGGACAGGGCGGCCGGCCGCAGCCGGTCGGCGAGGGGGCGGCCGGCGGCGGATTCGGGCGGTGGCTCGGCGGGGCCGAAAAGGTCGTCGGATGCGGGCACAGGGGGAGGTTAGCGCGGGTTGGGGGTGTTGGGCAGGGTGGGGGGAACCGCGGGCCGTGACTGGGGGAGGGTGATCAGCGGCGATCCTGGGCGGCGTGCCATATGCGCAATATCGTCACCACGTCCGCGCCGGTCACCCGATAGACGATGATATAGGGCGGCATCGCAACCAACTCACGCGTGCCCGGCTGACCGCCAGGTCTGCCGCGATGGGGGAACGTCTCCAGGCTGTCACCGGCAAGCAACAACTCGCGCCCAACACGCTTGGCAGCGATCGGGTTATCAGCCGCGATGTATCGAACAATCCGGCCGGCATCGGCCAGGGCCCTGGCCCGCCAAACGACGGGCACGTTCAGCGCGGCTCGGGCGCCTGGGCGTCGAACTCGCCCTGGGCGAGCCGCAGCAGCCAGGCGCGAACCTCCTTATGAGGGGCTGTCCGCGGGTCCGCGTCCGACTCAGCAATCGAGACCGCGAGCGCGCGAGCCTCAGCTTCATCATCCTCAATCAGGGGAGCGAGCGTTGTCATGACGGGATCATGGCGCGTGAACTGTCCGATTTCAACTCACATTTCGTCTTGTTCCGTGCCGTCTTATCCGGAACCTCCGGGTCAGCCTGGCCCGATGGGTCGTGGCGTGGCCCCCGCACTACGTCCTTGTGCTTGCGTCGCCTCAACCGCCGGGCTGAGGCAAGCTCCCCCATCGGTCTGCGAGCCAGATCGTGGCGTCCTGGGCGCACACCGCGCCGCGGCGATCTCATGCCACTGCCCGGGCGGGCGTGACCGGTCAAAGCCCCGGCGCGGCCGGCCGCTGCTCCCTGCCCGGTGCGGTGGCGGCGGGTCGCTTCCTCAAACGTGCGCTTGAGGTCGGCGACACCGGAAAAGACCGCTGATAGCTGGGTGAAATGCAGACCGGAGCGCGCGGCCAGGAGGCGGGCGATGGTGGTTTTGCCGACGCCGGGCGGGCCCCAGAGGATCAGCGAGGCCAGCGAGCCGCGTTGCAGCATGCGGGTCAGGGTGCCGTCGGGGCCGAGGAGGTGATCCTGGCCGACAACTTCGGACAGGTCGGCGGGACGCAGCCGGTCGGCCAGGGGGCGGCCGGCGGCGGATTCGGGCGGTGTTTCGGCGGGGCCGAAGAGGTCGTCGGGTGTGGGCACGGGGGGAGGTTAGCGGGAATTGGTAATGTTGGGCAGGGTGGGGTTGGGCGGGGGGTGGGTGGCGGTCTTAAAATTAATATTTCGGTTTTTCTTCCACCGCTTTTTCAAGTGGTTGTGGCTTCCATAAGTATGACCAAATCCGAACCCAAAATCCGCCGCCTTGGCTATGCCCGCGTGAGCACCTACGGGAAGACGCCCGACGCTCAGCTTGGGCAGTTGGGCCGGAACCGGTGCGCCAAGATTTTCCGCGAGACGGCGAGCGGCACGCGGGCCGACCGGACACAGTAAATCCGGTTTCGGAAAGACCTCAGGCCCGATGATGTGGTGACGGTGAGCCGTCTCACGCTACACCGTCTTATATCCGATAATGTCCTTTCCCGGACGCATCCGCGCTTCCCCGGCTGGGCTGCGCGCTTTCGACCCTCACTCTAACCGTATTTATCGCTACTGCCGTTTAAGCCATGAGATCATGTCGGACAGCCAAGCAATCAGGCGAATCTTCCACCCCGCCGGTGTCGGTTGGTTGTTCTCATTCTGTGTGATGCTGCCGTATTCTGTAAAAATAAAGCGCACGTGCAGTGACGCAAGATAAGCACTCATATTATCAGGCCGAAGGATATGAGCATGATAAATGTTATCGTTGGGCTCGGGGTCACGAATTGGTGACGCAATGATCGGAAGCGGTGGCGGCTTGGGAGCCTGCGCCAACGCCTTCGCTGTCACATGAATCCAGCCATCGAAACGGCTAGGCTTTTTTCTTGCAGCCCCTGCCGCTTCGGCTCTGGGATTAAGATATCGACGAACTCGACCGTCGACCCCACTCGCGCCAAGACGGTCTAGTGAAAGTTCCTTGTCGTCAAAATGATGCAGCTCGATACCGCTGTAAGAGGGTTGCCCTTGAGCTCCTCTTAGCATCGGTTCATCGTAAATTCTGCGCCCAATGCGCTCGTTCAACCCGACCTTATCGGGTGGTGGCCACATTGCCATGCGATTTTACGCCGAGTTGGTCGGTGAATGATCTCACTTCTTCTCTCAACCGATTGCTCCCTCGACGGATCGTGGTGTGGATCGGAGACCTATCATGCTCGCAGACGCCGAACAAGACCGTCTCGTGATCAGAAACGACACTTGTCATACTACAGTTAGGCACTTCAAACTCCGCCACCAAATCTCCTCCCCGCGTTGCGGCGATATGCGGTTCTATCGGCAATAAATCGGCTGCGTTGCGAAAAAAGGAGATCGCGGCGTCAGCAGCATAGCAACTTAGCCACTCAGTTGACTCTTCGTCGTCCTGCCCGTCAGGTTTTATTGACGCGCGAATACGCGCCTCGACGACAGCTAGCCATGCGTTTGCAACAGCTAGCATCGGCGTATATTCGGCGATTCGCACGTCGTCGCTTGAAGAGGCCGTTTCGGGCGGCGCAGGCACTATAGGCCGCCCGAGATCACTCCCGCGTGTTCGGTATAGATGAGCCAGGAGATTGCCTGTCGTCATGGTAGCCGTTGTCATGGACATTTATCTTTCTCGAAGCCGT
Organism: uncultured Acetobacteraceae bacterium; assembly: GCA_903924985.1. Taxonomy (GTDB): domain Bacteria; phylum Pseudomonadota; class Alphaproteobacteria; order Acetobacterales; family Acetobacteraceae; genus Rhodopila. The sequence goes on from CAIYDT010000082.1 coordinate 25,035, forward strand.
TCGGTATTTTCTTTGCCGAGAACCTTAAAGAACTCAGCTTTCTCGTAGTCGTGTGCCTCTACAATCCATTTTTGAACATCGTTTACGTCGGTGGTGCAAAAGTTACTGCGAGTGTAGACATCAATGTCGACGACGACCGTCGAGTGTTCTGGTATCGTGCCTTCCGCCAAATCGATTGAGGCAATACGCGTCATCGTCTCGAAATCGCTCCCGACATCAGCTTTGTAGTTTAGGTTCAGGTGGTCAGATAGAATCTGCTTGTCGACCGAAATGTCGATGGCTAAATCTCGGATACCCTTGATGTTGTGCAGGTCGGATTTCAAGGCATTAACATAGCGCAGACCCAGGCGGCTTACGGAAACAGCCGGGATCACTTGATATAAATCGTCGACAACTTTGTGAAGCTCACTACCGAAACCGTTGGTCCAACCTGGGTACGGTGCGCGTCTGATGTAGCTCACACTCTGCGGACCGATACGCAGAACCTTTCCGCCGTCGGGGGATGTCATCTCGATTGAGGCCAGATACCGAAGATTCGCATCAGCTTGACGGATCCGGGCTGGGATATCGGCTGAGGCCAAACGGGCGTGTCTGAAGCCGCTCCACTTGTCCGCAAACCGTCCAATGAAGATTTCAGGAACGAAAGACGATTCCGGCTCGAAGCGGATTTCGACGACAGCTTCGAGGATCGCATCATTCTTCAGCTTGGCCGGTAGTTCGTCCTTGCCCATCATCCCAACCTCCGCCTGTCTGCGCTACCATTTGCGCCGCCCGCGCCGCAAGTGGGCAATTGTCTGGGCGGGTGATCATCGGCAACATCTGTTGCATCAGAGACTCACCCTGCCGCTTTTTAACCCCTTGCGTCCTCTGTCCGAGGCTTACCCTTGATAACCTATTTTATCGAGGGTGGCGGGACAAGTACGCCCTGTCTAGATCGACAACCCATTGGAATCACGAAAATATATTGGTGCCTCCGCAGTTCCCCGGGGCACCAGCAGCCCGCCCCCACCCAACCAGCCCCCCAACCCCTTCCGTCACCTTCTCCCAATCGTCCACGTTCCGGTCCTGCGGCGCAACCAACAGGTGATCCACCCCGATCGCCGCGTAGCCATCGACCAACGCCCGTAGCACCCCCCGATCAATCCCATCCCACTGCACCCGCATCGAGATCGTGAAATCCGCCCCCGGCCGAGCCGCGCGCAGCCGCTTCACGATCGGCGCCGCCTTTTCCGCCGTAAACCCGCTCCCATGCCACCCATCGCCGATCCGGATCGTCCGCCGCAACGCCGGTTCGGCACTGCCGCCGAACCGGATCGGGATCGGGCTCACCGGCATCGGGGTCATCGTCATCCCCTCGATCACCGCCGGAATATACCGGCTCTCGAAGGTCACCGGGTCCTGCGACCAGACCGCGCGCATCATCGCGATCCCTTCGTCCAGCCTCCGGCCGCGTTCCTCGAACGGCACGCCGAGCGCGGCGAACGCCTCCTTCAACCAGCCGGAGCCGGCGCCCAGGATCAACCGCCCCTCGGAGAAGTTTTGCAGCGTGGCGAGTTCCTTGGCCAACGGCAGCGAATGCCGCATCGGCAGCACCAGCACCGTGGTTCCCAGCTTCACGAAGGTGTTCCGCGAATCTGCGAGCGGAGCCAAGACCGGCCGCGCCGAGCTTGGCAAGGCGCTTGCCAAGCTGGACGAGGGCGGCGCGCTGATGGTGACGCGGCTCGACCGGCTGGCGCGCTCGACCCGCGATCTTCTCAACACAATCGGCACCATCGCCGACCGCAAGGCGGGTTTCAAATTCCTTGGTGACACCTGGGCCGACCGCTGAAACTGACACCCCACCAGGTCAAGGAGGCGTTACACCGCCGCGAGGCTGCGGTGTGTCGTCGAGGATATCCCTCGTTACGGCGCCGGCTTGCTGTAACGTTCCAGCATGGCATGACCGATTTCCGACGAACCGGGCCACAGGCCCTGACGACGGCCCGCCAATGCCGTGTAGGAATCCAGTTGCGCCGGATCGGGCTGAACCGGCTCGCCGTTTTTCAGGAACAGCAATCCCTCCTTCCCGGCGGGCATGGCGCGCGCAAAGGCTTCCGCATCCTCCAACGCCGCGCGCAGACGCCGCGCCACCGCACCTGCGTCAATCGGCGCGGCCATCGGCAACGCCTCGTATTCATCGGCCCGATAGCGCGCGTTGCGCCGTATCTCGGCAATCAGACTCTCAGGCGAATACCCGACATCTTTGCCGACCGCCGCCCAGATCACGGCCCCCAACGGAAAAAAATGTTCATGGATATAAAGCAGGTCGAGCGCGTCGCGCGGCACTTGCCGCCCGGCCGCCGCGAGGGCTTTGTTGGTGGCAATGTCCGCCGGATGCAGCGTATAGCCGAAAAGCGCGTCGGGCATGGCGGGGTAAAACCGGAAGTCGCTGTCGCGCACCCATTCCAGCCTCGTGCTTTCGCCCCGCCGCTGGACGGATGCCGCGTGAATGCCGGGCTCTTGCCTTATCCATTCGACGGCGAACCCTTCTTCCGTCAGGATCGCAGCGTCCTTCGCTGCCGTCGTGGCGACCTGCTCCTCACGATCGTGAAAAATATCGATGTCGCCGGAAAAGCGCGGGCCGTCGCGGTGAAGGGGTGTCGAACCGGCAACGTCGCTCTCCGGGCTGCGATACCGCGCCAGCGTGCGCAGGATTTCACTTTGCAGGTCAGAGAGCGGCACGGCATGCCTGTTCGATCTGCTCGGCAAGCCGACGGGCGGCGAGATTGCCCTCGACTCTCAGAGAATCCGCAATGGCGAGCGCTTGGGTGACCGTCGGCTGTTCAAGGTGGCGCCAGTTCCACAAGGCGCGTGTGCCGAATTCGTCGAACGCCCGATGGTAGAGACGCGCTACGCCGTCCGGGGCCGGGTGTCCGGCTCCGCGATCCCTGAGTTCTTCGAGTGTCAATCGATGGGTCGCCATTTCCCTGGTGTAGCACGGGCGACCGGTATCTCGGAATGGGAAACCGGGTCCGCGGCAGGGCAATCGCATAGGGGCGCCGAGCCCACCCGCTCTTTCGTGAACCCTCGGAGCAAGTCCGGGGTAGGGCGGAAAAGCGAAGCGCATTCCGCCACCTCCCACCAATGCCCGGCATGGTCCGCCGGTGCCCTCGTCCTGTCGCCTTGGGCCTGGTTTCAATTTAGGAAGAATGTCAAAAAGTTCTTGCTTCGTTCCCCAAAGCCTGCTATCACCAACCCAATGACCCGAACAGCCCCAACCACCCCGCTCCCCACAAAACCCCGCCCCATCCCTGGGCGTATCGGGGCTGTTCTCAACGTGCTCGCCGTCCTCATCGCCCACGCCCGCC
>CAIYDT010000083.1 GCA_903924985.1 uncultured Acetobacteraceae bacterium
CAGGAGAAGTTACCGCTCTACCTGGGTTTTTTCCAGTTCGTCCATAACGCCCGCAAACGCGGGAAAAACCTCCTCGCAGCGCTGGTCGGAGCCATCGTCGCATGAAAGAGGACCCACCACCCCGGAACACAGAATGAGCCTCCGGGATTTGTTTGAGGCCGCCCGCCCGGACGCCGATGGCAGCGTGACGATCGTCCGCGACGACGGCACGGTTTTACTGCATCATCCCGACGATGGGCGCGTCATCATTGGCGCGCGCATGCCAAATTCCCTTCCCTGGTACCGTGCCGCGGCGGCGGGCGGCGGTCATTATATCGCGGATGGATTGGGGGACGTCGGGCCGCGGTCCGTTTGGATTCAACGGCTCCGCGATTTCCCATTGCTGATCGACGTCGTTATCTCGGTGCGGGCGGCACTGGCGGCCTGGCAGCATCAGTCATTCTACATTGCCGCCGGCACCACGGCGATGGTCGCCACGCTCGCCATTCTGTTCAGTTTGCTTGCTGGGCAATTCCGCAGTTTGTCGCGATCCGAGGCGTCCCTGTCGCAACGCAATCTCGATCTGGAGCGCAGTGGCGCTCGGCTGGCGGAGCAGACCGTCGCACTTCGGGCGGCGGCGGAAGCGTTGCAGGTCAGCCAACGCGAAGTGGCTGAAAAGTCCAATGTGCTCGAAACGACGCTCGAGCATATGGACGAGGGGATCATGCTGGTCACCGCCGATCGCATGGTGGCTGTGTGCAACAAGCGTGCGATGGACTTGCTCGATCTGCCATCCGATTTGATGACCAACCGGGCCAGTTTCGACGACGTGTTGCGGCATCAGCGGGAAAACAACGAATTCGCGTATGCCTCCGTGGGCCTTCAGGAACGGATTGGACGAGGGCAGGTGCCGGACGTCGCATCGGTCTATGAGCGGAAGCGACCGAATGGCCGGATGCTGGAAATACGAACCACGCCATTGCCGGGCGGCGGCATGGTACGCATCTACGCCGACGTGACCGAACGGAAAGCGGCGGAAGCGCGAGCCGATCTGGCGCGGATACAGGCGGAGGAAGCAAAAGCGCAGGCGGAGCTGGCGAATAGGGCCAAGACTGAGTTTCTGGCCAATATGTCGCATGAAATTCGCACGCCGATGAACGGTATCATAGGCTTGAGCGAAATCTTATTGCGAGGGAAACTTGATACGCAGCAACTGGAGTGCGCCGAAGGGGTGCACGATTCGGCTAAATCATTGTTATATATTATTAACGATATTCTCGACATTTCCAAACTGGAAGCCGGTCGTCTAGAGCTGGAATCGCGTGACTTCGATTTGGCGGGTATGGTGGACGCGTCCGTCAGCCTGTTGGATCTTCAAGCGCGGGAGCAGCGCCTGGCATTGAATGTCCATATCGCTCCCAAGCTGCGGCGGATGGTACATGGCGACCCGGTCCGGTTGCGCCAGATCATCCTTAATCTGGTCGGCAATGCCCTGAAATTCACGGAACAGGGACGGGTGGATGTGCGGGTTTCCGTTGCGGATCGAGACGATCCGAACCGGATTTTGTTCGAAGTCGTGGACACCGGCATCGGGATGACCGAGGATACCAAGTCTCGTTTGTTCCAGAAATTTACCCAGGCGGATAGTTCCATATCCCGCCGGTTCGGCGGTACGGGTTTGGGACTCGCTATCAGCCGGGAGTTGGTCGAGCTGATGGGCGGAACCATCGGCGTGGACAGCAAACCGGGGCAAGGTAGTCGCTTTTATTTCAACCTGGCATTGCCGCCGGCGATCGGCGAACCAAAAGCCGATTATACGCCCGCGCCACACGCGGTGGACGGACGAAAGCTGTACGTCCTGGTCGTCGATGATAACAAGATCAACCAGCGCCTTATTACCGTGCTGCTGGAAGCCGAGGGACATCGGGTGCAGGTTGCGTCAAACGGCCGCGAGGCGGTCGAGGCAGTAATGCGGGAGACATACGATGCGATCCTGATGGATGTGCAGATGCCGGTGATGGACGGCGTGCAGGCCACACGGCGCATCCGCGGGTTGCCCACGCCGCGCTGCGATATTCCGATCATCGCGCTGACTGCTGACGCCCTGGCTGGCTCGGACGAACGGTATCGGGCGGCAGGCATGGACGCCTATGTCAGCAAGCCGCTGGATCCGGCGACGTTATTCGGAAAACTGGCCTCGGTTACAGGCGACGGGGCCAAAGTCCGGCCGGTTGCCGTTGGGACCGCGGCGATGAGTGACGACACCATTCGGAACCTACGCGACATCCTGCCCGGCAACCAGTTTTCCGATTTCCTGAACGAATCGGTGGCCGATATCGCGACAAGGGCCGAGCGCTTGCGCGTAAATTTGGAGGCATCCGACGCTATCGCCGCTGCCAAAGAGGCGCACGACATGGTTTCGGTTGCCGGTAATTGTGGAGCAGGCGTGGTCAGTGCTCTGGCACGGGAGATCGAACATGCCTGCCGAGCGGGCGATCTTCAGGCAGCTCGGGCGAGCGTTCCGGAGTTTGCACGCGCCACGGCCGAGGCCATCGCCCGCCTGAATGAGGTTCGCGCGGCTTAACCAGCGGAGGCGTCTGTCATGGCCAACCCGAAGACCGATCCAGCCCGCTTCGAGGTCGTCAAAAACGCCCTGTTTGCTGCCGCCGAGGAGATGAAGATCGTCCTCGCCAAGACGGCCTATTCGCCGTTGTTGAAGGTTGCTGGGGATTACTCCCGCGGCATTTTCGACGCGAACGGCGACATGGTGGCGCAGGGGCCGGACTTGCCCATCCATCTGGGGTCGATGCCCGAAGCGGTGCGGGCGGTGGTGCGGGCGTTCCCGGACGTGGCGGTGGGCGATGTGTTCATCCACAACGACCCATACCATGGCGGCTCCCATCTGCCCGATGTTAACGTTGTGGCCCCAGCGTTTCATGGGGGGCGGTTGCTGGGTTTCGGCTGCGTGCGGGCGCATTGGCCGGATATCGGCAGCGCGTCGCCAGGGTCGTACGGCGCGGTGACGGAGATATACGGGGAGGGGCTGCGTCTGCCGCCCATCCGGCTGTATCGCGACGGCAAGCCGGACCCGTCCATCGAGGCGATCATTTTCGCCAATGTCCGCACCCCCGCCGAACGGCTGGGCGATCTGCGGGCCCAGGTGGCGGCAACCTGGCGCGGCACGCAGCGCATGGTGGAGCTGGCAGCGAAATATGGCACCGACGAGCTTTTGCAGATTATGCGGGAGGTGCTGGACTACTCCGAAACCATGATGCGTGCCGCGTTACGCGCGCTGCCGGACGGGCCGGCGGTGGCGCTGTTGAAACCGCCGGTTGGCCCGACCCGGAAACTGAACAGCAAAGGCGGTTTCTTGGTGCCGGCTGGGTCGTTGGTCGTGCTGGATGCTCCGGGCTCCGGCGGCTTCGGCGATCCGGCTGAACGCGACCCCGCGGCCCTTTCCGAAGACCTGTTGGACGGCTACGTTACGTCGGTCGCCGCGCGCCGGGATTACGGGGTAGACGCGGCTTAACTTCGGGAGGAAACGCGTATGTCGGAATCAGCAGTGGTCGCCCAAAAGGGCTCCTACAAAGTCGAAGTCGAAGCCGGGAAGGCTTACTGGTGGTGCTCCTGCGGCAAAAGCGGCAAGCAGCCGTTCTGCGACGGCTCGCACAAGGGTGGCTCGTTCAGCCCGATGAAGTTCGAAGCCGAGACGTCCGGCACGGTCAGCTTCTGCGGCTGCAAGGCCACCGGCAAGGCGCCGCGTTGCGATGGGTCGCACAAAAACTTGCCCTGATGGGTCGCACAAAAATTTGCCCTGATGGGTCGCACAAAAACTTGCCCTGATGGGTCGCACGAAAATTTGCCGTAAGGATCGTGCCATGAAGATCGACGACGTCACGCTGACCATCTTCACCTGGGACGGCATTCCGGCCACCAGCTACCATCAGGGGTCTCTGGCGTCGTCGGGCAGTAACCTCGGCCTGCTCCGCATCCACACGGATGCGGGGCTGGTCGGGCACGCCTTTCTGGGTTCTGCCATGAACCCGGCTGGGATGGATGGGCCGCAGCTGATCCGTTCCCTGAAGCCGATGTTGATGGGGCAGGACCCGCTGGAGCGGGAACGTATCCACGCCGGGATGCGGCTTATCAGTCGCAACGTCAGCTATCGGGTCGTCGGGGCGGTCGATACCGCACTGTGGGATTTGTGCGGCAAGATCGCCGGGCTGCCGGTGCATGCGCTGATGGGCACGTTTCGGAAGTCCATTCCCGCTTATGCCAGCTCGCAGGTGCTGCCGGATGCCTCCGCCTATGTGGAGCAGGCGCTGGCCTACAAAGCCGCCGGCTGGCAGGCTTACAAGATCCACCCGCCCCGCAACCCGGACCATGACATCGAGGTCTGTGTCGCCGTGCGTAAGGCGGTGGGGGACGACTACCGGCTGATGCTCGATTCAACCTGGTCGTATGAATACCCCGACGCTTTGCGGGTGGGCCGGGCGATCGAGGAGATGGGATATTATTGGTACGAAGATCCTCTGGCCGATGAGGACATCAACGGCTACGTGAAATTGCGGGAAAAACTCGATATTCCGATCATGGCGACGGAATATCCGGCCGGCGGTCTCGATACCTACCCGATCTGGCTGACCGAGAAGGCCACCGATTATTTGCGGGGCGATATCCCCAACAAAGGTGGTCTGACAACCATGCTGAAAACCGCGCATTTGGCCGAGGCCTTCGGGATGCGGTACGAAATTCACCACTCCGGCAATTCGCTGAACAACCTTGCCAATCTGCATCTGTGCATGGCGCTGCGGAACACCACGATGTGGGAGGTTCTGCTGCCCGACGGGGCGCATAAGTACGGCATGGCGGTCGATCTGGCACCGGATGAGCAAGGGCTGATGCACGCGCCGGAGGGACCGGGGATCGGCGGTGCGATCGATTTCGATTTGATTGGGCGGAAGACGGAAGCGGTGCTACGCTGACCGCATGGTCGCAGCGGTCAAAGTCCCGGAGTTGATGTCGGTCGGGGCGCAGTTGTTGCGGCGTGGTCCCGACGGCACATGGCCGGAACTGCCGCTGACCATTGAGGCAGGCGATCTTGTGCTGGAAAGCATCGGCTTTCAGGCGCCCATTGCGGCCCTTTACGCCGGCACCTGGCTGGCGCCGGCGTAAGCCAGACCTACCCCACCGCTGCCGCGGTCGCCGCCGCAGCCCACGCCGTGACGGTCCACAGCACCAGCAGCGCCAGCCGCGCCAGCGGCGTCAACGCCGGGGCTTCTTCGTCTTCGGCGAGGGCCGCGCCGCCGTTCAGCGCCAGCACGGTCAGCGGCACGTAGACGACGAAGCTGACCAGCGTTGCCATCAGCAAGCCGGCGACGCAGGGGCCGACACCCAGAACCGGGACGGCGGCGCAGGCGGCGACCACATGCGCCAATCCCGGCAACCAGGCCTTATCGGCGGTGTCCGGCGTGAGTACGGCGCGTTCGGTCAGGGAGGCCATCGGGTCAGCTCCTCAGCTCAGGGGACAAATTTTCGTGGAAATCGAGGCCGGTGACCGTCTGCGCCACCACGCCGGTGCGCACGACGAAATCGCCGAATTTTTCGCCTGGCTGACGGTCGCGGGCGAAGGACGCGAACAGCGGTGTCAAGGCAGCAACGATCGCATCGTCGCCGACATCGCGCTTGTAGAGCTTGTTCATGCGCATGGCGGTGTGGGAAGCGCCGAGGTACAGGTTGTACAGGCCGGGTGTCCGCCCGACCAGGCCGATTTCCGACATGTACGGCCTGCCGCAGCCGTTCGGGCAACCGGTCATGCGAATGGTAATGTCCTCATCGCCGAGGCCCAGCCGGTCCAGCACGCCTTCCAGGCGGGTGATCAGATGCGGCAGGTACCGCTCGCTTTCGGCCAATGCCAAACCGCAGGTCGGCAGCGCCACGCAGGCGATGGCGCTGCGTCGCAACCCGCCGGCTTTCTGGTCCAGGCCGTATTCCGCGATCACCGCTGCGACGGCATCGCGCCTGGCGGGCGGAATAGCCGCCAACACAAGATTCTGGTTCGCGGTGATGATGAAGCGGCCGGCATCCAGCTTCGCGATCTTGTGCAGGCCTTCCATCTGCCGGCCGGAAATCCGCCCGCTTTCGACATACAGGGAAAAATGCGACCGCCCATCGGCGCTGGTTTCCCAACCAAGCTTGTCGCCGGCCGAGACGAAGGCGAAATCGCGCGCCGGCTGCAATGGCGTTGCCAGACGGGCATTGACCGCGTCCACGAATGCACCGACGCCCATGCGGTCCATGGTGTATTTCAGGCGGGCGTGCTTGCGATCGGAACGATCGCCGAAATCGCGTTGCACCGTCACGATCTTCTCTGCGACGTCGGTGACCTGTTCGGGAGGGCAGAAGCCGATGATATCGCCGGGGCGGGGATAGGTATCAGGCTCCCCATGCGTCATGCCCATGCCGCCGCCGGCCGCGACGGTGTAGCCGATAACGCGGTCGTGTTCGACTATGGCGATGAAAGCCAGGTCCTGCGCCAGAGCATCGACGTCGTTGTAGGGTGGCAACGCAACGGCGATCTTGAATTTTCGCGGCAAATAGGTCTTGCCGTAGATCGGCTCGTCGGTTTCCTCGCCGCCCGCGACGCGTTCCTCACCGACCCAAATTTCGTGCCAGGCTCGGCTTTTCGGCAGCAAATGCGTGGCGATGGCATTCGCCATTTCGGACACGGTCTCGTGCAGCTTGCCCCGCCATGGATGCACCGATGCCACGACGTTGCGGTTCACGTCGCCGCAGGCCGCGATGGTGTCCAGCAGTTCGGTGTTCAGTTCCTGAATGGCCGGGCGCAGGTTGGATTTGATGATGCCGTGGAACTGGATGGTCTGGCGCGTGGTCAGCCGCAGCGTGCCGTTGCCGCGCTGGATCGCCACCTTCTCCGCCGCCAGCCATTGCGCGGGCGACAGGATGCCGGCCGGCACCCGCATGCGCGCCATGAAGCTGAACGCTTTTTCCATCCGCTGCTTGCCACGTTCGGCTCGCAGGTCGCGGTCGTCCTGCAAATACATGCCGTGGAATTTGACCAACTGCTGATCGTCGTCGGCGATGGCGCCAGTTTCCACCCGCGTCAGGCCGTCCGCCAAGGTGCCGCGCAAGTAGTTGCTGCGGGATTTGATGCCCTCGTTGGCCGACAGCGGCCGTTCCAAAATGTCCATTTCGGAATCCCTTAGTAAACGTCACGGAGGTAGCGGCCGTCGCGGCGGATCGCGTCCAACTCGGCTTTCGCGTCTTGCGCGCCCTGATCGGCGAGAATGCGCAGCAGCATGGCGTGCACGTCCTTCGCCATCGCGTTCATGTCGCCGCAGACATAAAGCGCGGCGCCGTCGCGCAGCCATCCCGCCAGTTCGGAACGAGACTCCCACATGGTGTCTTGCACGTAGCGCTTGGCGGGTTGATCGCGGGAGAACGCGACATCCAGCCGGTTCAGCACGCCGTTCTTCAGCCAATCCTGCACTTCCAGTTGGTACAGGAAGTCATGGGTGAAATGGCGGTGCCCGAAAAACAGCCAGTTGCGGCCCTTGGCATCCTCGGCCTCCCGTTCTTGCAGGAAGCCGCGAAAGGGGGCGACGCCAGTGCCGGGGCCAATCATGATAACGGAGCGATCCGGATCGGCCGGCAGGCGGAAATGCTGGTTTGGCCGCAGGAACACGTTCACCCGGTCGCGGGTGCGTTCGGTCAGATCGACGGACGCAACGCCCTGCCGTGCACGGCCGTGCGAGTCATACCGCAGCGCCGCAACCAGTAGATGGGCTTCCTCGCCCACTGCCTTGCGAGACGACGCAATCGAGTAATACCGCGGCGGCAGCGGGCGCAGCAGGCCGGTTAGCTGTTCGGCGGTCAGCTTGGACGCGCCAGCTTCCAGCAGGTCGACGATCTGGCGGCCGGTGGCCCAGCCGGGTTCGGCGGTGAAGCCGGTCAGTTTCGAAAAATCCTCGACCTGCTTGCCGGTCAGGGTGGTGATGTCCAGCCGCTCGATCAGCGCGGTCCGCAGGTCGCCGTTGCCGGACAGGCCGGCTGCTGTCAGCACAGCGTCGGCCAACGCCGGATCGTTCTGTGGGATGATGCCAAGCGCGTCGCCGGGCTCATAGAGGATGCCGGAGCCACCGAGAGAAAGTTCCAGGTGGTGGGTGTCGGAGGTGGAGCGGCTGCCGGTCAGGCGCACATGTTCGGTGATCTCAGCGGCGAAGGGATTGGCGCGGGTTGGGCCGTCCGCCGTGGGGCGGGCGAAATCGACGTGGATGACGGCATGGTCCACGGCCGGTTCGTCGGCCGGCTTCAGGATCGGCAGGGTCGCGTCGATCCAGGCGCTGGCGGGGGATTCGAAATCCAGATCGCAGTCGAGGCGGCCGGCGACGCGCGTGGCGCCGAGGGCGGCGAAGCGTTCGTCGAAGCGTTTGCCGACCTCACAGAACTGCGCGTATGCGCGGTCGCCAAGGGACAGTACAGCGTAGCGCAGCTTGTCGAGGCGCGGCGCGTCATCGGCCATCAGCGCATCCTGGAAATCGACGGCGCGTTGCGGCGGGTCACCCTCACCCCAGGTGCTGGCGATGACCAGCACGTTCTCCAATTCGGCCAACTGCGTCACGGTGATATCGGCCATATCCATGACTTTGGGCGCGAAGCCGAGCTTGGTGGCGGCCTTGCGGGCCTGCGCGGCGAGGGCCTCGGAATTGCCGGACTCCGTACCGAACAGGATGGTCAGCGGCGCGCGCCGGGCAGGGGGGGAGGCCGGAACCGAGGCCAGCCCCGGAGTATCATTGGCGGCGGCGAAACCGGCCAGGAATCCCGCTAGCCAGGTGCGCTGATCGGCGGTGCTGCCGGATATCACGGTGTTCAGGGCCGCGATCTGCTCGTCCGCGAAAGGCGCGGTTTTAGGCAGCAAGGGGGAGGCGGGCATCAGGCGTTCCTCAAGCTTTGGCGCGCTTCAGCGCGTACTGTCATGGGTTTGGTTTGCTGCCATTGGGCCAGCAGCGGTCGCAGCGCGACCACGGGACCGATGACGATCAGAAGAGGGGAGCCGGACACCGCCGCATCCCGGCCGACGTCCCGCAGCGTGGTCGTGGTGACGCTTTGGCGCGGGGTGGTGGCGTCGGCGACCAGGGCGACTTGTTCGGTCGGGGCGCGTCCGGCGGCGATCAGGCGCTCGGCGATCGCGCCGATCTGGCGTTGCGCCATATAAAGGACCAGGACGTCGCCACCTCGTGCCAGGGACGCCCAGTCGATGTCGGCGAGTTCACCGTTGGAGTCGTGGCCGGTGGCGAAGGCTACGGACCGAGCGAGGCCGCGATGCGTGACCGGAATGCCGGCGGCGGCGGTGCCGCCAATCCCGGCGCTGATCCCCGGCACGATGCGGAACGGGATGCCGGCGGCGACCAGGGCCATGGCTTCTTCCCCGCCGCGCCCGAACACCAGCGGATCGCCGCCCTTCAGCCGTACGACGCGTAAACCCTGACGGGCGAGCTGAACCAGCCGTTGGTTGATCCGAAGTTGTGGGGTGCGCTCGCCTCCGGCGCGCTTGCCGGCCGGTTCCAGGATCGCCTGGGGAGCAATGGATAAAATTTCGTCCGAGACCAGCGCGTCGTGCAGCACGATATCGGCCTGACTCAGCGCATGCGCCGCGTGCAGGGTCAGCAACCCGGGATCGCCGGGGCCGGCGCCCACCAGCCACACCGAACCCGGGTCGAACGTCGGCGGCAGGAGGCGGACGGGAATCATGCGACAACAGGCCTCGGGTGAGAGTTTCGAGGCTTTTAGAAGGATATTTTTCTATGGAATGCAATGGCGGGGAGAGAAAAAGAATTATTATGCTATAAATGGTATCGATGGGCGGATTTTTTCTTCTTTGGTGGAGCTTGGGGGGAGGGATGCCTCACTGCCCCGAACGGCGGACGGTGGCTTCGTAGAGAGCCTCCAACTCCCGGCAGAGACCCGCCGGATCGAAAGCCGGGGAGACGGCAATCCGTGCCCGTTGGGTTTCACGGCTTGCGGCGAGGGCCTCCGGCGCCAGTCCCATGCGGATGCCGGTCGCGACGAACCCGGCCTCATCCGCTGCCGCGAACGCGTCCAGGCCGGCGGCCAGCAGAATGGAGCGGCTGGTGCGGCTGGCCCAGCGGTCGCCGTTGAAGGTTAGCAACGGGACGCCCTGCCATATGGCCTCGGCCGTGGTGGTGCCGCCGTTGTAGGGGAAGGCATCAAGCGCAATGTCGATGCGGTCGTAGGTGCGGAGGAATGCGAAGTGCTCAGCCCCGCCTTCGAGAATCAACCGGTCGGCGGGCAGTCCGTGGGCGGCGAAGCGGGCGACGAAATCGGCGCGGTTTCCCGCCTCGCCCAGGGTTCGGTTGCGCAGCAGCAGACGAGCGTTCGGGACTCCCCGCACGATGCGGGACCAGGCGGCGATCACGGAGTCGGTGATCTTGTAGGCCGAGGCCAGGCTGCCGAAGGTCACGAATCCATTGGCCAGAGAGGGCGGCGGCGCCACGTCCGGCACGGGGTAAAACATATCGAAGGTCAGATAGGTGTGGCGGACCCGGCGGATGGGTTCGGAGAAAAATTTTTCTTCTCCGCTAGGCGCGACGGCCGCGTCGCCGATCACCCCGTCCAGGCCCGCGATGCCAGTCGTACCGTACATTCCCACCCAGGAGAACTGCACCGGCGCCGCGCGATACAGCAGCAACGGCAGGCGGCGCTGGAAGCTGTAGCCATTCAGGTCGATCAGGACGTCCAACGCGTTTTCCATGATGAGGGACGCCAGCTTCTCATTGGTCACGCCGGTCACGCCCCAGATGCGGTCGTCCGGATGGTCCCGGTAGCCGGACTCCGCCGAGGGGATGGTACGATCGGCGATGAAATGCACCTCGAATCGGTCGCGGTCGTGGGCGTTGATGACGCCCATGTAGCCCTTCATCCAGTTGCGCGACCCGAAGAAGGCACCGAGGTAGCCGATCCGCAGCTTGCCGTCGCGCGGCCGCGGAGGGGTGTTCAGAGGGCGGATGGTCGCGGCTTCGGCCGCGATCCAGGCCTCCCGCGCCCGCCGGATCGCGGCGTTGTCCATCGCCGGGTCGCCGGGGGCGGAGCAGGCGATGTTCCCCAACGCGAGTTGTCGCAGTGTGGCATCGCCGTCCCGCGCGATGCGGGCATAGTTTCTGTTGGAGTCCGTGACCTGGCCAAGCGCATACAGGGCCTCTCCCAGCGTCGCCCGCGCCGGCATGGCGCTGGGCGCGACTTTGACCGCGCGACGGAGCGCGGTCACGGCGTCGGAGAAGGCGCCGGCGGTGTAAAGGGCACAGCCGAGACCGTACCAGGCGAGATATAGACCTGGGTCGCTCCGTACTGCTTCCCGGTAAGCAGCGATGGCTTCGGGCAACTGGCCCTTGGCGTGTAGCGCGTCGGCGGTGGTTAGGGTGGCCGTCATGAACCCTCCCGCATCGCCCGCCAGATCCGGTACGGTGTCGCCGGTCCGTCGAACCCCGTCACCCCAAACGGCGCCAGCGCGTCCAAAATGGCATTGGCGACGGCCGGGAAGCCACCGACGGCCCCGGCCTCCCCGGCGCCTTTTACCCCGAGGGGGTTGGTGGTGCAGGGGGTGCCGTTGAAAGAGAGATCGAAGGACGGCAGGTCGGCGGCGCGGGGCAAAGCGTAGTCCATGAAGCTCGCCGCCAGCGGCTGGCCGGACTCGGGATCGTAAACCGCGGCCTCCATCAACGCCTGGCCGCTGCCCTGGGCGATGGCGCCGTGCGCCTGACCGGAGGCGATCATGGGGTTCACCAGCACGCCGTAATCGTCCATCGCGGTGTACCGGTCCAGCGTGACGCGGCCGGTGTCGCGGTCGATCTCGACCTCCGCCACGTGGGTGCCGTTTGGGAAGGTCATCGCGTCGCGGGTCCAATGGTGGTATGTGTCCAGCGGCGTATTGGCCGTCCGGGCCAAGGCTGCGACGTCGAGGATGTCGATGGACCGGTTGGTGCCGACAGCGAGAAAAAACCCGTCCTCGAAGGTAATTTCTTCAGGCGCCGCGTCCAGAGCCTTGGCGGCGATGACGGTGCCCTTCTGGATAATCGTGTCCGACGCCCGCCAGATAGCGGTCCCGCCCATATAGGTCGCGCGCGAGCTGCCATGCCCACCGCCCATGGGGATCTGGTCAGTGTCCCCCTGCCGCAGGTGGATCAGCGCGTTCGGTACCCCCAGCCGGTGGGCGAGAATTTGCGGAAACGTCGTCTCATGCCCCTGGCCGATGGTCTGGGTGCCGGTAATGAGTGAAACAGTGCCGTCGGCCTCGAACCGGATATCGACATTCTCCGAGGGCGGGCCGCCGGTCCCCTTGATGTGGCAGGCGAATCCCAGACCGCGCAGGGCACCGTGCCGCTCACTGGCGGCGCGCCGGGCGGAAAAGCCGGGCAGGTCGGCGTTGGCCAACGCGCCGTCGAAGCATTTTTCGAAATTGCCGCTGTCCACCACGAAGCCGAACGCGTTGGTCATCGGGAACGCTCGCACCATGTTGCGGCGGCGCAGGTCCGTCCGGTCGAAGCCGCACTGAGCGGCGGCGCGGTCAATCAGGCGTTCCAGGATGTTGACGGTCTCACCAAAGCCGGGGCCTCGGGTGACGCCGATGGGCGTCTGGTTGGTCAGGACGGCGCTGACCAGGATCTCGATGGCGGGAAAGTTGTAGATCGTGCCTTGCAGATGCGGGTACTGGAAGGTCTGCAGCCCACCGGCACCGCCGGCCATGTAGCCGCCGAGGCAGGCGGTGCTGGATACCCGCAGCGCCAGGAAGTTTCCTTCCCTATCCAGCGCCAAGGTGGCCTCCGCATGGTGGTCGCGGGCCTGGTGGTCGGTTAGGAACACTTCTGAGCGGGTGGCGATCCACTTCACCGGCCGCCCGACGCGCTTCGCTGCCCAGGGGATCAGCGCGTGCTCGGGGTAGGTCATGTTCTTGGCGCCGAACCCGCCGCCGACGTCCGGCGCGATGAACCTCACTTTGTCAGGCGTGACACCCAGCCAGCGCGCGGCGAAATCGCGGTTGTTGTGGATGGCCTGGGCGGAGACGTGCGCGGTGTAGCGGCCCGCCGCCGGGTCGTAGGTGCCGACGACGCCGCGCGGCTCCATCGGGTTGGTGACGATGCGATGGTTGACGAAGCTGTGGGTGACGACGTGCGCGGCGGAGGCGAAGGCGGCGTCGACGGCCGCTATGTCGCCGTGGCGCCAGTCGAGGCAGAGGTTGCCCGGGACCGCTTCGGCGATTTGCGGCGCGCCGGGCGCTCGGGCGGCCTGGTGCGTGGTGACGGCGGGCAGGGGGGCGTAATCGACGCTCACCAGTTCCGCCGCGTCCAGTGCCTGGGCGCGGGTTTCGGCGACGACCAGGGCAACGGGTTCGCCGACGAAGCGCACCTTGTCGCGGGCCAATAGCGGTTGCGGGATGAAGGCGAAGGGTTCGCCGGTCTGGACATTGGCCTCCACCCCCGGGCGCATGGGCTGCAACCCGTCGGCGTCGGCGTCTTTTATTGTGAGAACGGCCAGGACGCCTGGGATTTGCCTGGCGGCTGCGGTGCTGATGCTGCGTACCATCGCATGCGGGTGGGGGGAGCGGACGAAAACCGCATGCGTCAGTCCGTCGAACGACAGATCGTCCAAATAGGCGCCGCCGCCGGTGACAAACCGGGCATCCTCCCGCCGCTTGGGGACGTCGCCGATTTTGGAGTGTGCTGGCATTCGGCGATTTCCCCTCGCTGCGTGGTTTGCTGGTTTTACGGGGTTGGGTTCGGTTTGTCGCGCCAGATGGACTCTCCCGCCGATCCCCTCGTCCTGGTAGACTACCGATAAAGGACAGGTACCGACCCATGACGCAAAAACGCCAACTTCGCCTGGGGGCTTTCATGCGCCCGGCCAGCATCCATGCCGCCGCGTGGCGCTACCCCGGCGCATTCCCGGACGCCAACTTCAACCTCAAGCACATGGTGCGTTTCGCCCAGACGCTGGAACGGGGGAAGTTCGACGCCTTCTTCATGGCCGACCATCTGGCGGTACTGAACATGCCCATCCAGGCGCTGAAGCGCAGTGCCACGGTGACGTCGTTCGAGCCGCTGACCCTGCTGCCGGCGCTGGCCATGGTGACGGAGCATCTGGGGTTGATCGCCACCGCGTCCACCACCTTCGACCAGCCGTTCCACATCGCACGTCGCTTCGCCTCGCTGGACCACATCAGCAACGGTCGCGCGGCGTGGAACGTTGTGACCACGTCCAACCCGGATTCCGCCCTGAACTTCGGCCTGGACGAGCATGTCGAGCACGACGAACGCTACTGGCGGGCGCGCGAGTTTATCGGCGTGGTCAAAGGCTTGTGGGACAGCTTCGCCGAGGACGCATTCGTCCGGAACACCGAAACCGGCGAATATTTCGACCCTTCACGCATGCATGTGCTGAACCACAAGGGCGAGCATTTATCCGTTCGAGGCCCCCTGAACATCGCCCGACCGGTGCAGGGCTGGCCGGTGATCGTGCAGGCCGGTGCGTCGGAGGCCGGGCGCCAGATCGCCGCCGAAACCGCCGAGGTGATCTTCGCCAGCCAGCGCGACATCGGCGAAGCGCGTGCGTTCTCCGACGATATCCGGTCCCGGATGGTTCGGTTGGGGCGGAACCCCGAGCACATGAAGATATTGCCGGGATGCTTCGTGGTGGTGGGGGAGACGGAGGAAGAAGCGCGCGAGAAGCGGCTGCGGCTGGATAGTCTGGTGCACTACGACAGCGCCATCGCGCAGTTGTCGATTAACCTGGGCTGCGATGCGTCGGTGTTCGATCCGGATGCGCCGCTGCCGGAAATCCCGCCCTCGAACGCGAGCCAGAGCGGGCGTGACCGGACCGTGGCGATGGCGGCGAAGGAAGGGCTGACGGTGCGGCAACTGGCGCAACGGCTCGGCGGGTATGGGGGGCTGTCGATGGTGGGGACCCCCGCCTCCATCGCGGATAGGATGGAGGAGTGGCTGATGACCGGGGCCTCCGACGGGTTCAATATCATGTTCCCGTACTTGCCGGGTGGGCTGGACGACTTCGTGGATATGGTGGTGCCGGAGTTGCAGCGGCGGGGACTGTTCCGGACGGAGTACGAGGGGAAGACGTTGCGGGAGAATCTAGGGTTGCCCCGGCCGGCGAACCGGTTTTTCGAGGGGTAAGCTATAGCCGATACGAATTTCTTGGGCGCCTTCGAGGATAATCGGGCACCGATCGGCTGGCCCGAACAACAACCCCGGTGCTACATCGCCTGGACCTACTCTCCGACCAAGGACTCCTGAAAAGCATGCCCCGTCGTTTTCTGGTGACCGGCGGTGCCGGCTATGTCGGAAGCCATCTCGTGGCCGCGCTCTGCGACCGGGGCGACACCGCCGTGGTGCTTGATAATTTCCACATTGGCCACCGGCGGGCCGTGCCGGACGGCGTGCGCACGATCGACGCGGACCTGTCCAACATCGCGGCCGTCGATGACGCGCTGTCCGACGGTCCCTGGGACGCCGTTTTCCACTTCGCGGCCCTGTCCCAGGTGGGGGAATCCATGCGCGAACCCCTGCGCTACCTCTTGGAAAACGGCGGCAACGGCATGCGCCTGATCGACGCATGCGTGCGCCACGGGGTCGGCCGTTTCGTGCTGTCCTCCACCGCCGCGCTGTTCAATGCGGCCGGCGACGATCCGATCCCCGAGGACGCGCCGATCGATCCCAACTCCGCCTACGGCGAAAGCAAGTGGATGATCGAGCGTGCCCTCCGCTGGGCCAGTCAGGTGCACGGATTGCGCTATGCCTGCCTGCGCTATTTCAATGCCGCCGGCGCCGATCCTCAGGGGCGCCTGGGGGAGGATCACCGGCCCGAAACCCACCTGATGCCGTTGGCGATCGACGCCGCCCTCGGCCGCCGTCCGCCGCTGGTGGTGTTTGGCACCGATTATCCCACCAGGGACGGTACCTGCGTCCGCGACTACATCCACGTCACCGATCTGGCCGCTGCCCATCTGCTGGCGTTCGAGGCGATGGAGCACGGCGACATCCGCTGGAACCTAGGTAACGGCGCCGGCTACTCGGTGCTGGAGGTGCTGCAGGCCGTGGAGCGGGTCTCCGGCCGCCCGGTCCCGCATGTCTTGGCCGAACGGCGGCCGGGCGATGCCGCGTCGTTAGTGGCCTCAGCCGAACCAGCGCTGAAAGCCGGTTGGCAGCCGCGATACGCCGCGCTCGATGACATCGTCCGCACCGCGTTCCAGTGGCGCCTGGCGCACCCGAACGGCTACGGCAACTAGGGTGCACTGGCCCCTCATCGCCATGACTCTGAGAGAGCAATGCGTCGCTCCAGTCGCTTCAGTCATTATTGCGGGGCGCCTAAGACTGCTGTGCCTCCGGCGACAGTACGATGCAGCTGGTGCGCCCGTGCGTCAGCTTCTCGCACGCCTGCACGGCGGCGTCGTGCGACAGCCCGGTCAGCCGAGCACGCCATAGCGTGCCGCGGGTTTGGTGCACCATGCCGACATAGGGGTGCGCCACCGCCAGCTCCGCTTTGGCGCGGTCCTTGGCGATCCCCAGCGCGGTCCGCGCCTGAGTCTGATTGGCATAGGCCCCGACCTGGATCGCCCATTGCCCGGTCTCACCCGAGGCGTGGCGGAACGGGATCGGCTCCGCCGCATGCGCGGACGCAATCAACGCGAACCGATTAGGCGCCGGCGGCACGACCGCCGCGACGCGGGCTGGCTCCGGCGGCGTCACGCGCAGCGGCTCCACCGGCGCGGGGGCGGGAAGTTGCGCCATCGCGACCGGCGCGGCGACCGGTATGCGGCCATTGCCGTTATTGGACGCGAACTGCGCGTTGCGGCCATAGCGGGTGCCAGGCGGGATGCGTATCGGAAGTTCGTTCATCGCGTAGGCCTCGGCCGGGGAGCGGACCTTCGGCGAGACGCCTTGCAGATGGGGTCCGATCATCGCGACGTAGCGGCGGGTTTCGTCCGGCAGCGGCCGGTTGTTGGCGAGGTAATCGTCCAGGCGGTTCGGTCCGGCATTATAAGCGGCCAGGAAGCCGGGGGCGCCGTAGATGTCGTACATCTCCCGCATATACGCCACACCCGCCATGATGTTGTCGTGCGGCTCGTATGCGTCGTCGCCGAGGTTATGCCGTTGCCGCAGCTCGTCGTAGGTGCCCGGCATCACCTGCATCAGGCCCATCGCGCCGGCGCTGGAAGTCACCAGCTTGCCGTTGATGTATTCCTTGCCGCCGGATTCAACACGCATCAAAGCGCGGATCCAGGGAGTGGGCACGTCGAACCGAGCGGACGCTTCGTGGATATAGGGGCCCCAGGGATCCTCCGGCGGGCCAGGCGGCGTGTAGTTGCCACGGGCATGTGCCGCGTAATGGGCAGCCACATTGCTGGACGAAACGCCGGAGCCATGGCTGCAAGCGGCCAGCAAAGCCAGCGCGAACAAGGCTCCCACAGCCCTGACCAGGGTAAAATTCCGGCGCGGTCGGGTCATCAGCGGGGGTGTCTCCGTCATGGCGCGGCCGCGAAGGCCAAACAGTCGCTGTCACCCCAACATGCGGGAACGGGCGTGTATGAACGGCCTCGTCCAGGCGTTGCTGAGGTGATCAGTCAGCAAAAGCGCCTAACCCCTTATCCCCAAGCGTAGTTTTTCGCAAGAGGGAGAATGTGCGATCATTAACACCGGCCGAGTCGTGCGCTTGCCTCTCGGTATAGCGCCCGGCCATGATGCGCGGGGGTGGAGAATTGCCATGCGATGGGCTGTTGGCGGCGTTGGAATAGGCATTTTGGCGCTGGCGTCATGCGCGTCTCAGGCCCCGAAACCCGTCGTGGTGGATACAAAAATCCCAGCGCACGCCGTCATTTTGATGATACGGCCGGTGCAGGCGGGCGATCCGCGTGCCGCCGGTCTGTTGCGGATCGGGCCGGATGCCGCACCCACCCTGACCGGTAAAGCGGAGTATGTCGTGCGCACCGACGACGGCGCGACCCTGGCGATCGTGCAGGCCGCCGATCCCGGATTGCGCCCCGGCGCGTTCGTCACTGTCAGTCGCGGCGAGCAGGCAACACTAGCCGCGCGTTAGGGTTTGATTGCCGCGCCCCAGGTTGCTGTTTGGGGGTGGATGGGCTATCGGCCGCGCCGCATGAGCCAAGCCGTCACCTCCGTCGCGCGAAACGCGACCCTCGAATTTCAGGCCGGTCAGTCGTTTGCCACGCGCAACCGGCACGCGGTCGCCGATATCGTGGACGGTGTGTCGCTCTGGCGGCTGGCCTTCACCCTCGCCTGGCTCGACATTCGGCTGCGTTATCGCGGTTCCATGCTTGGCCCGCTTTGGCTAACGATATCCACCGGCGTCATGGTTGGGATGCTCGGCTTCCTGTACGCCAAGCTGTTCAAAATGGATTTGCAAGAATATTTGCCATTCTTGGCTTTATCGCAGGTGCTGTGGGCCTTCATGGCAACGGTGGTGGCGGAGGCCTGCACCACGTTCACCGACATGGTGGGGCTGATCCGGTCGGTGCGTATGCCGATGTTCGTTTTCTCGCTGCGTGCCGTGGCACGAAATCTGCTGGTCCTGGGGCACAACGTTATCGTCATCGTCGTGGTGTTCGCGGTTTTCCGCATCTGGCCGGGGTGGCACGGGCTGCTGGTTATTCCCGGTCTCGCGTTGTGGATATGCGATGCCCTCGCACTGACTTTGCTGCTGGGCGGGTTGTGCGCGCGGTTCCGCGATATCAATCCGATCGTCAACAGTTTGATGCAGATCACGTTCTTTGTTACGCCCGTTATTTGGAAACCAGAACAACTGGGTGCCCTTCAATCCTATTTGCCGTTCAATCCGCTGTTCGATATGCTGGAGATCGTGCGCGCACCCATGTTGGGCGAGCACATATCGTTGCTATCCTGGTTTGGCGCGATCCTGTTCAGCGCGGTGGTGTGCGGCGTGTCCTGGATGTTCTTCGTGCGTGCCCGCGGCCGCGTGGCGTTCTGGGTCTGATCGGTGAACATGGAAGCCCGGATCGAAATCGAAGGCGTTTCCGTCTTCTTCCCGCTGTATCATGGCAGTTCCCGCAGCCTGAAAAAGACGGTGGCCGCGGCGGCGACCGGGCGGCTGGGTCAGGACAAGCAACACCGGGTGGTCGTGAGGGCGTTGAACAACGTCAGCTTCACCCTGCGGCGCGGCGAACGGCTCGGATTGGTCGGCTCCAACGGCGCGGGCAAGACCACGTTGTTGCGCACGCTGGCGGGGATTTATGAGCCGGTGATGGGCCGCGTCAGCGTGCATGGCAGCCTGAACGCGCTGCTGGACACATCCCTCGGCATGAATGTCGACATGAACGGGCGGGAAAACATCATGCTGCGCGGCCTGTTCAACAGGCTGCCGAAATCGATGCTGCCGCAACTGGAACGCGATGTCGCCGACTTCGCGGAACTCGGCGATTTCCTCGATCTGCCGGTGCGCACCTATTCCGCCGGCATGGTGGTGCGGCTGGGATTCGCGCTGGCCACCGCGATCCGGCCGCAAATCCTGTTGATGGACGAATGGTTCCTGGCCGGCGATGCCAGTTTCATGGAAAAGGCCCGCCGTCGGCTGGAAGAGCTGGTGCGCGGCGCGGATATCCTGGTGCTGTCGACGCATTCGCTGGATATCGTGCGCACCTGGTGCACCCGCGTGATCTGGCTGGAGCAAGGCGTCATCCGAGCGGATGGGCCGGCGGATGAGGTACTGGCGCAGTATTTGGCGGAGGCTGGCGGGGACTAGGCGTCACCGGAAATCCCGCGTCGGCACCCTGATCCCCCGGCTGGATTGCACATGGATGTCGCGGACCGGTTGCCCCTCAATGCCTCTGTCGCCGACGCTTTTCAGCAGGTCCGACAGGTCGGTCAGTTCGTCGGCGATGACGTGGATCACGCCGCTTTCCCGCTGCATTTTGCCGCGGCAGGCCATCATGGTGGCGGACAGGATCAGCCGCCTTTGCCGGTCGAACACCGGCGGCCAGACGATCAGGTTGGCGTAACCGGTTTCGTCCTCCAGCGTGACGAACAGCACGCCGCGGGCGCTGCCGGGGCGTTGGCGCACCAGCACGATGCCGGCGACGGTCAGGCGCTTGCCGTCTTTGCTGGTTTCCAGATCGGCGCAGCGGACGATGCCGCGGGCGGCCAGGTCCTGGCGCAGGAAGGACACGGGGTGGCGGCGGAGGCTCAATCCCGTCGACCGGTAGTCTTCGACGACCTGGCGGCCCGCGGTCATGGGGGTGAGGGGGACCGGTGGGTCGGTCAGGGGGGAAGAGGAAATACACTCCCCCTCCCCCCAACCCGCAAGGGGAGGGGAAGATGTTGCCAACCTATCGAACAGCGGCAATGGCGTGTCGGACAGCCCTCGGATCGCCCAAAGCGCGTCCCGCCGGCTCAGGCCAAGAGGCTGAAACGCATCCGCCTCCGCCAGCTTCTCCAACGCCGACACGGGCACCCCCGACCGGCGATGCACCTCCTCGATGGAGCGGTACGGGACACCCGCACGCCGCGCGATCAGCGTATCGGCGTGGGTGCTGTTCAGGCCCTTCGCCATGCGCAGCCCCATTCGCACCGCCAAATACCGCCCCCGGCAAGGCTCCAGCGTGCAATCCCAGGCGGATTCATTGACGCAGACTGGCCGGACCTCCACCCCGTGCAGCCGCGCATCCCGCACGATCTGGGCGGGCGCGTAGAACCCCATCGGCTGGGCGTTCAGCAGCGCACAGCAGAACACGTCGGGGTGGTGGCATTTCAGCCACGCCGAGGCATAGGCGATCAGCGCGAAGCTGGCGGCGTGGCTCTCGGGGAAGCCGTAGCTGCCGAACCCCTCGATCTGGGAGAAGGTGCGTTCCGCGAAGTCCTGGGTGTAACCGCGCTCCAGCATGCCGGCGATCATCTTGTCATGGAAATGATGCACGCCGCCGGTGAATTTGAACGTAGCCATACTGCGGCGCAGCGCGTCGGCCTCGTCCGGCGTAAAGCCGGCGCAGACGATGGCGACCTGCATCGCCTGCTCCTGGAACAGCGGCACGCCCAGGGTTTTCTCCAGCACCCGGCGGAGCGCCTCGGTGGGGTATTCGACCGGTTCGATTCCCTCGCGGCGGCGGAGGTAGGGGTGCACCATGTCGCCCTGGATCGGGCCGGGGCGCACGATCGCGACCTGGATGACGATGTCATAGAACGTCCGGGGTTTTAGGCGCGGCAGCATCGACATCTGGGCGCGGGATTCGATCTGGAAGGTGCCGATGGTGTCGGCCTTGCGGATCATGGCGTAGGTGTCCGGGTCCTCGGGCGGCACGCCGGCGAGGTCGATCCGTAGGCCCCGGTGTTGCGCTAGCAGATCGAAGCCGCGCCGCATGCAGCCCAGCATGCCGAGGCCCAACACGTCGACCTTCATGAAACGCAGGGCGTCGATGTCGTCCTTGTCCCACTCGATGGTTTGGCGGTTGACCATACTGGCCGGCTCGATCGGCACGAGGTCGTCCAGCCGGTCCTGCGTGAGGACAAAACCGCCGGGGTGTTGCGACAAATGCCGGGGAAAACCGATCAGCATGCGGGCGAGGTCCAACGTCAACCGCAGCCGGCGGTCTTCGGTGTTGCAGTTCAGCTCCGAAAGATCGTCCTGGTCGCCCCAGTGGGACATCTGGCCGGCAAGCGCGGCAGTCACGTCCTCGGGCAATCCCATGGCCTTGCCGACGTCGCGTACCGCGCCTCGGCCCCGGTAGCGGATGACCGTGGCGCACAACGCCGAGCGCTCGCGGCCGTAGGTTTCGAACACCCACTGGATCACTTCCTCCCGCCGTTCGTGCTCGAAATCCACGTCGATGTCGGGCGGTTCCTTGCGGGCGGCGCTGACGAAACGCTCGAACAGCAGGCCGGAGCGGGTGGGGTCGATCGAGGTGATCCCCAGCACATAGCAGACGGCGGAGTTGGCCGCCGATCCGCGCCCTTGGCACAGGATGTGGCGGGAGCGGGCGAAGCGCACAATGCTGTCGACCGTGAGGAAATACGGCGCGTATTCCAGTTCGGCGATCAGTTTCAGTTCGTGATTGAGTTGCTTGATCACGTTGTCAGGGACGGCGTTGTCGTATCGCTTCGCCGCCCCCTCCCATGTCAGGCGCTCCAGCGTTTGCTGTGCGGTCAGACCGGGGAAGCGCGTTTCGTGCGGGTATTGGTAGCGGAGTTCGTCCAGCGAGAAGCGGCAGCTTTCGGTAATTTCCTCGGTGCGGGCCAGAGCTTCCGGATAGGCTGCGAACAGGCGCGCCATTTCTTCCGGCGGTTTCAGCGCTCGGTCGGCCGAGCGTTCGCGTTTGAAGCCGGCGGTGTCGATCGGGGTCGTTTCGCGGATGCAGGTCAGCACATCCTGCAGAATGCGGCGTCCGGGCGTGTGGTACAGCACGTCGCCGGTAACGACGGTGGGAATGCGCGCGGCCTGCGCCAGATCGGCCGTTTCCCGCAGCCGCACGGCGTCGTTGGGCCGGCGGCGCAGGGTCAGCGCGACGTAGCAACGGTTGGGAAAGGCGGAGCGGAAGTGTTGCAGGGTGAAGGGAGGCGCCGCCCTTTCGTCCGCCATGACGGGGAAGGGCCGGTATATGTCGCACAAAACAGCCACCAACCCGTCCGCGTGTTCTACCAAATCCGCCCAATAAAGCGCGCACCCACCCTTGCCCGCTCGGCCCTTTCCCAGCGTCAGCAACCGGCAAAGCCGCGACCAACCCTCCCGATCCCTGGGGTAAACCAGGATCGGCGGGCAGTCGGAAAAATCCAGCCGGCAGCCGGGGATCAGCCGCACCCCGACCTCCTTCGCCCGCAGATGCGCCTGCACGATCCCGGCCAGGGTGTTCCGGTCGGTCACCGCCATCGCCTTCAGACCCAGCATCGCCGCCTGGGCGAACAGTTCCTCCACATGCGAGGCACCCCGCAGGAACGAGAAATTCGTGGTGACCTGAAGCTCGGAGTACATAACGATCAGGTGCTGGGGGCGCGGGCGTCCGGATCCTTCACCACCGTGAAACCGGACCCGCGGAGGTGCCGCACCAGCCGTTCGGCGGTGATCCTAGCCATCATGTCGTCGGCATGATGCACACGCTTGCGGCCTTCATAGCGCAGGGCGAAGGCGAGGGATTCGATCAATTCGTCCTCGACCGTGGGAGAAACGGGATCGGGGTGGGCGGGGGAGGGGGGTGGCTCGGGCATGGAGGGAGTATATTCATGATTTGTTCTTAACAGCAAGAAGCCAATTGGCATCGAAGGGGGCTCGGCGGTGCCGGCATAAATGCCTCTTTTCGGAGCGGTTGACCATAACGCGATGATCGTATAATTTTTTATACGTTGGCTGTGGTCGCGGACCACGTTCCGTCATGGCATGCAGTCAGGCAAGAGCGGTCGTCCGGGCATGAATACCGCTGGGCCGGACGGGACTTGGAAGAAGGAGGTCGAATGGCGCGCGTACTCGCACATCATGTCCGTAAGGATATGGCGTTGCTGAGTCTGTGCGAACTGCTGCTCTCGGCGGTATTCATCTACATGTTTCTGTTGTCCTCCGATGTGGCGCCCCGTTCCCTCGCGGCACGGATCGCGCTTTCGTGGAACAAGTTTTGCCTGGCGTCGGCCATCCCCTTGGCGATCGTCGCCCTTCTGATCGAGCTCGATAACCCGGGACCGGTGTTCTATCGTCAGGAGCGGACGCGCCTGCGTGGGCGACCCTTCATATTGCTGAAACTCCGCGGCATGCGCGCCGATGCCGAAGCGAGCGGCACACCGCGCTGGGCGCGGAAGCGCGACCCGAGGATCACCCCGATCGGGCATATCATTCGCCAGACCCGTATCGACGAACTCCCGCAACTGTTGAACGGGGTACGCGGTGACAGGAGCATGATCCGACCGCGGCCGGAGCGGTCGCATTTCGTCGAGGAACCCGCCCTCGCAATTCCGTTCTATCATAAACGCGAAGCGGTCAGGCCCGGCATCACCGGCCAGGCGCAGGTGAACTACACCCATGGCGCCTCAGTCGAGGAGGCCCGCGAAAAACTGGCCTGCGACTTGTACTACGTCAAAAACCGGAGCATTCTGTTGGCTATCGCGATCCCATGTTCGACCGTCCAGGTGATTTTGTTCCGTGAGGGTGCGTGCTGACTGATGTACACTCTTCGCGATGAGCACCCGGAGACGTGGCGGTCCGTGACTGAACGGCGGCTCTCGATGGGATATTGGTTATGACATCCGATTTCCCGGCAGTGGCCGGGCTGCATGCCGTCTGTGCGTTGGCCTATGGCTTTCTGTCCGCGCTGATCCTCGCGCGGCAATCCTCGGCCGCTGCCGGTCGCAGCCGTACCGGGCTGTGGCTGGCCGTGGCATGCCTGACAACCGCCATCTGGGCGGGGTCGGTGGCATTCTTTTGGAGCTCCCGCCTCATGGGCATTGCTGCCTGGCTGGAGCTGGCTCGCACCGTCGCCTGGTACGGTTTCATCCTGCATCTTTACCGGCAGACGGTGACGGCCCCGCGGCAGATGATGCAGGCCTTCACGACCATGGGGTTGCTGGCGATCCTGTTGGTTGGCGGTTTGCCGCTGCTGGACGCGCTGTTCCATCAGCCGGCGGCGTCGGTGGCCTCGATCGGTCCGGTTATCAGGCTGGGTTTCGCGGTATCGAGCATCCTGCTGCTCGAAAACCTATATTTCAACACGGCGCCGGACGTCCGCTGGCACATCAATCTGCTTTGCATCGCGTTGGGCGGATTGTTTCTCTACGACGTCCTTCTGTATTCCGATGCGCTGCTGTTCCGCCGGTTGTCGCTGCCGCTGTTCACCGGCAGAGCACCTGCCACCGTCGTCGCCGCCCCGCTGATCGCGCTGGCCGCTGCTCGTGCGCGCCGGTGGAAGATCGATATCCATGTCTCGCGCGACGTGGTGTTCCACAGTTTTACGCTGATTGCCGCCGGCATATTTCTGGTGTCGATCGCGATGACCGGGGAAATTATGCGCCGCGGCGGCGCCGAATGGGGCTATGTCGCGGAGGTCACGCTGATCTTCGCCGGGCTGCTGACGGTCGCGGTGCTGCTTACGTCGGGTTCGATACGGTCCCGCCTGCGGATACTGCTTGTTGATAATTTCTTCAGCGCCCGCTATGACTACCGGCGGGAATGGATGCGCTGTATCGATACGCTGACCGCGCCGGAATCCTATGTCGGCCTGCACAAGCGCGCCATCCAGGCCGTGGCGCAGGTGGTGGACAGCCCGGCCGGTGCCTTGTTCGTCCGGGCACCCGAGGACGTCGCGTTCCAGTGGGCGGGTTCCTGGAACCTCCCCGCGGCGACCGAGCCCATCCCACCCGGCGATCCCTTGGTGCCATTGTTCCGCGACGGCGACTGGATCGTTGTGTTGGACGAATCCCCCCAGGCTCGGGTGGGCCTGTCCGCATTGCCGCGCATCTGGCTGGCCGTCCCGCTGAGCCATTTCGGCAGCCTGATCGGTTTCGTTGTGCTCGCGGAACCGCGGGCGCAGTTCAAGCTGGAGCGCGAAGTCTACGATCTGCTGCG
The DNA here is from genome assembly GCA_903924985.1 of uncultured Acetobacteraceae bacterium. Classification (GTDB taxonomy): domain Bacteria; phylum Pseudomonadota; class Alphaproteobacteria; order Acetobacterales; family Acetobacteraceae; genus Rhodopila. The sequence continues at coordinate 25,588 of CAIYDT010000083.1, forward strand.
TGTCGTGGGGCGGGAGGTCGCCAGCCGAGTCGCGGAACAGCGCGCCGCCCAAATTCTGGAGCAAACCCGGCAGTTGCGCGAGTACAGCCAACGTTTCGCCTTCGTGATACACGACATCAAGAACGTGTCCGGCCAGCTGTCCATGCTGCTGACGAATGCGGAGGTGCATGCCGACAACCCGGAATTTCAGCGCGACATGCTGGTCACCGTGCGCGCGTCGGTCGGTAAGATCACCAGGCTGCTGACCCGGTTGCAGGTCGATCGGCAGGAGCGTAGCCACACCCTTGTTGCCCCGCTCGAGCATTTGAAGGCGGTTGTCGAAACCTGTCGCATCACCCGTAAGGCGCCGGTCGATTTGCACGACGACGGCAATAAAGCCGGCATCGCCATCGATCCCGAGGCCTTCGATGCCGTGCTGACGCACCTGCTGAACAACGCCGTGGACGCATCCGGCGGCGAAAAGGTAACGGTGGGCCTGAGGCATCAGAACATGAGTGTGGTGATCGATATTGCCGATCGAGGTCAGGGAATGACGCCGGAATTCGTGCGCGACGAGCTGTTCCGTCCCTTCGCCACCACCAAAGGCGGCGGCCACGGCATCGGCGCGTTCCAGGCCCGGGAATTGATTCGTGACGCCGGGGGGGATCTGTCGGTACTAAGCCGGATGGGCAAAGGGACAACGATGCGCTTATTATTGCCGGCGGTGCCGGTGGGCGTTGCCGCGTCGCTGACGGGTTGATCGGAACGGGAATGGCGAAACCCAAACTTTTGATCGTCGAGGACGATGAGGGTCTCTGCTCCCAGTATCGCTGGGCGTTTCCGGCCTGCGACGTCCTGATTTCGCACACACGGCAGCAAGCCATCGCGTTGGTCAAAAAGGAAGACCCGCCGGTCGCGATCATGGACCTCGGTCTGCCGCCCGATCCCGACGGCGTCAGTGAGGGCTTCGCTACCCTGGGAGAAATCCAGGCCATCGCGCCGAAGACCAAGGTAATCGTGGTAACCGGCAACGGGGAGCGCCGGAACGCGCTGAAGGCTATCGCCTCCGGCGCTTACGATTTTTGCGAGAAGCCCGTCGAGATCGAGTTGCTGTGCACCATCATCGAGCGTGCCCTGAACCTCTACCGGCTGGAGGAAGAAAACCGAGCGCTCGCGGCGACACCGGCGCGGTCCCCGATCGAGCGGATCGTGACTGGCAATCCCGGGATGCTGAAACTTTGCCACGATATCGAAAAGCTGGCGACCACCAACGTGCCGGTGCTTCTGCTGGGCGAAAGCGGCACTGGTAAGGAAGCGCTGGCTCAGGCGCTGCACGACCTCGGGCCACGGAAGCGCGAACCCTTCGTGGCGATCAACTGCGGCGCGATCCCAGAAAATCTGCTGGAAAGCGAGTTGTTCGGCCACGAGCGCGGCGCCTTCACCGGCGCGGTGAAGCAAACTATCGGCAAGATCGAAACCGCCAACAAGGGCACTCTGTTCCTGGATGAGGTCGGCGATCTCCCGCACCCGCTGCAGGTCAAGCTGTTGCGCTTTTTGCAGGACCAGATCGTCGAACGGATCGGCGGCAGGCAAAAAATCCAGGTTGACGTCCGTATCGTCTCGGCCACCAATGCCAGCCTTGAGGACAAAATCGCCCAGGGCCAGTTTCGCGGCGATCTGTTCTACCGGATGAACGCGGTTACCATCCGCATTCCGCCGTTGCGCGACCGCGGCGGCGATGCGGCCCTGCTTGCGAACTATTTCCTGAACAGGCTCAACCAGGAATTTGGCCGCAACATCCGCGGCTTCACCGAAGCGGCGAGCGCTGCCATCGCCGCGCATTCCTGGCCAGGGAATGTGCGGGAGCTGGAAAACCGGATGAAGCGCGCGGTCGTCATGGCCGAACGTCGGGTGATCGATGCGGTGGATTTGGAGCTGGTGCCCCCCGCCGAGGGGCCGCCCGATTTGGACCTCCGCGCGGCGCGACTGCGCGCGGAGCGCGAAGTCGTCCACATTGCTTGGGCGCGCAGCAATCATACCTTATCCGTTGCAGCGCGCCTTCTCGGCATCAGCCGCCCGACGTTGTATGGGTTGCTGGAGGCGCACGGAATTGAGGCCGATGGCGGCAAAGTCCCTGAAGCTGGGGTGGAAACCGCCGGAAGCGGCGGCGAAGTTCAGGTCTCATAGCAACTGAGGTTAATGTTTTATGCGTTATAGATCTCTCGGCTGGATCGTCCTGGGTGCTTGGTTGAGCGTCTGGCCTGGCGCCGCGCATGCCGACTATATGTCGAACGCTCGCGCTTCATTGAAAAAGGGCGATCTGAAATCCGCGCAGATCGATCTGCGAAACGCCGTCCGGAGTGACCCGCAAAACGCCGAAGCCCATTATCTGCTTGGCAAGGTGGCGATCGAGTTGGGCGATCCGGTGGCTGCGGAACGCGAAGCCTCCGCCGCTCGGGATCGCGGATACGACCCGCACCAAACCGTTCCACTGCTGGCGCAGGCCCTGCTGTCGCAGAATAAGAACCCCGAGCTACTGGAGAAGCTGAAGCCCGAGGGCAAGGACGGACCGCTGGATGCCGCCATCCTGGTCGCGCGGGGCTACGCCCAGATCAATCTCAATTTGCCGGAGGATGCGCGCAAATCCTTTGCCGACGCGGAAGCTGCCGCGCCCAATGCCGTCGAACCGCTGCTGGCCGATGCCCGTCTGGCGGTCGCGCGCAACGATCTCCAGGGTGCCCTGGAGAAGATCGATCGCGCCATCAGTGCCCAGCCGAAATCCGCTGAGGCATTGATGGCCAAAGCGCAGTTGCTGCGGCTGAAAAGCGATGCTGCTGGTGCGATGGCCGTACTCGACGCCCTGGTCGCCGACCAGCCGAGCATCACACAGGCCCGCCTGGATCGCGCCGATCTGGCGTTGGCGACGGGTCAGCCAGAGATTGCCCGCGCCGATGTCGATACGGTCCTCAAGGGTACCAAAGGCAACATTCAGGCGCTGTATCTGGATGCCGTGATCAAGGCACAGGCAAAGGACTACAAGGCCGCCGACGAAGGCCTGCAGCGCATTCAGAGCTATCTTGGTCGCATCCCGCGAGCGTATTTCCTTCAGGCGGTGGTTAAGGAACAGCTGGGTCAAATCGAAGAAGCCGAGGACGCGGCCCGCAAATATTTGGCCAAGGCGCCCAACGACCTTGGCGGTTACAAGGTTCTGGCCCGCATTCTGTTCGTCAAGCGCCGGCCCGATCTGGTCGTCGAGACCCTGGCGAAGGTCACCGAATCCGGCAAAGCCGACGCGGAGGCATACGATCTGTTGGGACGCGCCTACGCGGCCACCAACCGTCCTGCCGATGCGATCGTGAATTTCCAGCGCGCCGAAGCTTTGGCGCCGAACGACGTGGGCTTGCAGACACGCCTCGCCGCCGTGCGGATGGGGCAGGGCGACGTCGACGCCGCCGTTGGCGACCTGGAGCACACGCTTGAACTCGCGCCGAAAATGCCGGCCGTCGGGGAGACTTTGTTCTTCGCCGCCATGGCCACCGGCGACCTGAACAAGGCCGCCGCCGTGCTTGAAAAAATCAAGGCGGCGCAGGGGGATACCGACGTCGTCGGCAACCTCGAAGGCCTGTTCAAGATGGCTAAGCTAGACATGGCGGGCGCCGAGGCAGTGTTCCGCGCGGAAGTCGCGAAACATCCAGACTTCACGCCGGCCCAGGTCAATCTTGCCCGGGTTATGGCCATGAGCGGGCGTCAGGATGAGGCGGAGAAAGTTCTTAAGGATCTCGTGACCAGGCAACCCACGGCGGAACCGGCCTTGAGCATGCTGACGTCCACCTACGCGCAATCGAACCGCATGCCGCAGGCCGTGGATCTGCTCGATCACGCGCACCGCGTTGAGCCGAAGAACGTGCGGATCGCCACCAGCCTTGGCGATCTCTATATCCGGTCGGGGGCGCCGCAGAAGGCGCTCGATCTGATCGGGAAGGAAACGGGCGCCAATGCGCTGACGACCGAGATGCTGAGCCTGCGCGCCGCGGCGCAGTTGGCGTTGGGGCAGAAGAAGGACGCCCGCGACACCTACAGCGATTTGCTGAAGAAGGATCCCAGCGTCGTGGGCGCGCGCCGACAGCTGGTCGCGTTGCAGATCGAAGCCGGCGATTTCGAGTCCGCACGCAGCCTGCTGACCGCCGGCATCGCGGCTACCCCGCGCAATTATCAGCTGTATCAGGATCTCGCGATGATCGATCTGCGGTCGACCGGGATCGAGGCGGCTTTGGCAACGGCCGACCGCCTGATGTCGCAGGACCGCGACTTCACCATGATCAGGGCCTTGAAGGGCGACATCTTCATGGCGGCGAACCGCGCGCAGGACGCTATCAACGCCTACAAGGAAGCCATGACCACGGCGCCGTCCAGCACGCTTGCCACCCGTCTTGCCGCGGCCCAGCTGCGCGGCCAGGCCGCGGACGATGCGATCAAGACGCTCTCTGACTGGGTGGCAAAGAATAAGGATGACCTGGGTGCCTTGGAGCAACTGGCCGAGATCCAGATCGGTCTGAACAGGCTGCCGGAAGCGGCGAACGATCTGGAGGCCCTCCTCAAGACCAAACCGCACGATGCGATCGCCTTGAACAACCTGGCCTGGGTTTACCAGCAAGTGGGCGATGCGCGGGCCATGGATCTGGCGCGCCAGGCCTACGTCCTGGCACCTGGGGCCCAGACCGCCGATACGCTTGGCTGGATTCTGACCTCCTCCGGCCAGGCCGATATCGGCGTGACGTTGCTGCGCCAAGCCAGCACCGAAGCCGCGAACGACCCGCGCGTGCAGTACCACTTCGCCGTGGCGCTGAATAACACCGGCAAAAAGGATGATGCGATCAAATACCTGACCGGTGTTGTGGCAACCAAGGGAGAGTTCAAGGAAAAAGCCCTGGCGCAGCAACTGCTGGACGAATTGAAGAAAGGCTCCTGATCCGCCGCCAAGGAAAGTGGAGGGCGTCATGGCGCCGATACGCCTGCTGACGTTCTCCACGCTCTACCCCAACGCTGCCAGGCCAAATCACGGGGTATTCGTGGAGAACCGGCTGCGCCATTTGCTGGCCAGCGGTGAGGCGACCAGCACCGTGGTGGCCCCGGTACCGTATTTTCCCAGCCGCGATCCCAGGTTTGGCGATTGGGCGCGGCACGCCGCGGCGCCGGCGGCGGAAACGCGCAACGGCATCGCGGTGTTGCATCCGCGTTACCTGTCGATCCCGAAAGTCGGCATGTCGGTCGCGCCATACCTCATGTATGTGGCGATGGTGCCGGTGCTGCGGCGCCTGCTCGCGGACGGCAATCGCTTCGACGCGATCGACGCGCACTACTTCTATCCTGACGGGGTGGCCGCGGTATGGCTCGGGCGGCGGTTCGGGTTGCCGGTGGTCGTCACTGCCAGGGGCAGCGACATCAGCCAATTGCCCGACTATCCAATCCCGCGCCGGCTGATCCGCGGGGTTATCGCCCAATCCGCCGCGATGATCACGGTCAGCGCGGCGCTGAAGGACGCATTGCTGGCGCTGGGTGCCCCGAACCAGAAGGTGACGGTGCTGCGCAACGGCGTCGACACCGCGCTGTTCCATCCGCCGGCCGATCGGGACGCATTGAGGCGCGAACGCGGCCTGACCCGTAAGACGCTGATCTCGGTCGGATTGCTGATCGAACGAAAAGGCCACGATCGCACGATCGAGGCGATGGCAAAATTGCCGGAGTTCGAGTTGCTGATCGCGGGGGAGGGGCCGGAGCGGGACCGGCTGGCTGCGTTAATCGCTCGGCTGAGTTTGACCGACCGCGTGCGCTTGCTGGGTGCCCGGCCGCACGCCGAACTGCCGGCGTTATACGGAGCCGCGGATGCGTCGGTGTTGGCGTCGTCGCGGGAAGGCTGGGCGAATGTGTTGCTGGAATCGATGGCATGCGGCACCCCCGTCGTTGCCAGCAACATTCCGGGCAACCCGGAGGTGGTGCGTACCCGGGACGCCGGCCTGATCGTGAAAGAGAATACGCCCGACGGTATTGTGGCGGGTGTGCGCGCATTGTTCGACCCGCTGCCGGACCGCGCGGCGACCCGAGCCTACGCAGAGCCGTTCAGTTGGGATGAAACGACGGCCGGGCAGTTGGCGCTGTTTCGGCGGGTTATTGGGGTGTAGGGCGCCGCCGGCTCAAACCCCTCGCCACACCGGTGGGCGCTTGGTCAGGAACGCCTCCATCCCCTCCCTGAAGTCGGCGCTGCCATAGCACAGGCGGATCAGGTCTTCGTCCGGTGGCAGCGCGTCCCGCAGGCGGCGCAATGCCTCCTTTGTCGCGCGGAGCGTCAGCGGCGCGTGGCTGGCGATCAGTTCGGCCAGTTCGGTTGCGCGCGTGGCCAAAGCTTCGGCGTCGGGCAGGGTTTCGCCGATCAGCCCAGCGGATTGCGCTTCCTGGGCGTTCAGCAGGCGCGCTGAGAAAATCATATCCGTGACGCGCGCGGGTCCGATCAGCGCGGACAGGCGGGCGATGTTGGACATCGACAGGCAGTTGCCGAGGGTGCGCGCGATCGGAAAACCGAACCGGGCGTTCGCGGCGGCGATGCGCAGGTCGCAGGCGGCGGCTATGCCGGCCCCGCCACCGGTGCAGGCCCCCGCGATGGCGGCGATGGTGGGGACAGCGCAACGCTCCAGCGCGCCCAGCACGCGGTCGATCTTGGCTTCGTAGGCGATCCCGTCCTCGGCGGAGGAGAATGCCTTGAATTGCGCGATGTCGGTGCCGGCGGCGAAGGCTTTGTCGCCAGCGCCGGTGAGGATCAAAGCACGTGCCGCGCCAGGACTGGCGGCGATCTCAGCCAGCCGCTCGTACATCGCGAAGGTCAGCGCGTTGCGCGCGTGCGGGCGGTTGAGGACGATGTGCCCGATGCCGTCGCGAATATCGTAGAGGAGTTCTTCGGTCATATGGGGGTTATGCATAAATCGCGCCGGTTTGGCGAATATGAGCCATGCCGCCCGCACACAATAATTTCATTTGAGAGCGGTCGCGAACGCTCCGCGATGACGTAATCGTTTCCTTGACATTCCAAGTCGCGCTGCCGCAAAATTGACCCAGGACCGGTCATTGATATTTGGTCAATAACGACCGGCCCCGAGCCGACACTGCGAGGTATCGACCCGCTCCTCTCGTTTCGTTGAACCTGAGGAGTTTTGCGAACACAACGCGCGAAGTGGAGAGGCAAAATGACCACGATCCGAAGCACTTGGACAAGACCCAATCCGCCGCCCTTGACAGGACTTTTGGCCGCTGCCGATTGGTCTGGTTCCGCGACGATGGCGATCCCGCGCGGCACCCTGATGGCGCAAAACGATGCGTCCAATCTGTACATCGGCCTCGATCTGACGGCCGAAACCGGCGCCGCCAATCCGAATGACTATTTCTGGTTTGTCGTAGATATGAATGACAACGGCGCCATCGATGCCAATCGCGACAAGCTGTTCAGCGACTGGCCCGGCACGCCCAACCGGCTCGGCATGTGGCTGATGGCGGGCCCCGATACGACCTGGCCGGCGGCGAACAGTCAGTCGATTCCCTCGCAGGTGCGGCAGGGTTTCGGTGCGTCGGTGAACGCGGCCGCCGGTCATCGCCAATGGCAAATCGCCTTCGCGCTGTCCGATCTGAACATCGCGATCGATCCCAATGGCCCCGCGCCCGTTGTGCGATTCGGTTTGCGAATCGCCACGGATCCCGGTTTTACCGGTGAGACGCCCGCCAATCCGCTCGGCGACTTCAGCCAATTTCACGAGATTATTCTCGCGACGATGCCCAGCGCGGCGGCTGCCAATGTCGGCCCGGTCATCGCGACCGTCGGGCTGATCGGCACCGGCATGATCGGCGCTGATGGTTACTGCAATATTCCTATCGCCCAGCCCTATTATTTCCACCCGCAGGAGGCTGCTTTCAGCGGCACGCTGAACCTGATCGGCAACGTGGCGGCTCTGAACACGCTCTGGGCGTCAGGGGCACGGAAATACAAAGTGCTGCACCGGTTCGGCAACACGGCGGCGGCGGTCAACGCGGCGGCATGGACGCCCATTCTGCAAAGCTGGGCGAACTACCAGATCGTCGGACCCGACGATATATGGCAATCGTTCGGACCGGATGCTGGCGGATTCTACCCGATGGTGGATCCGGCGGTGCCGTACACCATCCAGAATCTCGTTTTCCAATGGACGACCTCGGCCGAACCGGACGGGTTGCATCAGTTCGAGCTACAGTTCTTCAATCCCGCGAGCGTCCTGGTGGCGAGCCCGGCGCAGGTGCTGACCCTCAAGCTGGACAATCAACCAGCAACGGTCAGTCTGATCAACGTACTGCATGGTGGTACGCCGATACCGCCGTGCGCGATCATCACCCTCGCATCGGCCACGGACGGGGTGCGGATCGAATACGAGTCGTTCGATCCGGAAGGAGACCTCTGGAGTTACGCGGTGACGGCCGAGTACGGGCACGGGCTCTCGGCGACCATCTTCAGTGACAGTTACCCGCCACATGCCAATGCCGCGCATAATTGGCAGGGTCTGACGGACGATACCAAGCCGGCTTCCCCAGCGGTGTGGGTGCCGCCCGTAACCTGCGCCTATCTGTTCAGGATCACGGCCACGACCCGCACCACTGACGGATATGAGTTCCCGGTCATCAGCAGCACCGACTTCCAGACGGTGACCCTGATCAAACCGGGCGTCGTCTTCCGGCAGGTGGTGCCGGCCGGCCCGGCGCGGGTTGCCGCGAAGGGCTTCGGGGCTCCGGTGCTGACCTCTGCCGCCGGGCGGCAGCCGGTGAAGAAATTGGCCGTAACGACATAAGGGGTCGTGTAACCATCCACCGACAAGAGTGGACCGGCCCTTGTAGGGGCCTGTCCACTCCTACAGCGCCTATTTGTCCCGAGCGCGATTTGCGTCCGGCCGCAATCCTTCCTACCGTCCTGGCCGGAAGGGATCGGCCCGTGCGCCACAACGGATATGCAGCGACAATCGGCCTGCTGGCGGTGCTCTTTGGCGCCTGCCCGGCGCTGGCCGACGCCATCGACGGGCATTGGTGCGCCGCGGACGGGCGGCGGCTGCGGATCGATGGGCCGGCCATCGTGACTCCCGGCGGCCGTCATCTCCAGGGCAACTACGACCGCCACCATTTCAGCTACGTGGTGCCGCTGCCCGAAGCCGGAGCCGGCCAGACCGTCGCCATGGTCCTGCTCGGCGAAACCGCGGTGCGGGTCCAATTTGGCGAGGCGCCCGCCGAGGTATGGAATCGCTGCGCGCCGCGGCTCAGCCTGCGGCGCGAACATGGCAAAGAACCAAGGACAGGAAACGGATGACCGACGATACGATGCTGCGCACGCCCAAGGCGAAGCCGGCCACGATTAAAGCCAAGGCCCACCCGGACAGTTGGGAGCCGGAACTCGCCGAACTGCGCCAGCGCCAGGCCCTCGCACGCCAGATGGGCGGGCCGGAGCGGGTGGAGCGGCAGCACAAAGGTGGGCGGCTGACGGTGCGGGAGAGGATCGACAAGATGCTCGATCCCGGCACTTTCAAGGAAATCGGCAGCATCGCCGGCAAGGCGACCTACGACGACAAGGGCAACATCACCGAATTCATGCCGGGCAACTGCGTGTTCGGGCGCGGGACGGTTGACGGCCGGCCGGTGGTGATCGCCGGCGACGATTTCACCCTGCGCGGCGGGTCGGCGGATGCCTCCATCAAGGGCAAGCCCAAGATGTCGGAGCAGCTCGCCACCGAGTTCCGCATGCCCATTATCCGCATGATCGAGGGTTCCGGCGGGGGCGGGTCGGTCAAGACGATCGAAACCACCGGGCGCGCCAATCTGCCGGGCGGGCTGACTGAAACCACGTCATTCGACCTGGTCGCCAACCAGATGGCGCAGGTGCCGGTGGTCGGCCTGGGCCTCGGGTCGGTCGCCGGCTTGGGCGCTGCCCGTCTGGTCGCGGCGCATTATTCCGTGATGGTGAAGGAAATCGCCGCCGTCTTCGTCGCCGGACCGCCGGTGGTGGAGCGCCTCGGCGAAGCCCGCACCAAGCAGGAACTCGGCGGCTGGGAAATTCAGCTCGCCTGTGGCGGGGTCGATCACGCGGTCGATACCGAGGAACAGGCCTTCGACGCCGCCCGCAAGTTCCTGTCGTACCTCCCAAGCAGCATCCACGATGTGCCGCCGAGGGTGATCGGCTGGGACGATCCTAATCGGTCGGACGAAAAACTGATCTCGGTGATTCCCCGGGTGAAGAAGCAGGCGTACCACATGCGCCGCATCATCGACTCGGTGGTGGATCAGGGTAGCTTTTTCGAGCAGGGGCGGTTGTTCGGCCGCTCCATTATCACGGGATTCGCCCGTCTGGACGGTTGGCCGGTGGCGGTCATGGCTGGCGATCCGCTGTTCGAGGGCGGCGCCTGGACCGCGGATACGTGCAGCAAGATCATCCGCTTCGTCGATATGGCGCAGACTTTTCACCTGCCCATCGTGCATCTCGTGGACTGCCCCGGCTTCCAGGTCGGGCTGCGGGCTGAAAGCACCGCCGTCATCCGCTGGGGCGTGCGGGCGCTGTCGGCGATCAACCAGACAACGGTGCCGTGGTGCAGCATCGTGGTGCGCAACTGCTATGGCGTTGGCGGGTTAGGGCATCAGCCCGTGGGGCGGCTGGCGCTGCGCTATGCCTGGCCGTCCGCCAGTTGGGGATCGCTGCCGCTGGAGGGCGGAATCGAGGCCGCCTATCGCGCGGAGATCGATGCTTCGGACGACCCCCAGGCCAAATTAAAGGAGATCGAGGATAGGCTGAACCGGCTTCGTTCCCCCTTCCGGACGGCGGAACCTTTTTGGGTTGACGAAATCATCGACCCGCGCGACACCCGCCGCCTTCTCTGCGATTTCGCGAATCTGGCGGGGCCGCTAAGGACGCCAGGGGAGTCGAAATTCGGCATGCGGCCGTAGGTGGCGCCTGGACTTTCCGGCATCGGATAGCGGTCCGGGAAACGCATGATCCGCTTCGAGTGGGATCGGAACAAGGCCAGGACAAACCGCGCCAAGCATGGCGTTGCGTTCGAAGATGCGTGCTTGGTATGGGATGATCCGCGGTATATCTTGCGGCAGGATCGCCACGAGGATGGCGAGGAACGATGGCAGATAATCGGCTATGCACGCGGCATTGTAATTCTTGTCGTGTGGCATATCTATCCCGACCCGAATGACGAAGAGAGAGTCAGAATCATTGGTGCGCGTAAGGCGGAGCGACGGGAGCGGAGCGCCTATGAGCGGGGTTCCTGACGCCGCCCAACGCGAGCGCCTGCTGCGGCTCGCGGCGCTTCCTGATGACCTGATCGACACCGCCGACCTTCCGGTGATCGCGGACTGGTCCGCGGGCGTGCGCGGCGGGAAGCCGAGCGACGTCAGGGCGCAGGCGGCGGCAAAACCGGCGGCGGCAGCCTCCCCGGTCGAGGCCTTCATCGCCCGCTGGCAGGGGCGCGAAGGCGGGCAGGAGCGCGCCAATTACGCGTTGTTCCTATCCGAACTTTCCGATGTCCTGGGCGTGCCGCGCCCGGACCCGGCTTCCGCCAATCATGAAACGAATGACTATGTTTTCGAGCGCTCGGTGCGGGAAAAGGCGATTGACGGCAGCCTCTCCCTCGGCCGTATCGATTTGTATAAGCGCGGCTGTTTTGTTCTGGAGGCAAAGCAGTCGCGACAGACCGGCGGCAGCAAGGAAATCTTCGGCCAGACGGAATTGTTCGGTCGTTCCGAGCCGGCCCGTCGCGGCACACGCGGAGCAAACCGCGCCTGGGACGTGCTGATGCTCAATGCCCGCCGTCAGGCCGAAGACTACGCGCGCGCATTGCCGGTCGATCATGGCTGGCCGCCCTTTATCCTCGTGTGCGACGTGGGCCACGTGCTGGAGGTCTACGCCGACTTTTCCGGCCAGGGGAAGAATTACGCACAGTTCCCCGATCGGCAATCGTTCCGCATTTATCTGGAGGATTTGCGCCAGCCCGAAACCCGGGAAAGGCTGGTCGGTATCTGGACCGACCCGCTGTCGCTCGATCCGGCGCGCAAGTCGGCGCGGGTCACGCGCGCCATCGCCGAGCGGCTGGCGGTGGTGTCGAAGGCGCTGGAAGCCGACCATCATCGGCCCGAAGACGTGGCAATGTTCCTGATGCGCTGCCTGTTCACCATGTTCGCCGAAGACGTCGGTCTGCTGCCGAAGGAATCGTTCCGTAATTTGCTGGAACGATGCGAGCAGGACCCCGACCGGCTGCAACCGATGGTGGGGCAGCTTTGGGAGGCGATGGATCGCGGCGACTTCGCCATCGCCATCGAGGCTCGGGTGCGGCGCTTCAACGGCGAGTTCTTCAAGAACCGCGCTGTGCTGCCGTTACGGCGCGAGGAGATCGGTGAGCTGCGGCAAGCGGCATCCTACGACTGGCGGGAGGTCGATCCTTCGATCTTCGGCACGTTGCTGGAACAGGCGCTGGACACAACGGAACGCCGGCGCCTGGGCGCGCACTATACACCGCGCGCTTACGTCGAGCGGCTGGTGGTGGCGACGATCATAGAACCGCTGCGCGCCGACTGGGATCGCGCGCTGTCCACGGCGGAGCGGCAGAAAGCGGAAGGCCGCATGAATGATGCGGTGGCGACGATCGCCGCGTTTCATGAGGCATTGTGCCGGACACGCGTCCTGGATCCGGCATGCGGCACCGGCAACTTCCTCTACGTGTCGTTGGAGTTGTTGAAGCGGCTGGAAGGGGAGGTGCTGGAGGCGCTCGCCGACCTTGGCGGGCAGGAGGCGTTGCACGGGCTGCAAGGCCATACCGTCGATCCGCATCAGTTCCTGGGGCTGGAGATCAATCCGCGCGCGGCCGCGATCGCCGAGTTGGTGCTGTGGATCGGCTATTTGCAGTGGCATTTGCGGACCCAGAACGGGTTCCCGGGCGATCCGATCCTGAAGGCGTTCCGCAATATCGTGGTGAAGGACGCTGTGCTGGAGGCAGATATCACACTGGCGCGGGACGGGACGGGTAAACCGGAGACTCGGATGCAGCCGGATGGGACCGAAATTGAGGTGTATCGTTACGATAATCCGCGACAGCCGGCTTGGCCGGAAGCGGAGTTCATCGTGGGGAACCCGCCGTTCGTAGCCGGCCAGAATTTTCGACAGGAATTCGGCGACGGTTACGCCGAGGCGCTTTGGGAACTCTATCCGCACATTGCCGGAGGAGCCGATTTGGTCATGTACTGGTGGGACCGTGCTGCATCGCTGCTAGAGCGTTCGGTGAGGCTTCGCAGATTTGGCATGGTCACGACGAACAGCATCACACAGGAATTCTCGCGCCGTGTCGTGGAGCGACACCTGAAGTCAGACTCTCCCATATCTTTGATAATGGCCATTCCAAATCACCCATGGACAAAGACCACTCGGGGTGCCGCTGCTGTGCGTATCGCTATGACGGTAGCGGAACGTGGCTCACATGACGGCCTGTTGATGGAGACCCTGACGGAGGAAAACCTCAACAGCGACGATCCGCAAATCGTCTTTTCGGAATGCAGGGGGACGTTAAATCCTAACTTGACGATCGGCGTTGACGTGACATTGGCCGTCAAGCTGCGTGCCAATGATGGAATTTGCCATGACGGCGTGAAGCTTCATGGGCGCGGGTTTATTGTTCAACCTTCATTGGCCGAACATCTTGGGCTGGGGCGGCGAGTAGGAACGGAAAATGTCATCCGGCCCTACGTCAATGGTCGCGATCTGCATGGGCATTCTCGGGACGCTATGGTAATCGATTTATTCGACCTTGAAGAGGAGGAAGTTCGTCATCGATTTCCCGAAATTTATCAGCTACTCCTGGAAACTGTTAAGCCCGTCCGATCCCAAAATAATAGACCCAGCTATCGAGACCTTTGGTGGGTATTCGGTGAGCCTCGTCGCCAACTTAGGCCGGCGCTGGCCGGTCTGAACCGTTATATAGTAACGGTTGACACTGCATCACACAGAATTTTTCAGTTTTTAGCGAGTACGACGGTCTGCGATGACAAGGCAGTTATCGTGGCATCCAACGAGGGTTACCATCTTGGCGTTCTATCTTCACGCATCCACGTGGCTTGGTGCCTCGGACAGCGAACTCGCCTGGGGCAAGGAGATGATCCTGTCTACGTAAAAACCCGGTGTTTCTCGCCGTTCCCGTTTCCCGATTGTCCAGAAGGCCTTCGCGTCGAAATTCAGAACATCGGCGAAGAGCTCGACTCCCACCGCAAGCGCGTCCTGTCCGACCACCCCCACCTCACCCTCACCGGCCTCTATAACGTGCTGGACAAACTGCGCGCCGGCACCGCCCCCTCCGCGCTTTCCTCCGACGACCGCCGCATCTTCGATGACGGCCTCGTGCTGATTCTGAAGGAGTTGCACGACCGGCTGGATAATGCCGTCGCCAATGCCTTTGGCTGGCCCGCCGACCTCGGCGACACCGAAATCCTCACCCGCCTCGTCGCCCTCAACAGCGAACGCGCACGGGAAGAAGCGGAGGGTCTCGTCCGCTGGCTGCGACCCGACTACCAGATCCCGCGGTTCGGCACCGCGCAGCAAAAGGCGCAACTCGACCTCGCGGGCGGTGCCATGCGCGCACCCCAGACCGCACAAACCAAGGCGACATTCCCCGCCGACGACTCGGGGCAAACCGCCGCCGTCATGGCCGCACTCGCTTCCGCCACCGCGCCTCTCGCCACCGACGCCCTCGCCATGCGTTTCCGCCAGGGCCGCCGCGTCGCCCCCAAGGTCGCCGCCGTGCTCGGGGCGTTGCAGCGCATGGGCTACGTGACGACCTCCGACGCCGGCAAAGCGTGGTCGCTACGCCGCGCCGCGTAACGGCGGAGGCCGGACCTGGTCCTCGCGCTCGGGGTTCCAGAGTGCCAGGCCATTGGCATAAGGGGCGCCGAATATCGCGCTTCCCTTCGTGCCATCGCGCCTTTCAGTTATCATTCGGCCCACAAGCGGCATCGGCCGTCGAAATTTCGGCACCTGCAACCGCGCCCCATGACGTTTCGGCACAGCTTGGTGGCGCCCGTTTTTAAAACTGAAAGACACGATGGCACGAAGGTATCGCCCACCCACCACCCCACCCCCCGTTGCCGCCGGGCAGGCGTGCGAATAGTGTAGTTGACTGCGAACGCGAGGGGTTTCAGAAGCCCCCGCGCGCGCAGGCCTGGGATTCGAACCTGGGCCGGAGGAATAGGAGCCTGTCTTGCAGCCGACCGACATCCACGACCCCGACTACTTTCATAAGGTGGTCGACTGCCAATGGGCTTGCCCGGCGCATACGCCGGTGCCGGAGTATATCCGGCTGATCGCCGACGGCCGCTATGCCGACGCGTTCATGATCAATTGGAAATCGAACGTCTTTCCCGGAATCCTCGGCCGGACCTGCGACCGACCGTGCGAGCCGGCCTGCCGCCGTGGCCGGGTGGAGGACGAACCCGTCGCGATCTGCCGCCTCAAGCGCGTGGCCGCCGATTTCAAGGGCGACGTGTCCGACCGCATGCCGCCGCTGGCGACCACCCGCAACGGCAAGAAGATTGCCATCATCGGCGCCGGGCCGGCATCGCTGACGGTGGCGCGCGACTTGGCACCGCTGGGCTACCATTTGGTGGTGTTCGACGGTGATTCGCGCGCTGGCGGCATGATCCGCTCGCAAATCCCCAAATTCCGCCTGCCTGAGGAAGTGATCGACGAGGAAGTCGGCTACGTCACCGCCATGGGGCCGGAGATGCGGCTGGGCCAGCGGGTCGACAGCCTCAAGGCGGTTCTGGACGAAGACTACGATGCGGTGTTCGTCGGCACCGGCGCGCCGCGCGGCCGCGATCTGCCGATTCCCGGCCGCCAGGAAGCCGCCGCCAATATCCACATCGGCATCGACTGGCTGTCCTCCGTCTCGTTCGGGCACATCTCCAAGATCGGCAAACGCGTCATCGTGCTCGGTGGCGGCAACACCGCGATGGACTGCTGCCGCTCCGCCCGCCGCCTCGGCGGCGACGACGTGAAGGTGATTGTCCGTTCGGGATTCGAGGAGATGAAGGCCTCCCCCTGGGAGAAGGAAGACGCGATGGGGGAAGACATCCCCATCATGAACATGCTGGTGCCCATCGCCTTCATCCACGAAGACGGCAAGCTGATGGGCATGACCTTCGACAAAGTGAAGGCCGAATACGACGCGCGCGGCCGCCGCAACCTGATTTCGACCGGCGAGGAACCGGTGTTTCACGCCTGCGACGACGTACTGGTCGCGGTCGGGCAGGAGAACGCATTCCCTTGGATCGAACGCGATATCGGCCTGAAATTCGACGACCGCTGGGATATGCCCGTGGTGGATGAGGCCACCTTTCAGTCGACGCATGAAAAAGTGTTCTTCGGCGGGGACGCGGCGTTCGGCCCGAAGAACATCATCTGGGCCGTGGCGCATGGGCACCAGGCTGCCATCTCCATCCACAAGTTCTGTCAGGGCGAAGACGTCGCGGTTCGCCCGCCGCCAGGTGTCACCATCGTCAGCCAGAAGATGGGTATCCACGAGTGGAGCTACGACAACGACGTCTCCCTCGATCTGCGCTTCAAAGTGCCGCATCGCGATAAGTTCGCCGCGCTGTCGGACATCAAGGCCGAGGTGGAGCTGGGCTTCGACCTTAAGCTCGCGTTCGCGGAGGCACAGCGCTGCCTGAACTGCGACGTGCAGACGGTGTTCGAGGACAAGCTGTGCATCGAATGCGACGCCTGTGTCGATATTTGCCCGGTCGATAGCATCAGCTTTACCGCCAATGGCGCGGAAGTCGATCTGCGGATGCACCTCAGTGCGCCGGCCAAAAATCTGACGCAGTCGATCTACGTATCGAAAGAATTGAAGACCGGCCGGGTAATGGCGAAGGACGAGGACGTCTGCCTCCATTGCGGCCTATGTGCGGAGCGCTGCCCGACGGGCGCGTGGGATATGCAACGGTTCCTCATCGACGTGGCACAGGCGGAGAGCGCATGTTGCAAGTAGTAGACCGTATCGAAGGCCTCCAGCGGGTTAACGATTTCGTCGTCAAGTTCGCGAACGTGAACGGGTCCGGTTCGGCCAGCGCCAACGCGCTGTTCGTCAAATCGGTGCTGCGCATGGGTATCTCGGCGACCCCCCGGAATATCTTTCCGTCCAACATCCAGGGTCTCCCGACCTGGTACGAGGTGCGGATTTCCGAAGCCGGTTACCTCGGCGCGCGTGGCGGCGGACCCGACCTCATGGTCGCGATGAACCCGCAGACCTGGGACAAGGACGTCAAGGGCATCGAGCCCGGCGGGTACCTGTTCTACGACAACACCAAGCCGATGCCGGAATCGAAGTTCCGTCCCGATGTGGTTACGATCGGCGTGCCGCTGACCCGCATGACGAATGAGGCGTACAGCAATCCGCGCCAGCGTCAGCTGTTTAAGAATATCGTCGGCTTGGGCGCTTTATCGGCGCTGCTGGACATGGATCCGGCGGTGATCGAGCAGCTGCTGGCCGAGCAGTTCAAGAACCGCGACAAGCTGATCGAAGCCAATGTGCAGGCGCTGCACATGGGCCGCGACTGGGTGAAAGCCAATCTGGACTGCCCGATCGGCCTGATGCTGCGCAAGGCGGACTCGGTCGGCGACCGCATCTTCATCGATGGCAACAGTGCCGCGGCTTTGGGCGCGGTGTATGGCGGTGCCACGGTCTGCGCCTGGTACCCGATCACGCCGTCCTCGTCTTTGGCCGAAGCGTTCTCCAATTATTGCAACCGCATGCGGGTGGATAAGGCGACCGGCAAGAACAATTTTGCCATCGTGCAGGCTGAGGATGAATTAGCGTCCATCGGCATGGTCATCGGCGCCGCCTGGAACGGCGCGCGGTCGTTTACCGCGACCTCCGGCCCCGGCATTTCGCTGATGCAGGAGTTCATCGGTCTGGCGTATTTCGCCGAAATCCCGGCCGTCATCATGGATGTGCAGCGCTCCGGCCCGTCCACCGGCATGCCGACCCGTACGCAGCAGACCGATCTGACGATCTGCGCCTATGCCAGCCACGGCGACACCAAGCACGTGCTGCTGATCCCCGAAGACCCGCATGAGTGCTTCGAGTTCGGCGCCCTGGCGTTCGATCTGGCGGACCGGTTGCAGACTCCTATTTTCGTGATGCTCGACCTCGAAATCGGCATGAACGAACGGCTGACGAAGCCCTTCGCATGGGATGACAGTCGCAAGATGGACCGCGGTAAGGTCATGACCGCCGAACAACTCCAGGCCGGCGCGAAGTTCGGACGCTATCTGGATGTCGATAACGACGGCATTGCCTACCGCACCTATCCCGGCACGCATCCGACCAAGGGCGCGTTCTTCACCCGCGGCACATCGAAGGACTCGATGGCCCGCTACTCGGAAGAAGGTCCCGACTACCAGGAGAATATGGAGCGGCTGCTGAAGAAGCACCGCACCGCCCGTTCCCTGGTGCCGCCCGCGATCGAGACGAAAGCCGCCAAGCCGACCAAGTACGGCGCGATCTACTTCGGCTCCACCAGCCCGGCAATCACCGAAGCCGACGAGCAACTGACCGCCAGGGGCGTGTCGCTCGACCTGTTGCGCTTGCGCGCCTTCCCCTTCGGGCCGGAAGTCGAAGCCTTCATCGAAGCGCATGAAACAGTGTTCGTGGTGGAACAGAACCGCGACGGCCAAATGCGCTCGATGTTGATCAATGAGCTGGAAATCAACCCGAAGAAGCTGGCCAAGATCGTGCACTACGACGGCACGCCGATCACCGCCCGCTTCATCGCCGGTGCCATTGGCGCCACCCTGAACATCGATACGTCCGCCAAGCTGCCCGAGGTGGTGTCATGACCTTCATCCCGAAGCCCAAACTCCACCACCCCGACCTGCAAAAGAACGCGCTCGGCTATACGCGCCGCGACTACGAAGGGCCTGTGTCCACGCTTTGCGCCGGCTGCGGCCATGACAGCATCAGCGCGGCCATCGTGCGGGCGTGCTTCGAGCTGGATATCGAGCCGCACCGCGTCGCCAAGATGTCGGGCATCGGCTGCTCGTCCAAGACGCCGACCTATTTCCTGGGCGCCTCGCACGGATTCAATTCGGTGCACGGGCGCATGCCTTCGGTCGCGACCGGCGCCAATCTGGCGAACAAGGATCTGATCTACCTCGGCGTGTCCGGCGACGGCGACAGTGCGTCCATCGGCATCGGCCAGTTCGCCCATGCCATGCGGCGCGGCGTCAACATGGTCTACATCGTCGAGAACAACGGCGTGTACGGCCTGACCAAGGGCCAGTTCTCGGCAACGTCCGACAAGGGCGCCAAGTCCAAGCGCGGCGTGGTCAACAGCGATGAGGCCATCGACCTCGTGGGCATGGCCCTACAGCTGGGCGCGACCTTCGTGGCTCGCAGCTTCTCCGGCGACAAGGCTCAGCTCGTGCCGCTGATCGAGGCCGCGTTGAAACATGAAGGCATCGCGTTCATCGACTGCATCTCCCCCTGCGTGGCGTTCAATAACCACGAGGGTTCGACCAAGAGCTTCGACTACGTGCGCGAGCACAATGAGGCCCTGAATTCCCTGGATGTCATCACCGGGCGCTCGGAAATCACCGTGGACTACGCGCCGGGCACGCTGGAGATGGTGACGCAGCACGACGGCTCCGTCCTGCAGCTCCGCAAGCTGCACACCAGCTACGACGTCAACGACCGCGTCGCCGCTTTGACCTACATGCAGCAGCGCGCCGCGGCCGGGGAGATCGTGACGGGTCTGCTGTATGTCGATCCGAATCCCCGCGATCTGCACGCGCATCTGAAGACGGTCGACAAGCCGTTGAACGAGCTGGACGAAATGGCGCTGATTCCTGGGGCACGTGCGCTGGACCGGATCAACGCCGGGCTGCGGTAACGTGCCTCCCCCATCATGGTCGGGCTTGACCCGACCACCTCGGGCCAGTGTGTTACAAGAACGCGCCGTGCCACCACTTCCTGAGATGGTCGGGTCAAGCCCGACCATGATGGTAAGCGAATGGCCATGACGTCTGACTTCGCCGGCATCAAAACCCTCATGTTCGACCAGTACGGCACCCTGGTCGACATGCAAGGTGGTCTGATCGAGGTCGCGAAACCCTACCTCGCCTCCAAAGGCTGGGCCGGTAGCGCCAATTCCTTCGTCACCTGGTGGCGCCGCACGCACTACGAAAACTCCATGATCGATGCCCTGCTGCACAAGCAGCACATGCCCTACCGCGAGATCGGGCATCTATCGGTCACCCAGGTGCTGAACCGAGCGGGGATCGAACACACCCGCCAGGAAGTCGAAGCGCTGGTGGCGAGCATCGAACGCCTGAAACCCTTCCCGGAAATTCCCGTCGCCCTGGATCGCCTCCGCACCAAATACCAGATCGCGGTGCTGTCGAACGGCGACCCCGACATGCTGGAAGCCGCCAAGGCGCATCATGGCCTGGCATACGACCACACCATCTCGGTCGCCGAGGCCAATGCCTTCAAACCGCACGTCGCGACCTACACCAAAGCCGCCGAAATCCTCGGGCTGCGCATGGACGAAATCCTGTTTGTCGCCAACCACGAGTTCGACTGTGTCGGCGCCAAGGCCGCCGGCATGCGCGCCGCCTTCATCGACCGCCGCCAGCGGCCCTTCGCGTCATGGCCTTATCAGCCGGACGTCATCGTGCGAGACATGACGGCGCTGGCCGACCTGCTGGTCTGAACCGAAAAACGGGGGAAACACACCATGACCTTCACCGTCCTCTACACCGACAAGATCTACGCCGACGACAGCGTCGAACGCCGCATATATGGCCCCGACGTCCGGGTGATTTTTCCTCCAGCCCCCACCAACGGCGTCGCGGACCTGTCCGATGAAGACTGCGCCGCCGCCGACGGGCTGATGACCCTGCGCCACCGCGTCACCGCCAAGGATTTCGAGCGTTTCCCCAAACTCCGCGCCGTGTGCCGCATGGGTGTGGGCTACGACAGCATCGACCGCATCGCCGCCAATGGTCGCCAGATCATGGTCCTCAACGTGCCCGATTATGGCACGACCGAGGTCGCGGACCATGCCATCTCCCTCGCGATGGCGCTGCGGCGCGGCCTGTTCATGCATCTGGAGGCGCAGCGCGCCGACCCGCCCGCCGCGTGGAAATACATCGACGACCCCTTGGTGCGCCGCTCGTCCGTCCAGACCTTCGGCATCGTCGGCATGGGCCGCATCGCCACCGCCGTCGCCCTGCGCGCCAAGGCCTTCGGCTTCCGCGTCGTGTTCTACGACCCGCTGTTGCCGAACGGGGTGGAGCTGGGCTTGGGAATCGGCCGAGCGCCGACGCTGGAAGCGCTGCTGGAGCAGACGGACACGCTATCCATCCACGTGCCGCTGACCCCTGACACCCGCAACATGATCGACGATCGCGCCTTGTCGCTGCTGCCCAAGGGGGCCGTGCTGGTGAACACCGCGCGCGGCCCGATCGTCGATATCGATGCCGTGGCGAAGCACCTGAAAAGCGGCCATCTGGCCGGCGTGGGCCTGGACGTGGTGCCGGTCGAACCCCCGGTCGAGCCGGTTCCCGAACTCATCCGCGCCTTCCGCGCTCGGGAGCCCTGGACCATCGGCCGGCTGATCATCACCCCGCATTCGGCATTCTACACCCCACAAGCCTGGGACGACATCCGCTCTAAATCGGCGGAAACGATGCGCGCGGCGTTGCTCGGCCCGAAGCCTCAGAACGTGATCCCACCTGACTCGTACTGAGGCGGGAAAGGGGGGCACATCATTGGCTAAAGGTTAGCGTGTGGCGGGGCCCCGGCCTCGCCCATTCGTCATGGTCAGGCCAGACCACAACGGTGAAGGGTGGTCACGACGCCCAAAGTCAGCACGCATTACCGCACCAGCTCCCGGTGTTCCGGGTCGACCATGCCGCTTCCACCCAGCGTCACGACATTTCCCACCAGCCGGTTGCCCGTCAGAGTAACCGGGGTGAGAGTGCTGTTGCGCACGAAAATGGTCGGTTCCGGCAGCACGCTGGTGAACTGGTTGTCGCGTACGATCAGCAGGTTGGTTGGGTTGGTCACGCCCTCTACCCCGATAGAAATCGCCACCGCGAGGTTGCTGCTGTTTGCGCCTTTCTGCAGCACATTGTCCTGGATCAGGACATTGCCCCCATTCGGGATATCGATCGAATAGCTGGACGTCCCGCTATCGCCATCCGCGATCTCATTGGCGGCGATCACCGTGTTGCGCGCGCGGGATTTCACGTGGTGTGCGGTCCTGGTATCCAGAAAGTGGCAGTGCTCGACATCCAGCAGCGCGATCGGGGTGCCGGCATAAACGCCATGGGCGCAGGCGCCCTCGCACGATCCGTTGCCGCGGAACGCGCTCGCGGTAATCCGCACTTGGCTCGTTGGGCCGCCGCCCAGCAGGATGCCATTTTCGTTATCCAGGAACCGGCTGTTCTCGATGGTCAGATTTGCGCCCTGGCCCAGGATGCCGGCGGCGGTGTGAAACTTGCCTCGCGCGCCGCTGAAGGTGATGTTGCGGATGGTGATGTCCTCACCTGTGATAATAAAAATGCCGCGTTCCAGGCAGACCTTGTTGGCGATAATCACCCCCCGCCCGTGCCCCTCGATCGTCAGATGGGCAGCACGCCAGATCGAGCAGTCCCGGTAGAGGCCGGGCTCGATCACGACTTGGTCCCCGTCGCGCGCGATGGCGGCGGCCTGGCTTGGCAGCTTGAACGGTCCGTTCGGCCCAACCTGGATGATGCGGGCGAGCGCCGCATGGCCGCTACAGCCGAGCAGCATCAGCGTTGCGAGAACAAAAGCGACTGCGCTATGCCGGGGGAGAACGGGCCTTTCGTCGGTCATGATGGAGGCATCGTCCGAGGGGCCCGGGTAAGTCAAGATGTTCGAACACCAAGCTACGTCTGACGCCCCGCTGGTGGTGCATGTGTTCCCCACCTTCGCGGTGGGCGGCGCGCAGGTGCGGTTCGCCGCCATTGCCAACCACTTCGGCAGCGCGTTCCGCCACATCGTGGTGGCGCTGGACGGCAACCTGGAATGCCGGGAGCGGTTGAATGCCGACCTCGATGCCGTTTTTCCGATCGTGGACGCACCCAAAGGCTCGATGTTCGGTAACGCGCTGCGGTTCCGGCGGCTGTTGAAGCAATGGCGGCCGGACGTGCTGGTGACCGGCAATTGGGGCGCCATCGAATGGGCCATGGCCAACATCCCGCCCGTGACCCGCCACATTCACGTTGTGGACGGCTTCGGACCCGAGGAGCGGTCGGTGCAGATCCCCCGCCGTATCTGGACTCGCCGCCTGGTGCTGGCGCGCAGCCTGGTGGTTCTGCCGTCGCGCACTCTGGTGCGCATCGCGACGGAGATATGGAAGCTCAATTCGAGGTTTGTCCGCTACATCCCGAATGGCATCGACCTCGCCCGTTTCGCGGCGCAGGCCCGGACGCCGCACGATGGCCCACCCGTCATCGGCACCGTGGCGGCCTTGCGGAGGGAGAAGAACGTCGCGCGCCTGATCCGCGCCTTCGCAAGGGTGGTGTCGGAAACCCCCGCGCGACTGATCGTCGTGGGGGACGGGGAGGAACGGCCGGCGCTGACCGATCTCGCCGCCAGCCTGGGCGTGGCGGATCACGTCACCTTCACCGGCCATCGCAATGACACGCCCGCGCTGTACGCCGGTTTCGACATTTTTGCCTTGTCGTCGGACACCGAACAAATGCCGCTATCCGTGATCGAGGCGATGGCCAGCGGCCTGCCGATTGTCTCCACTGGCGTCGGCGACGTCGGGGCGATGCTGGCCACCGAAAACGACCCGTTCGTCGTGCCGTTGGATGACGGCGCCATGGCTGACGCCCTGATCGCACTGCTGCGCGATCCCGTGCTCCGCGGCAGCCTCGGTGCGGCCAACCTCGAAAAGGCCCAGCGGGATTTTGCCCAGGCGGCAATGTTCGAACGCTACCGCGCGTTGTGGATGGGGGAGGCGGGGTGATCCAGATCACCCTGTCGGAAGTCCGCGATTTCGCTGCACTGGGCGTTCGGTGGCGGGCGCTGGAAGATCGTTCGGCCCCGTCCTTCTTCCAAAGCTGGACCTGGACCGGCTGCCTCGCGGAACAGCGCTTCCCCAATCCCATCCTTGTGGAGGCTTTGGATGCCGGCGAAACGGTTGGCCTCGCGCTGTTCAATCGCCGCCCCGGCTTCGTCCGCGATGTGCTGTTCCTCGGCGAAACCGGGGCACTGCCGTGGGACCGGCTGACGATCGAGCACAACGGGCCGCTGGTCACGCAAGGCCATTCTGTCGAAGTCACCGCCGCGATCCTGCGCGCGGCCGCCAGACGCTACGATCTGGTCCTGAGCGGCATGGCTGGAACCGGGTCAGGCCGCGTCGTCAAATCCCAACCGGCCCCCTTCGCGGTTCCCGGCACAGCCTATTTCGACCGCCGCGGCGCCAACACCCGACAGCAAATTCGGCGATCCGACCGGGACTTCGCGGCGTTCGGACCGCTCGCCATCGCCCGTGCCGAAACCGAGGCAACGGCGCACGTCTGGCTCGATGCGATGGCCGGGTTGCACCAGGCGACATGGATCGCACGCGGCAGGCCTGGCAGCTTCGCCGACCCATGCTTCGGCCGCTTCCACCACGAACTGATCCGGCGTGGCATGCCTCGCGATGAAATCGACCTGCTGCGCGTCACCGCGGGGGATCGGGTGGTCGGCATCCTGTACAATTTCCGATTTCGCGGCCGGGTGTCGTCCTACCAGAGTGGCTTTGCCTATGACGGTGGCGACCCACGCCTCAAACCCGGCCTGACCTGCCACCGCATGGCGATCGAGGCCTACGGCCAGGATGGCATTTCGGTCTACGATTTCCTGGCGGGGGACGAACGCTATAAGCGCAGCCTGGCCGACGGGGTCGAGACGCTACATTGGGCTGTGGCAGGGCCTTGGTGGTCGCCCCGCATGGCGATCCACGCGGCAAGGGGCTGGGCGGGCCGGCTGCGCGATGCTTGGGTGTGCAGATCATGAAGCGGTTCTCGGTTTCCACGACGTCGGCCCTGGCCCTGCTCGTTTTCGGGGGCGGGCAGGCAGAGGCCGCGCCGATCGCCGCGGTGGCCGATTCATTACTGTTTGGGACCACCGATCAGGCGGACGTCGTACGCGAAAGCCTGTCCCTCGGCGGACCTGTCACGCCCCTGATCGCCGGGGTGACGCGCGCGGCTGGCGCTGTTCCCGACAGGCCGACGATTGCCGACCCAAGCGCGCAGACGCCGAGTGCGACCTTCACATATCGGCCAGCGGTGTCGGTGAGGGGAGACAGCGGTTTCGTCGGTTCGCTGGCCCCGAACAGCCGGCGCAATCCCGGCAACATCAGCAACCTGCGGGGTACGGTTGGGTCGGCGGAGGCTGGCATATTCTCGGTGCCCGCCACTGAAATCCTGATCAATGAGACGCCGGCGCGCGCCTATAACTACATATTCCGGCCAAGCCCGACGGTCGGTTCGGTGCTGTCAGGTTCGGGTACCACCGTTATCTTTCCGCGCGAGATGGCCGAGGATCATCCAGGCCATTCGGTTTTCATTGGGGTTCGGCCACCGGCGCCTGACCAAGACAGCGATGCGGCGGGGCGCCGAGTGTCTACCCTCAGCGCGACTCGTTCGGCGACACCGACGGTGGTCGTAACACCCCTTCCAGGCCCGAACCCTCAAGCCGCGGCGACCGCGGCAAGCCTGGGGTATCGGTTGGATACGGGGCTGATGACGACGATCGGGTTCTCCACGAAGGGTGTGCCGCCGACCCCCTTTCACCCCGGGGCCGCGTCATCTTCGTCTTTGGGGTATACCTACGTCCCGGTCGGGCGACGTCCGGCCCCGGACCTTCTCGCGGAGGCCGCTCGTGGCAGCACCCTGTCCGCCACGATTACGGCGCCGGGTGGCGATCCGGCCCGTCGCGATTGGCGGGATGGCGATCAGGCCGATCCGCGGGATGCCAACAATGACCTGGATGCTTCGCCTGTGTTGGCAAGCACCATGAGCGGAAATCTGTCGCGGGCGGGCGGGATCCGGCCGGGCGTTGCCACCGACATTTTCGTCGTCGCTGCACCGGACGCCGGACGGGACCGCCGCGTTGAGGAACTTGTTACCATCCCAATCCTGGTCAAAGGCGGATTGGCCGAACGCGGCAGCGCCGGTAAGTCGATGCTGTCCGCGTCCCAGGCCGCCGAAATGGACCAAGGCAATGCCCTGATCCGATACGGGCTGGCCGCGACGGCCGTGCTGTTGCCGGCGGGTCTCGCCTTCCTTGGCTTTCGCATGGTCAGGCGGGCTGCTTTACGCCGGTTAGGTTGATCGGACACGGTGCCGCAATCGCCCGAGGTCGTGCCGTGCCATCGCCAGCAGGCCCGCGGGGCGCCACGGGTCGATCAGCAGTAACCCGATCCGTTGCCGCCGCTGTGCCGCCCAGTCCCGCTTATACGGGTCGTCGCCGCGCCCGAAATCGATCGCGTTCACCCGTTCCTGGTCCAGCAAGTGCCGCAGCATGAGCGCGGTGAGCACAGTGCCGGGGGAGTGCGCCTTAAACGCCTCATCGTGCGCCAGCTTCAGCACCGTCGCCTGGCCATGTTCCACGATCCAGAATTGTGCCGCGACCGGTTTTCTGCCCAGAGACCACAGACCCAGGCGCAGGATGCCCAGGTCGGATGCGGTCCGCATCAGCGCGGCGTTGAAGCGGGGGAAGGGTTCGGGGTCCTTCCAGCTTGTGGCGTAGACGTCTTCGAACGCGGCGATTCCCCGGGCCAGGTTTTCCTGGGCGTCGATCAGGGTAAATCGCGCATCGGGCAGCCGTTCGGCGCGCCGCAGCCGGCGGCGGATGGTTTCTCGCAAGGCACCGGGGCGGCGGGCCAGGTAACCGGCCCAGTCGAGACCCGAGACATCCTCATGCCAGTTGCCAAAGTGGCGGAATTGCCGGACGGTCAGGCCGGCGGCGGTGGCGCCGGCGATCAGCGCCGGCAAATGCGGCCACTCGGCCGGCAGCGCGTCGATTCGGGTCACGGGGTTGCGGCGGCAATGGTGGGCAAAGGCCTCGCAGGCCGCTTCGGCATCGGCGTCGGGCGCGATCATGGGGGTGTACCGGCACGTGTACGGCGTGGTGAAGCTGTTCGCGCCAAGCATCGGGAACAGGCCCGCCGCCACGCCGTCCATGCGGCACAGCACGAAGCTGGCTTCGGCACCGGGCGGTGTCGCGTACGACAGCACTGCTCGCCACCAGGCCTTGGTCGAGAAGACCGAGTCCGCCGCTTCGAACAGGCCGTCCGGCACATCGTCCGCCGACCGGAGAACCTCGGTGTTAGCGGAACGCATACCACGCATTGCCGATCCATTCGTGCAGCGCGAAATAGCTGACGTTCCAGGTGGAGGCTCGCGGCAGGAAGTCGTCCAGGATTGCCCCGTCCCGCCGGTCGGGCGGCGTGGGCGCGGGCGTGACGGTCAGGCCGGTGCCGCGAAACGCCAGCAGCGCCCGCTTCATGTGCCAGGAATGGGTGACGACGTAGACTGAGGTAATGCCGGCCTGCTTCAGGATATCGGCGCTGAACTGGGCGTTCTCCCAGGTTGTTTGCGACCGCTCCTCCCGCCATTGGACCGGCACACGGAAGTCGTCCCGCATGCTCTCGGCCATGACGTCGGCGATGGACGGCAGATCCTTTTGCAGCGTGCCGCCGGAGACCAGCACCGGGAGGCCCGTCTTACGCTGCAATTTGGCGGCGGTGGCCAGGCGTTCCAGCGATAAGCGGCCGACGACGACGGGCGGATCGGCGCTGGTTCGGCGTATTTCCGCACCCAGCACGACAATGGCGCCGGGTGGGGCCGATACGGGCAGTGTGGAGGGCAGGTCGGTCTCCAGCCCATCCAGCAACCGGTCGGCGACCACCGGCATTCCCAGAACGACCAGTCCTCCGACGGATATGCCCAGCAGGATGCGGCGCAGACGGAGGTGACCGCGCGGCAGCAGCAGGGCCGCCAGTGCCAAGGTGACGAACCCGAAGGGCGGGACCAGCAGGGCGACCAGAAGGGATTTGAGGAACACGATCCGTGGTTACCGGCTCGCCGCCATCCACGCCAGCACTGGGCGCAGCCCATCGCGTAGCTGCACGGGGTCGTTCAGGTGCAAGGCGCTGCGTAGCCGGCTCGGATCCCCCAGGGAGTGGCGGATTTCCCCGGCACGCGGCGGCTGGAAGCTGTGATCCAGCCGCTTGCCGACCAGGCTGGCGATCAGATGCGCGAGGTCCAGCACCGAGGTCGCGGTGCCGGTGCAGACGTTGAACACCGGGGCGTCGGCGGGGCGCATCGCCATGCCGCCCAGCAACGCGGCGACCACGTCGGAGACATGGACAAAATCCCGCGTCTGCCCGCCGTCGCCGTAGATGGCGATGGGTGCGCCTCGGCCGATGCGCTCGCAGAAGATGGAAATGACCCCGGAGTAGGGGGAACGGGGGTCCTGCCTTGGGCCGTAGACGTTGAAGAAGCGGAAGCCGGTGGTGGGAATGCCGTGCACGTGGCTGGCGACCTTGGCGTGCAGCTCGCAGCCGAGCTTGTCTGCGCCGTAGGCGGATAGCGGGCTGCGGTCCGCGTCTTCCGTGATCGGGATGGTCTGGCAGTCGCCGTACACGGCGGCGGAGGACGCGTAGACCAGCGGGATTCTTTTGTCCGTGCGGCGGATGGCATCGAACAGGGTAATGGTGCCGCTCAGGTTAACGCGATGGGTACCGGTCCAGTCGGTGACCCCACGCTCCACCGAGGCGATGGCGGCGAGGTGGAAGCAGCCGTCCATGCCCTCCATGGCGCCTTGCGCGGCTTCGGGGTCGGCGATGTCTCCCTCGATGAACTCGACCCCGGCCGGCAGGTTTTCCCGGTGCCCGGTGGACAGGTCATCCAGCACCCGCACGCTGTCGCCGCGCGCCACCAGCGCGTCGCAAAGGTGGGAGCCGATGAAGCCGGCGCCGCCGGTGACGAGGTAGGCGGGCATGTTAGCCGTTCGGCCGCAGGATTTGCCGCAGTACCGAACCGTCGGACAGGCGGTCGAAGCCTTCGTTGATCTGTTCGAGGGGTAAAAAACCGCTCCGCAGCTTGTGCACCGGTAGCTTGCCCCTCTGATACAGGCCGAGGAAGCGGGGGATGTCGCGCTTGGGAATGCAGCTACCCATGTAGCTGCCGCGGATGGATTTCTCGTCGGACACCAGGGCGCCGTGCAAGTAGGAGAAGCTGGCGTTGCTCGCCGGCAGTCCGGCGCTGACCACCATGCCGCCGCGCGCGGCGATGGCATAGGCCAGGTTCATCGCGGGGATGGAGCCGGCGGTTTCGATCACGTAATCCAGCCCGCCTCCGGTGGCGTCCCGGATCTCCTGCACGGAGTCGGCGTTGCCCGCCAGGAAGCAGTCGGTGGCGCCGAGTTCGCGCGCCAGTTTCAGCTTCTCGGCGTTGGTGTCCACCGCGACGATGCGTTCGGCGCCGGCGATTACCGCGCCCATCAGAGCGTTCATGCCCACGCCGCCGAGGCCTACCACCGCGACCCGCCCTCCGGGTGGCACCTGCGCCGTGTTCAGCACCGCACCCACGCCGGTCAGCACGGCGCAGCCGAAGATGGTCGCGTCCTCAAGCGGGATGTCGTCCGGGATTTTGATCAGGGCGTTCTGCGACACCACGGCGTACTGCGCGAACACCGACAGGCCGCTGTAGTGGTAGATCGGTTCTCCTCCAGCAGACAGGCGACGGGCGCCGGAGATCAGCGTGCCATTGGTGCGCGACGCGTTGGAGCCCTGACAGAGGTTCGGGCGGCCGGCGTTGCAATAGCGGCAGTCGCCGCAGCTGGTGACGAAGACGCTGATCACGTGATCGCCGGCCTTCAGGCCGGTAACACCGGGGCCGACTTCCTCGACGATCCCCGCGGCTTCGTGGCCGGGGATGGTGGGTAGTTTGCGCGGGCGCAGGTTCTCGATGGTCGACAGATCGGAGTGGCACAGGCCGGCGCCGATGATCTTGTACAGGACCTCGCCGGGGCCGGGGGGGTCGAGGTCGACTTCCTCAATCGTCATCGGCGTCGTGGTGGCGTAGGGGCGCGGCTTGCCCTGTTCCCGCAGCACCGCGGCTTTCATTTTCATGGGGGAGGCTCCTTCGCGCTTGCTGCGTTTATCGACGGGCGGGGCTTACGCGGCAAGGTCGGTGCTGGCGATAAAACAGCAACCCAATGCCAAAAGCTTGTCTTTAATGTCCTCGACGGTCGTACGCCCCGGCGCGGTCGGGATGCCGATGCCGCGGCAGGCGTCCTCGATGACAATGGTTTCATAGCCGAGCCGCAGCGCGTCCTCCGCCGACCAGCCGACGCAGAAATCGGTTGCGAGGCCAGTGAGAAAAATCCGCTTGAAGCCGCGCTGGCGTAGCCACCCATCCAGGCCAGTTGGCGTCGTCCGGTCGTTCTCGAAAAATGCCGAGTAGCTGTCCAGGTGCGGGTGGAACCCCTTGCGGACGACGACCTCGATCCGCGTCTGGTCGATGGCGGCATGAAGGGCGGCATTGGGGCTGCCGGCGATGCCGTGATCGGGCCACAGGGTTTGCCCGTCGACCGTGTCGAACGGCACCTTCCCCGGGTGGGTGCTGGCAAAGGAGAAGTGTCCGGGCGGGTGCCAGTCCTGCGTCGCGAAGGCGTGTGCGAAGCAGGGCAGCAGGCGGTTGATGACCGGCACGACCGCATGGCCGTCGACAACCGGGAGTTCGCCGCCCGGCATGAACGTGGGCTGGACGTCCATCAATCCCAGAATGTCGGTGTCGGGCTGCATCTTACACCTTGGTCAGGGTTTCGGGGGGCACGAAGTCCTTCCATCTTCCCGGCGTTTCCGGCTGCGCGCCATAGGGGGTCAGCGCGTCCGCCGCTCGTCCGATTAGTTCGGCGAAGGTCAGCCGGCGTTCGGCCAGAAACGCGTCCAGCTCGGCGATGCTGCGGGTCAATCCGGCGAAACCCTCATGCATGACCAGCGACAGCATCTCCACCGCCGAGGCGCCGGCCAGCGCCATGCGCGCCGCATCGTGCCCGCCGCGCACACCGTTTGTTCCCATCAGGGGAAAGTCGGATCCCACGGCTTTGCGGCTGAGGGCCAGGAACCGGCACACGATCGGCAGCGCCCAGCCCCCCCCGTACGCCGCCGAGGTCCCCAGTA
Source organism: uncultured Acetobacteraceae bacterium (assembly GCA_903924985.1). Lineage (GTDB taxonomy): Bacteria > Pseudomonadota > Alphaproteobacteria > Acetobacterales > Acetobacteraceae > Rhodopila. The sequence continues at coordinate 56,875 of CAIYDT010000083.1, forward strand.
GCGGCGCCAAGGTATCCAGGTCGGGGACCAGTGCCATGAACCGCCCCATCATACAGACGGAATCCGCGCCGCCTTCCTTCGCTGCCAGCGCCAAGGCCGGCAGGTTCGACGATAGGCCGGTCAGTTTGACCCATAATTGCATGTCCTGCGTGACCGCTCGCACGTTCGCAACGAGATCGCGCAGCCGAACGGGGTCGGTCTCCTGGACGATGGCGCCCGGTGTGGCCTCCGACGCGTGCGGGGCACCGACGTTCAGTTCGAACACCCGCAATCCGGCCGAGCGAGCCATGGAGGCGATGGCAATCGCGCCCTCCGCGCTGCCGTAGACGATGCTGGCGGCGACGAATTTCTGCTCGCGCGCGGCATCGCGGTCGATGGCGGCGATGGCGGCGAACCACGCGGCGGTGTCCCGCTGCGACAGGCCGGAGCGGTTGAACAGCGAGTCCCCCAGCCAGGCATAGTCGGCGCGGTCGAGCTGCTGTCCGCCGGCCGGGTTCTCGTTCACCGACTTGGCGATCGCCCCCGCCGCCCCGGCGTTCAACGCGGCTCGAATTCCAGACTCGGTCATGACCGGCTCCCCCGATCCGCAGATCACGGGGTTGGGGAGCGTGAGCGTGCCGATGCGGGTGGTGAGGCGGTCGGTCATGCGGTCGGTCCTGCTGATGCGCTTGCCTAGCGTCCCCGCCGCGCTGGGAAAAGGGGCGGCCCTATCTCAGGCCCTATCTGCCCCGACCAGCGGAAGGTTTTGCCGCCAGCGCTCCCACGCGTTAACGTACTGTACAGACCGATCCCGCCGCTGGAGGATGCCGCCCATGCCTGTCGACACCGACCTGGACGAATTCGCCCAATTGATCGATGCCGCCCAGCGCGTCGTCGTGTTTACCGGCGCCGGTATCAGCACCGAATCCGGCATCCCCGACTTCCGCAGCCCCGGCGGCACCTGGACCAAAATGAAGCCGATCGACTTCTCGGACTTCATGCGCTCCGACGCCGCTCGGCGGGAAACCTGGAAGCGTCGGTTCGATATGGAGGGTGTGCTGATCAAGGCCACCCCCAATCGCGGGCACCGCGCGGTGGCGGAGCTGATCCGGTGCGGCAAGGCATCATCCGTTATCACCCAGAACATCGACGGGCTGCACCAGGATTCCGGCATTCCCGACGACAAGGTGCTCGAGCTGCACGGCAACACCACCTACGCCCACTGCCTCGATTGCGGCCAGCGCTTTGAGATCGGCGCGCTGCGGGTGGATTTTGAACGCGACCGCATCGTGCCAAGCTGCGCCTGCGGCGGCTGGGTTAAGACCGCCACGATCTCCTTCGGGCAGTCGATGCCGCAGCGGGAGATGCAGTTGGCGCAGCGGGAAACGCTGTTGGCCGACCTGTTCATCGTGGTCGGGTCTTCGCTGGTGGTTTACCCCGCGGCGGGGTTCCCCGAACTGGCGACGCGCAACGGATCGGCGCTGGTGATCCTGAACCGGGACGAGACCCCGCTGGACGGGATCGCCGATCTGGTGATCAACCGAACAATTGGCGACACGCTGGGCGAGGTCGTCGGAATCGATTGAGCGGCGTTAACGTTTTGTTAACCTGATGGGTTCATGGTGGTGCCTCCACGACTGGAGGCATCCATGCGATTCAAGCTTGACCATCTATTCATAAAACCATATAACGATATAACCGATGAGGACGACGATGATGTCGACCCCGCCGAGCTGGTGTGGATCGGCAGCAGCCGCAAGGCGCTGCGGGAATTTCCTCCGACGGTGCGGCGGGCGTTCGGAGTGTCCTTGTTCGCGGTGCAACTGGGGGAGACGCCGCCCTCGGCCAAGCCACTGAAAGGGTTTCGTGGCGCCGGCGTGCTGGAACTGATCGAGGATCATCGGGGGGACACGTACCGGGCCGCCTACACGGTGCGGTTCACCGACAAGGTTTACGTTCTGCACGTGTTTCAGAAGAAGTCCAAGAAGGGGATCGCCACCCCCAAGATGGAAACCGATTTGATCCGGCAGCGGTTGAAGCTGGCGGAGGATCTTCACAATGGGGCCGAATGATATGGAAAAGACCCACGAACTCAGCAGCGGCAACGTTTTCGCCGACCTTGGCCTACCTGATTCCGAACAGGAGCTGGTGAAGGCGAAACTGACTGTACAAATCTACCGGATTCTGAAGGCTCGCGGCGTAACGCAGGTCGAAGCGGCGCGGTTGCTGGGTACCACCCAGGCGCAGGTTTCCACCCTGATGCGCTGTAAGCCTGTTTCGGTATCTGTCGGCCGGCTGATGGAGTTCCTGACCACCCTGGGCCAGGATATCCAGGTTACCATCAGCCCGGCGCGGGGTCAGGATGTGGGGCGGATGTCGGTGGTGGTCAGGGGCTAACCGTTACGCCTTCTCGAACACCGGCAGCGTCAGATCGTCCTTCACCTTATCGAACCCCACCTTCACCGGCAGCCCGACTCGCAGGTCTTCCTGCGTAATCCCCCGCACCTGGGCGTTCATCCGCACCCCTTCCTCCAGGTCCACCGTCACCAGGATGTAGGGTAGGTCGCCCTTGAAACCCGGGTGGAAGGCGTAGTGGGTAATGGTCCAGCTATGCACCGTTCCGCGGCTGGAGGCCTCGATCCATTTCGCGTTCATTGAGTAGCACGCGTCGCACACCGGCCTGGGATAATGCCGCACCTTACCGCAATCGGCGCAGGCTTGCAGGCACAGGCGGTGTTCTTGCAGGCCGGTCCAGTAAGGTTGGGTGTCCGGGGTGGGGGAGGGGACCAGCTTATCGTATTCCACTGGCTAGGCCCTCCGCATGATGGCGAGCGCGCCGTCGCCCATGTCGCCGTAGCCGGTGACCAGACCGATCTCGGCATCCTTCACCTGCGCCGCCGCTTCCCCGCGCAACTGGCGGGTGAGTTCGACGATGTGGTTCATCCCCGCCATATGCGCCTGCGACAGAAGCCCGCCATGGGTATTGACCGGCATCTTCCCGCCCAGCCGCAGGGCGCCGTTCTCGATGAAGCCCCCGCCCTCGCCCTTCTTGCAGAAGCCGAGGTCTTCGAGCTGGCACATCACGATGTAGGTGAAGCAGTCGTAGACTTCGGCCACGTCGATATCGCTGTGGGTGACGCCTGCCATCGCGAAGGCCTTGGGCGCGGCTTTGGCCAGACCCAACGTGGTCAGGTCCGGCCGCTGGGTGATCGCGGAGGGCGAGTCCGGATGCCCCTCCGCCACGCCCATCACCATGATCGGGCGTCTGGCCAGATCGCGCGCGATGTCCGGGGCGCTGATCACCACCGCCGCGCCGCCGTCGCTTTCCAGGGAGCAATCCAGCAGCCGCAGCGGGTCGGAGATCATGCGGCTCGCCTGATGATCCTCAATGGTGATCGGGGTCCGCATGGTGGCGTTCGATTGCAGGGAAGCGTGGTAGCGCGTGGACACCGCGATCTCGGCCAACTGGCGGGAGGTGGTGCCGTATAGCTCCATGTGCCGCCGAGCCATGGGGGCGTAAAGCTGCGCGGGGGCGATGGCACCGAGGGGCATCTCGAACTCCCCGATCGTGCGGAACTGCGGCATTTGCTGCACCCGCGTGCCGATGCGACCGCCGGAGTAGCCCGTGCGGCCAAGCGACAGGAGCACATGCTTGCAGATGCCGGCGTCGATCACGGCCATGGCGCATTGGATCGCGGCAACGGACGACGCGCCGCCCATCGGCGTGGTGGCGGAGAAGCGCAGGTCCTTGATGCCGAAATTGGTGACGAAGTCCTCGGCCACCGCGCCGTGACCATAGGGGATCAACCCGTCTATATCGGTGGGTTTCAGGCCGGCGTCGCGGATGGCGGCCAGCGACGCTTCCAGTTGGAACGACAGCGGGGTGCGATCGGTGCCTCGCAGATACTGGGTTTCTCCGACGCCGGTGACGGCGGCTGCTTCGTGCAGGGGCATGGGGTGGGTTCTCCTGCGCGGCAGTGTCGGTTAGACTCCGGGGTCCGTCAATTCGGCGCATACCGCCAAGCGGCGCATGAAATCGTGGACGTCCTCGTGGATTTCGTCTGGGAGCATATGGGCGGCCACTTCCTCACGCGTCGGTGCCATGCCAGCGATTGCTCTCAGCGATTGGAAGAGAGATTCATCGCCTTCGAACAGGATTAGCTTTCCATCGACGCGCCGGAAAATATCGGCGGTGACAGTTCGCCAAGTCCGTCCGGGGGGCAGGGACAGGAGTTGGTCCGAAAACCATCGATCGACGACAGCCAATCGAAGCGACTGAAAGAGGTCGGTGTCTCCCGCTGGCAGATTTCTGGTCACGGCGCGATGCCAAGCATCCGGCACCAGAAGATAGTTCTCGATATTCCGGCGCTTCCATTCCGCCAACGATGGATTGTCAGGACCCGGATGGAATGCTTTGGCATCGTCGTCGAAATCAAACAGCATCATCCTCTTAACCCCGGGGATGATCTGCTGTAAGGCTACAAAATGGTCGTCCGCTGCTTTTTTCATATCGCGCGTGCTGCCGCCGCCCATGGTATGAAAAGTAAACTTGCCAACCGCGTCGGTGACGCCGCAAGCCTCTGCCCAGGCGCGCAAGATACGCTCATCCGTTTCACCCTCGACGTAAAGAATAAACGGCGATGCCCGCAGCCGGGTAATCTCTTCGTTCGCGACATCGGCCATGGCCCTGAGCAGCGCAGGTGTGGACTGAATGCGCTGCGGTACGCCTGCCAGCAGTGATATAATCTGCGCCCCATCCACGCCGCGAGCGAATTCTTCGGCATGAGTCGCGATCAGGAATTGGACCCCGCGCTGCTGTGATTGCAGTTTGAAATAATCCAAAATTTCCCGTTGCAAACGCACGTGCAGATGGGCGTCCGGTTCATCCAACAAGATCGTGGTTGGACTATACCCAAAGAGAAACGCCAACAGCGTGAGGGTTTGATGAAACCCGCTCCCGCCTGATATAATATCGTATTTACGTCCATTTTTTTCGTAATCGACGGTTATGTTGACGTCGGATTCCGGGTCGTATTTCGGTTTAACGATACGAACGTCGAGCCAACGCTTGATTTGTTTCGCCAATTCATCCCATTCTGCGGTTTTGAGTTCGGCGACCCGAAGCAGCAGATTACGTAACACACCCCCAGGTTGTCCTTTACCGACCTGCTGCCGGATTGGCGCATCGTCGAGCCGCTTTTCTACCGGCTCCAAACCGGAAAATGGTGGGACATAGGCTATCTTCGGCAGAGTTCCCAGCTTGGCGAGCTGACGGAATTGCTCCCATCCCCCCTGAGGAATGGCGTAAATGGTCTGCTGCGATTGATATCGTAGTTGGACGCCGAACGCGCCGCCGGTGCCATCGGCGTTCCGCCACGTCAGCTCGATTTCAATGAGAATAAATGCTTGCGTCTTCGTGGCGGTGTTCCGGCGGTCCACCCGGTCCTTCCACAGCAGGATGAACTCCGGCAACGGCAATGCGGTGAAATTCGGCAGCACGATCTGAATTCCCGTAGAGCCCCGGCGATCCACTCGCCGAAACTCATCGACGCAGAACTGCCAGATCGCCAAGGCCTGCAAAATCGTGCTCTTGCCGCTGTTGTTCGGCCCAACCAGCAGATCGAACTGGCCGAACTCGAAGACCTGCTCTCCGATAGCCTTGAAGTTTCGTAGCGTGAGCTTGTCGATCATGCAGGCCCCCTACCGAATTCGGGCCGCGCCGGCACCGGTGACAGGGGCATGGGCTGGGTCCTCCTGTGCGGCAGTGTCCGTTACCCGAAGTCGGTCGTCAATTCGGCCCGCACGTTGTCGGGGAGGATGGCCATGTGGCCGTAATGGGGATGGTTGAAGCCCAGGGTAATCTCGGCCATCGGGAAGGCCGCGATCTGGGCGGCGGTGAAGGGGAAATGCACGAACTGCACCGACGATGCCTTGCCGTCCTCCCGCGTGCGGTCCTGATCGGCTTCCGCCACGCATCGGACCGTTTCGCTATCCAGTCGGATGAACGCGGTGTTTTCGATGCCGCCCAGACTATCCAGCACGCGGGCGCGGCGAATGGGATCGTCGATTTCGATCATGAAGGTGGCGGTGAGTTCCGATCCGTTCGGAATCAAAGGGTTATACGCTTCCAGTTCGCCGGGCACCTGCTCGGCACCGCCCTTTTCGATGTAGACCATCTCCTGGATTTGGTGCCACATCGTGTCGTAGGACTCGAAGTAGAAGGTAATGTAGGGGCCGACCTCAACCCGGCGGTTGCGCTTCCTGGCGGTGATCTCGCTGCGGAGTTGGGTGCGGTTTTTCGCGTATTCCGCAGCGGGGATGATGTCTGAAACAGTGATGATGCGTTTGGGCATGGGAGGCTCCTTAAACGACCGCGATGGTTGGGTCAGCCGGAAAACCCATAGGCACGCGCGAGCAACTGGATTGGGTGCGTCACCAGTTCGGGCCTGGCACCGTCCTGATCCAACGCATCGATACCCTGGGCGATATGCACGCCGGCCAGCGGGCACTCCGACATCACGAACCCCGCGCCGGTTTGCTGGGCGGTCTGAGCGACCGGCTTGCCGACTTTCATCGCGACAGGGAACCATTCCTCCTTGAAGCCCCAGGACCCGCCATGCCCCGAGCAGCGCTCGATCACCTTGACGGTGGAGCCAGGGATCAGGCGAAGCATTTCCGCGCCCTTCTGCCCCATATTTTGCGCCCGGGCGTGGCAGGCCATGTGCAACGATAATGTGCCCGGGACGGTCTGCATGCCCTCGGCCATACCTTCCTTCTTCGCGATATCGACGACGTATTCGCTGATATCGAAGGTCGCGCGGGACAACAGGGAAATATCGGGATCGCCTGGGAGAATAAGCGGCCATTCCGATTTCAGCATCAGCCCGCAGGACGGGACCAAGGCGATGATGTCGTAGCCCTTCTCGATCCAGGGCTTCATCTCGGCGGCCACCTTGCGGGCGTTGGCGGCGACCTCGTCGATGCGGCCTTGTTCCAGCAGCGGCATGCCGCAGCAACTGGGGTAAACCACGGTGGTTTCGACGCCGTTCTTCGCCAATACCCGGCGGGCGGCGACGCCGACATGGGGTTCGTTAAAATTGACGAAGCACGTCGCGTACAACACGGCTTTGCGGCCGAACGCCGGGGCGTCCTTGTTAACAGCCGGCGCTTCATGATCCAGGTTGGTGAAGGCGTGGCTGGCGTATTTCGGCAGCTCCGCGTCTTTATGCAGACCGGCAACAGAACGCAGGACGCGCCCGGCGGTTGCGTTGCCGCGCCTGGTTGCCCAATTGGCGATGGGGGACACCAATGTCGCCAGCGCCCCATTGCGGTCGGTTTCCGCCAGTTGCTTGTCGGCGAACGGGACCTTGCCCTGCCGATCCTCCATCGCCCGATACCGCAGCATCAAATGCGGGAAATCGAGGTTGAACGAGTGCGGCGGCACATAGGGGCACTTCGTCATGTAGCACATGTCGCACAACGTGCAGGCATCCACGACGGACTTGAAATCCTTACTGTCGACGGTGTCCAGCTCCTCGGATGGGGCGGCATCGACCAGATCGAACAGGCGTGGGAAGGAATCGCACAAATTGAAGCAACGGCGGCACCCGTGGCAGATGTCGAAAACCCGGCGCAATTCCTTCTCGATCTCATCGGGGTCGTAGAAAGATTCGTCTTGCCAGGGAATCGGATGCCGGGTCGGCGCCTCGAGGCTGCCTTCTCTCATCGCACGATACTTTCTTTGCCGTATCGGGGAAGGTGCCCCCTCCGCCCGCGCGCGGGGGAGGGGGGGGGTGTAAACGGCTTAGCCCAGTTCGTTCAGAGCCTTCTGGAACCGGCCGGCGTGCGAGCGCTCGGCCTTCGCCAGGGTCTCGAACCAGCCGGCGATCTCGTCGAAGCCTTCTTCGCGGGCGGTGCGGGGC